>JAPUHN010000015.1 GCA_027297685.1 Alphaproteobacteria bacterium | reverse complement strand
CGCGGCGTTTGACCGGCTTGCCATCGATCGTCTCGTCGATCCTAAGAAAGTAGCGAACAACCATCACTTCGTCGGCGGCGGTGACGACAAGTTCTTCATGCGAAAAATCCGGCCGCGCTGAAACTGTCCCGGCACCTCGGTCTAAATAAGCGTCACGGTCATAGCCGACGCCATTGGCGCGCATGATCTGATATTCCGGCGCCAGCAGGGGCGCCAGTGTCTGCGGTCCCGCGAGCACCGCCTCGGTAAAAGCGACCAGCGCCGCACGTGCCGTTTCGGTCATTTCATCGGCGGCCGAAACCGCGTTCGCCGACAGTGTCACAACGGCTGATATGAGTGCTGTAAACAGTAACCGACTAGCCAAACTTCTCATCTCAAAATCCCTCTCCTCAACGCTCGATAGTCTTTTGAGGCGTGTCGACGCGTTAGCTCCTACACGTTTACCCCCTCTATTCCATCCTGGCGGGTATTGCACGCCTAAACCTCACGGCGACTATGCATAAATTGCCAACGATGACAGCGCCGACATAAGTAAGGGCGAACGCTCGACAGCGCCCGCCCCTACCAGTGTCCCCCGATTCTTGCCGTCGGGTCTCTACTCTTCATCCATCTCCGCGGTCCGGTAGATGTAGTTACCGTCCATGTAAGTGATGAAGAAATCGTGGAATGACATGGGTTCATACTTGGGCTCGGCCCCCGGCTCGATACAGGTCGGCAAGGGATTGGCCACGGTCTCATCGTTGCAGTTGAAAAAGAAGGTCAGCGCGTAGCGATCCTTTTTCGGTGGTACGACGCGGTGCGGCGTAGCGATGAAGCGCCCGTTGGTCCAGCGGTTCAAGAACTCGCCGGTGTTGACGACAACGCCGCCGCGCAAGGGCGCGATCTCGATCCACTTGCCCGACGGCGCCATAACTTCGAGCCCCGGCACGTCCATCAGCGGCAGATAGGTGATCGAGCTATGGTCGGCATGCGGCGCTAGAGCAAATTGTCCTTCCTCGGTCTCGGCCGGCGAATACCAGGCGCAGCGATTGTAATATTCGGGCAGCGAGAACATTTCGTCGAAATAGTCCGCCGGCAACTCGAGCGCCCGGGCATAGACCGGCAGCATTTTTTGCGCCAACACCGCCATTGTCTCTTGGTACTCGAGCAAAGTTGCGCGAAAGTTCGGTAATTCCTCGGGCCAATTATTGAGCCCGCGGTGGCGGACGTTGGCGATTACCTTGGGGTCGTCGGGCGTGCGCTCGCGCATGAAAGCCCAGGCTTCGTTGAGATCCTTTTTCTGATTTTCGGCGACCTTCGACCAGCGCAAAACGCTCGCCTTATCGGGGATATAGCCGATGTGATGGTAGTCGACCCGGTAGTTCATCTTGGTGTCGAGGGGTAGGGCGAACAACTCGGCGACCTGCTCGAAACTACGGTCGATCAGGTCCTGCGGCACCCCGTGATTGACGATGACGTAGAAACCGAGACTTTCCTGGATCGCCCGCAGGTCGACCGCCAATTGTTCGCGCGCCTCGATGTCGCCCGACAAATAGGCGCCAACATCGACGATCGGAATTTCTTCCACCGCAATACACCGGGCAACGTCTGGTGTGACAGAGGATTTGATCTCTGCGGCAACCGACATATTGGTACTCCTTACTCGTTGGCTCTCGTTTGATTCTTATCTCACTGCGCCGCCGCAGCCGACTCCTCTTCCGGCACCAAGTGCTTGAGACCCGGCATCACTTCCTTGGCGAACAATTCCATATTGTCGGTCCACTGTTTGAACGGTTCGTAGGCGTACTGAATCTGTAACACGGTGCCGAAACCGCCGACATCGTTGTAGAGGGTCTCGAGTTTTCCGGCGACCGTATCGGGACTGCCGACGATCCAGATGTTGTCGCAAACATATTCCGCCGTCAGTGCTTCGTCGGGCATATCCGGATCGGTTTTGTAAAGATCGACGACGCCGAGCGATTGCAGCACGTTGAACATGTAGTTGCTGTAAGCGGCGGCGATCGGGCCGTTGAGCACATGATCGCGAGCTTCCTGGTCGGTCTTGGCGACATAAATTTCGCGCGCGATACGCCAATCGCGCCGGCTCGGCGTCGGCCGCCCGCCCTTCTTCGCGCCTGCGCACACCGCGTCCCGATGGGTAATCAGATTGAACGCCGGCAGGTAGTTGATGCTCATCGGGATCCAGCCCAGCTCGCCGGCGGTGACCAGCGACTCCGACGCTTTGTGCAAGCCGGCGACGGCGATCGGTGGATGGGGGTCCTGATAGGGCCGTATGTGGTGATAGAGCGGTACATGCATCATCGGCTCGGGCACCTTGAACTGCCAGTATTTGCCGTTGTGCTCGAACGGTTCGTCCTCGGTCCACAAACGCTGGATGACCTCGATCGATTCGCGCATGCGCGCGCGGTGCTCGCCTTCCTGGTAGTCGATATCCCAGAATTGGAAATCGGTCGGCGCGCCGCCGGCGCCGATGCCGAAATTCAATCGGCCTTTCGATAAATGGTCGAGATAGGCGATGCGCATCGCGACCAAACGCGGATCGTGCATGGGCAGCAACACCACGCCGGTGCCGACACGGATTTGTTCGGTGCGCGCGAACACGGTAGCGGCGAATAAATCGGTCGCCGTAACGGGTTCCCACGGAATGGTGTAATGCTCACCCATCCAACCTTCGCTGTAACCAAGCTGATCGCCCAGCACAAAAGTCTCGATGTCCAGATGGTACTCCTTTGTGACATCGCCTCCGGGGGGCCGGAGGGGCATCGAAAACATGCCGTATTCCATAGTGTCGTTCTCCTGTGCCGGTTGCGTTCAGTCGATCGCAACTCATGTTGATCTTTCGCCGATTATCTTACGCGAGGGAGCGCGGTAGGAGTCAAGAATAGTTCATGCACCTGAAAATAATTTCACATATGCGAAACAATCTCAGCTTGCCTAAATCGCATTATGGTCGGCAAATAGCAGCGATTTCGCACAAGGACGGCATCTGGCGGTAACCCTAAAAGGAAAGAGAACGAACCATGCTGATCGGCAAGAAAGGCGAAGCCAAATCGGCGATTGAAACGTCGGACGCGGCATCGATCACCATTCGCGGCAAGGATTTGTGCAATGAGTTGATGGGCCAAGTGTCGATAGCAGAGTTCTTCTATTTCCACCTGACCGGCAAGGAGCCGACCGAGGATCAGGCATTTTTCCTTGATCTGTTGGTTGTGGCGTTGGCCGAGCATGGCCTGGTGCCCAGCGTTCAGGCCGCGCGTATGACCCTAGCCGCGGCGCCCGAAGCGTTGCAGGCCGCCGTCGCCGCTGGCATTCTGGGGGTCGGATCGGTCATCCTGGGCAGCGCCGAGCAAGTTGCGGAGATGCTCGATGCGACCCGCCAGCGGATCGAGGAAGAGGGCTTATCGGCCGCCGACGCTGCGCGCGAGATATGCGCTGAGTACAAGGCCGCCGGCAAGTTCCTGCCCGGCTTCGGGCATCCGATCCATCACCCAATCGATCCCCGCGCCGAACGGGTACTGGCGCTGGCCGATAAGCGCGGCGTCAGTGGCCAATATGTGGCGCTACTGCGGGAATTTCCAGCGGCAGTCGAGGCGGTGTGGGGAAAGGCACTGCCGATGAACCTCACCGGTCCGATGGCCGCCGTGCTGCTCGATCTCGACGTGCCCAAGGGCGCCGTCCGCGGCATCCCGATCCTCGCCCGCACGATCGGTCTGATCGGTCATCTGAACGAAGAGCAACAGCGGCCGATTGGATTTTTGATGTCTCACTATGGTGCCGAGCCGATCGAATACGATGGCGGATAGCGCGACCGACGCCCTCAATACGGAGTCCAGAGCCTACCTAATGTTTTTGATTCAGTGTAAATTGCACTGGCAGGATAGGTGCCAGGCCTAGCCTAAACCAATCGGTTTTGCCGACGCAGGTAGCTCATCCCAACATTGAGGTTTTTGTACGATCTTAACCGCTGTCGCTGTGTCCATGTCTGTTCGCGACAGCGGCGATTCAATTCACCGATGGTCAATCAAGAGAGGGGAAAACATCATGTCGATAGTCAAGTTCATACCCGACCCAAAGTTCGAAGACTACAAGGAAGTGTTCAAGGACAACTACATTCTGGAGCGGCGCGACGACGGCGTCATTCTGGTCCAAGCCCATACCGCGGGCGGCCCCATTCAATTGAGCGTCGAAAATCATCGTTCGGTGGCGCAGGTTTTCAAAACCGTCGGCGCCGACCCGGAAAACGAAATCATGATTTTCACCGGAACGGGCGATAATTTCATGATGGAACCCGATCCCGAAGGTTTCAAAATTGAATCAGATGATCTGAATTACTGGGCCTACGAGTACGCCTTCAAAGATGGCAGGGTCAATTTGTACTCGCTCTTGAACGATCTCGAAATTCCCACCATTGGCGCCCTCAACGGCCCCGGTTTTCATACCGAACTTTGCCTGATGTGCGACCTCACGATCTGTAGTGAAGATACGATTATTTACGATTTGCACTACGACATCGGGTCGGTCCCCGGGGACGGCATAAATATCTGTTTCCAGGAATTACTTGGCACCAAGCGGGCGGCCTACGCGTTGCTTACCGGCGAAGCGATCGACGCCCAGCAAGCACTCGAGTGGGGAATGGTGAACGAGGTCGTGCCGCGTGACAAACTGCTGGAGCGCGCCTACCAACTTGCCGACCAGATTATGACCCAGCCGCGCACAACGCGCCGGATGACCACCCAGGTCATTCGACGTCCGTGGAAGCGGAGAATGACCGCAGATTTCGACGCCGGGTTAGCCATGCAAATGTTTTCCCAGGTCGCCGCAGACAGCAGTCACCATGGTCAGCGTCACATCAGTGATGTCATCGCCTACGTCAGGAAGGGCAAGAAAAACAATTTCGACTAGCAGTGCGGCGTTACCAGACGCCGATTAAGATGCCCTTGTCTTTCACATGACCCGCAACTCCGGCGACCTTGGCGTCGGAGACTGTTGTGCGGGTGCGCAACCGGCGCATCCAGGTAAATAGCCGCTCGTGCATCTCCCGGCGCACGTCTTCGTGCGCTGGGCTTTCGCCGAGATCGACAAATTCGTCGGGATCGCCCTTGAGATCGAATAACTGCGGGCGGAACCCTTCGTGGACCAGATATTTCCAGGCGTCGGTGCGCACCATGAAAATACGCGCGGCATCGGGCGGCAGACCGAGGAAAAGCCGCGGCTCACGAAAGGCGTAGTCCATCTCGCTAAACACGGCATCGCGCCACCCCTCGACCTCGCCGCCGCGTAGCAGCGGCGCCAACGAGCGGCCTTCGACGCGGTGGTTGATCGCCTCGCTACCGCCGAGCACATCATAGAAAGTCGGCAGCAGATCGATTGCCTCGACCAGGCGGTTTTCGCGCCGGCCGCGCGTCCCATCGGCCGCTGTGTCGGGGTCGCGGACAATTAGGGGTATGCGGACCGATTCTTCGTGGAACAGGTCCTTCTCGCCCAACCAATGGTCGCCCAAATAGTCGCCATGGTCGCTGGTGAAAACGATAAGGGTATCGTCGAAACGCCCCTGCTCCTTTAAAAAAGCGGTCAGCCGGCCAATATGGTCGTCGATCTGTTTGACCAGGCCCATATAGGCCGGAATGACGGTCTCACGTACTTCGTCGCGTTGGAAGTTCTGGCTCTCTTCATTTTGCATGAAGGCCTCATAGACCGGATGGGGATCGTCTCGCTCCGCCGGGTCACGATGCACTGCCTGCAAATCGCCGGGACCATACATGTCGTGATAAGGCGCCGGCACGATATAGGGCCAATGGGGCTTTATGTAACTCAGGTGGAGGCACCACGGGTCGTCGCCGGCCTGTTCGATGAATTGCATCGCCTGATTGGTCATCCACGCCGTCTCGGAATGCTCCTCCGGGACGCGCGCGGCGTGGCTCGAATGCCGCATGTACCAGCCGTCGAGAATCTCACCGTCCGGCCCTTCGCCCGAATTGGCCAAATTTTGCCAGGGGTTTTCATCATTGTACCCAAGGCTGCGCAGATAGGCGTTATAGGCCAGATCGGGGTCGACAAATCCGGTTGGGTGCAGACCGTCATCGCGGACATAGGGTTCGAACCCGCATTCACTGAGCGGCACGCCGAGTTCGGATTGCGGGTCGATGGCAAGCCGGGCCATGCCCTCTATATCTGCCGCCATATGGGTCTTGCCGGCCAGCGCAGTGCGCACGCCAAGTGGGCGCAGATAGTCGCCGATGGTCCACTCAGCGACTGACAGCGGCACATTGTTCCACGTTGACCCATGGGAAAAAGTGTAACGCCCGGTATAAAACGACATGCGCGACGGCCCGCAGATCGGCGATTGAACGTAGGCACGGTCGAAGGTCACACCGTCGGCGGCAAGCGCATCGATATGTGGTGTCTGCAAGCTTTTGTGGCCCATGCACGACAGATAGTCCGCGCGCAACTGATCGCACATGATGAAGAGAACGTTGCGGACCGCACCCATGATCACCTCCTGGAAAATCTTTGCCAACCTAAGAGCGCCAGACGACCGTGTCGAGGGCGCGCGTAGCTGCAGCACCGAAGTATTGTTTTGGGCGCTGGGCGTAACCTGACTAAACTCGGTCGAGCTGATAGACGGCAAAATTATTCTGCAAGCGAGAAGCCATGGGCAACCCCAACGACAGCCAGATGCACAGTATCGACAATCGTGAATTTGCCATTTTTTGGCGTTGCATGGTCTCGGTCCTAGCGATCGTGGTTGCCCTACCAACTTCGGCAATCGCGGCCGACGATCGCCTGCCGATTTTCGACACCCACGTCCATTATAGTAGCCAAGCCTGGACCGTTTATGATGCCGACGCTGTGTTCAAAAAATTGGACGCTGCCGGGGTCGACCGGGCGCTGGTCTCGAGCACACCAGACGACGGCACATTGATCCTCCGCCGCCGTGATGTTCGCCGGGTTGTGCCCGTGCTGCGCCCCTATCATGGCGATCTGCATGCCGGAAACTGGTACCGCTCACCCGAAATCGTCGCTTATCTGGAAGGCAGACTGAAAAACGGTTTCTACCGCGGTATCGGTGAATTTCACTTGTTCGACGACGATGACGCACGAACACCGACGATGCGACGGGTGGCGGCGCTCGCCGTGGCGCACAATATCGCGCTGCACGTTCATTCTGGCGCCGGTCCCATCGCGGCGCTGTTCGATGTGGAACCGAACTTGAAAATCCTGTGGGCCCATGCCGGCATGGTCGAGCCGGCCGATGTGGTCGCGAACATGCTCGACCGCTACGCTCGTTTAACGGCGGAAGTGGCGTTTCGCGCCGGCGATATTGCGCCCGGCGGCAAACTCGGTCCGTCGTGGCGGCGCTTATTTATTCGCCACACCGACCGGTTCATGATCGGCACCGATACCTACATCAACGATCGCTGGGATGTGTACGGATCGTTGATCAACGAGCACCGCAACTGGCTCGATCAATTGCCGCGCGAAACTGCCGAAGCGATCGCTTTTGGCAACGCCGACCGCGTCTTCGGCGCCGAGGCGACCTCGCAGTAGCTGGTTGGCGGGACCCGCGCCCGCTAAACTACGGGCCGTCAGCGCGGCGCGTCGGCAGGGAAGAAGCAAGGATGATCATCGGACACACATTGCATGGTTCCGGCCCGCAGGGTGTCATCGTTCTGCATGGCTGGATGGGCGACTATTCGGTGTTCCAGCCGATGTTCGACTTCCTCGACACCGACACTTTCACCTATGCCTTCGTCGATTACCGCGGCTACGGCAAATCGCGAAATATCACTGGCAACTACTCGATGGCGGAGATTTCCGCCGACGCCATCGCGCTGGCCGACCACCTCGGCTGGCAACGGTTCCATCTGGTCGGACATTCCATGGGCGGCATGGCGGTACAGCGCGTCGCCCTCGACGCCACCGAGCGGGTGCAATGCGCCATTGCGCTGACCCCGGTGCCGGCATCGGGCGTGACCTTCGACGATGAAACCGAGGCGCTGTTTGCGGGTGCAATCGACGAACCCGAAAAACGCACCGCGGTGACCGATTTTGGCACCGGCGGCAGATTAACCCAGCGCTGGCTCGACATGATGACCCGCAGTTCGCTCGCCAATTCGACGGTCGAGGCCTTTCGCGGTTATCTGACGGCGTGGGCGAAGACCGATTTTGCCGCCGAGGCCGACGGGCTCGAAACTCCATTTCTGGTGGTAATCGGCCAATACGATGGAGCTTTACAGGCCGAATTTATGCGCGAGACGTTCCTCAAATGGTATCCCAACGCGAGGCTGGAAACGATCGACAATGCCGGCCACTATCCGATGTACGAAACACCGGTTCTGCTGGCGACCATGATGGAAACGTACATGAAAGAACACGTATAGCCTCTCGTTCTGGCGGCCTTAACGCGGTTCCGTCGCCGGTGTACTTTCCATCGGCCGCGATACCGCCATTCTCTTCTCACGGGTTTCGCGGTGAAAAATATAAGTCGCGCTGGCGACGATGACGGCGCCGCCGACCCACGTCCATAGCACCGGTTGTTCGCCGAATACCAGCAGACCGAGGACCGTCGCCCAGACCAATTGCAAGAATTGCGCCGGCTGGGTCACCGTGATCTCGGCGCTGCGGAAGGCTTGAGTCAAGGAAACGTGGCCGGCGGTCGCCAGCACGGCGACGAGGAACAAAAATCCCAATTCCGTCAAAGTCGGGGTGCGCCAGTTCAGTACGGCAAGCGGCAGCAACACCACTGTGACGACGACCGATAAATAAGCGACGATGGAGATGCTCGACTGGGTCTCTGTCAGCTTCTTGGCGATTAAAAACGAACCGGCGAACACCGGCGCCGCCGCGACTTGCGCCACAGCGCCGATACTAATCGCCTCGAAACCAGGTCTGAGAATAATCAGGGTTCCGCCAAAGCCGACCAGCACGGCGCCAATTCGACGCATTTTCATCTTCTCACCGAGAAACAGGGCCGCCCCGATGGTCGTGAAGATCGGCGCGGTGAAGCCGAGCGCGGTAACTTCGGCGATCGGAATACGCGCCATGGCAAAAAACCACAAGGACACACCAGTGCCATGTAGTAGCCCGCGGACGAGATGCATCCCAAGGATCCGTCTCGGCAGCCTTACGGTCTCGAGTCGTAAAAAAATCGGGATCATCAAGAGAAACCCGAAGGTATAGCGGATGAAGGCAGCTTGGGGGGCGCTCATATCGGTGCCCAGGTGCCGCACAATGCCAGTAACCCCGACAAATAATAGGCCGGTCAGCACCATCCAGCCGATGCCGCGCAAATTGCCGGATGCGGTGCCGGGGCCGGTCGATACGGAATTCATGCTGATCTGTACACTCCAAGCTTGCGTGGCCCGACAATGACGGACCTTTCACAAATTAGCATTTAGCGGACGCAGTAGATAACGCCGATTGTCAGATCTGCCGTTCGCCACGCACAAGACCGTTGAAATCAAATTAGCGTTTGCTCAAAGCGGCCGGAACAACGAAAATCTGCCGCCGCAAAATTGGTGCGGTTGAGCTTTGCTGCGTTATACCCTGACCAGGGCGTGGACGGCGATGCAGCGCCCAACAGTGGACCGATCCATGAGTGATGCACCGCCCTTTTCCCCATTGTTCGACGGTCTGGCGCAATGGACTCTGCAGCAGGGCCTGCATGAGACGACCGTCAGCGACCTGGTTCAAGGGTTCGGCCGGCGGTTGGTCGCCGGTGGTGTTCCGATCAGTCGGATTAGTGTCGGCGGGATGATATTGCACCCGGTATTCGGCGCTTTCGACATCGTGTGGGAAGCGGATCATGACCAAGTGGCGGTCAACCGGGTCGCGCGCGGCTCCTTAACGACCCCGGAATTTCAGAACACGCCGTTCTTCCAAATGGCGTCGACCGGCGTTCCGTTTTTGCATCAACGCCTTGAGCAACCGGATTTAAAACAGAATTTTCCTATTTTTGACCGTTTGCGTGCGACAGGGAACACAGACTATTTCGCGTTTTTTTCAATCCTACGGTCGCACCGAGGAAATGTTGTGGGCCGACCTACCGCCGGGCTTGGCCGGAGTGCTCGGTGCCTTCTCCACCCGACGGTCAGGTGGATTTTCCGACATGGAGATCGCGTACCTCAAAGCGATGTCGATGCCGCTGGCGATGGCGATCAAGGCGACGACGACCTACGACCTGGCGCAGGCCCTGCTCGACACCTATCTCGGCAAATATTCGGGCGGCCACGTGCTCGACGGGCTTGTCGAGCGCGGCGATGGGCGACTGATCGATTGCGTGCTGTGGTATTGCGATCTGCGCGATTCGACGCGCCTGGCCGATGAAACGCCCCTCGACGACTACCTGGTGACGTTGAACGACTATTTCGATTGCACCGCTGGCGCGGTGCTCGATCATGGCGGCGAGGTGCTAAAATTCATCGGCGACGCGGTGATGGCGATCGTCCCAATAGAAGAAGTCTCGCGCCCCGCAGCGGACATGTGCCGGGCGGCGCTGATGACAGCGAAGGACGCACTCGCCCGGGCCGAACGGCTCAACGAAGCGCGGTCCGGAAATGACCTTCCGGAAATCAACTTCGGTATCGCGCTGCACGTCGGCCAGGTCATGTATGGCAACGTGGGCAGCGACCGGCGCCTCGATTTTACCGTCATCGGACCGGCCGCCAACGAGGTCGCCCGGCTCGACGGCCTGTCGAAAAAACTGCAGACACCGCTCGTTGCCTCAGCGGCGTTCAACGAGGAATTCCCCGAGGAATTGGCGGCTTTGGGAACCCACGAAGTCCAAGGTATCGACCGCGGACTGGAGGCGTTTACGACGCCGGAGTTGGCGCCGCCGTCTGAAGCCGCCGACTAGGCGCTCGTTTTGAATCCTTGCGTTGCGCCGGTGCGCCAGTTCGTCAAAAGATTTCACCGACATATTTTTAGGATTGCTCTTGAAAATGAAATAATAGGTGTATATACATCTAATATGACAAACCGACCCACGATGAAGTCCCGGTTAAAGCCCTTGGACGTATCCGCCTGCACGCTTGCGAATGTGCGCAAGGCGTCACGGGCAATCTCGCAGGTTTACGACGCCGCTCTGCAGCCGGCCAATCTGAAAGCGACGCAATTCACGGTTCTGGCGACCCTGTCGAAACAAGGGCAGATGCCGCTGAGCAAACTCGCTGATTTCATGGTGATGGACCGCACCACCCTGACCCGGAATCTACAGCCGTTATTGAAGCGAAAACTGGTCGCTACTTCCCCCGGTGAGGACCGGCGGATTCGCAACGTACGTCTAACCCCGCAGGGAAAGCGGCTTTTTAACCAGGCATTACCGCTGTGGCGCGAGGCACAAACCCAGATGGTCGATGGCCTCGGCCAGGAACGCTGGGCTGGCCTGCTCGGCGATTTGGCGGTGGCAGTTTCACTAACCCAAAGATAATTTTTTGGCTCATTATGTGTATCTACACTTTTATATGGGAGTAAACCGATGACCGATCTACACACCTCGCACGAATGGAGTAAGTCCACGAAAATTGTTGTCACGGCGCTCATCGCAGCATTGGCGGCCGCCGCCTATTACATCGGCAGCACCGGTCTCGTCGCCGTCGACGCAAGCCTGCCGTTCAGGCCGATCGCGTTCACCGTTATTGTCCCGGTAGCGTTATTCTTTACCGCCTACTCCCGGTCGAGCCGACTGCGCACTTTCGTCCTGACGCAGGATCTGCGCACCTTGACCATGCTGCAACACTGGCGCGTTTTGGGCTTTTCGTTCCTGTTTCTCTACGCCCATGACGCTCTGCCGGCCGCATTCGCATGGCCCGCTGGTTTCGGCGACATTTTGATCGGTTTTACCGCGCCCTTCGTCGTCGCACGGTTGGTCCGCGACCCAACATTTGCGACCAGCCGACGGTTTATTACATTCCATGCGCTCGGGCTGCTCGACTTTGCGGTCGCCGTTGTCGCCGCCACGCTCGCCTCGGGCGCCTACCCGGCAGTGTTTTCCGGCGCGGTAACCAGCGCACCCATGGAGGTGTGGCCGCTCATCCTGTTCCCCAGCTTCTTCGTCCCGCTGTTCATCATCGCCCATGTGGTGGTGATCTTGAAAGTGCGGGCGCTGCGGCGCGAAGCAAACGGCCGTGTTGGCGCTGCGCTGCAGGCCGCCTAAGCGCTACAGCGGGCGTTGCAGACCCCCACTGCAGACCCCCACTGCAGCGCCTGCCGCGACCGCGCGCGGGGTACGACATAAAGGACAAAAGACCATGACGCTAAATACGACACACAAGCCCGCTACGAGACCTTTTGCGATGCCAGGATGGGTATCGATTATCTCTTCGTCATTTCTCGCACGCGCCTTCGTAGTGGCGCTGATTTTGGGGTCGATCCTAAGCGCGATCAACCAACCCGGCGCCGTATTTGGTGCAACGAAACTCGATCTCCTATCGTTCGCACTGGTCTATATAACGCCGTTCGTCGTCGTTACGCTGTCGCAAATCCTGGGTATTCTCCAAGCGCGGCGCGACGGTCGGCCGCTGCCGAACGGCGAACGCTTTCTCGACACGGTGTGGGCGCACGGTATTCCCGCGAAGGCAGTACTAACCGGCTTGCTGGTGGGAACGGTCAATGCTTCGATTTCCCTAACCGCCGCTCTCTTCGAGACGGGAAGCTTGGCCGGTATTCCGGTGCCGCTGCTCATCCAGGCTTATACTTTGCCCGTGCTCTTCGGTTTGCTGTCGCAGGCAATCTCGTATCGGCGCGCGGCGGCACGGTTTGCCGAAAACCGCACTTAATCCACCGTGTCGCCACAGTCGATATAGCCGGTGTAACCGGTTGCGAAGATCCCCTACTCAGCCGCCTGCTGAGCCATGAATTGCTCCATCGTCAGGCCTTCCAATTCACCGGACAGGAAGACGTTGGGCGTCTCGAACATCACCAGCATCAGCGCGCCATCGGGCGAACGGGCGATGTGGCGGTTGCCTTTCAGACGCCAGACATATTGCCCGGCGGTAGCTTCGCCCTCATGGTCGCTGAGACTGCCCTCGAGCATATAGGTCTGCTCGAGGCCGGTGTGCTCGTGAAAAGGTATTTCGGCGCCCGGCGCCATGCGCACCAGCGCCGTGCGGACGCCGTGCTCGTCGCGTAGCAACACTTTGGCCTGAACACCCTCGAAGGGTAGGTCGGTCCACGGCATTGCGTCGACGTCGACATAACGCGACGCCAAGTCGTCGAGCGCATCCAATTGGGGCGCCGCCGGGGTCGAATAGGACATTTATGGCTCCTTTTATTGGTGTCGCCAATTCTCCCTCGAAACACAGGTCGATGACAACCGTTTCTGGGAACCGTCAGCGTTCGCCGCCCGGCGCCACTAATCCGCGGTGTAACCGCCGTCGATATAGAGAGTTTGGCCGGTGACATAATCGGCCGCCGGCGACAATAGGTAGATCAATCCGCCGATCAGGTCGTCGGTCTCGCTCAGCCGTCCGAGCGGCACCCGGTCGAGCATTTTTTCGCGTACCGACCTGCCCGGTTCCTCGTCGGAGAACATCCATTCGGACAGCGGCGAGCGAAACACCGTGGGGCCGATCGCGTTTATATTGACACCCTTCGAACCCCACTCGCATGCCAGCGCCTTGACCATACCATCGAGCCCCGATTTCGAGGCGCAATAGCCTGTGTAGCCGCTTGGCAGCCCATGACGGCCGCGCGTCGACGAAACGACGACGACCTTATTGCGGGCGCCGTTTGCCGGTTGTTTTGCGAACTGGCGGCCTGCTGCCTGGCAGGCCAGCCAATGGGTGTCGAGGTTGGCGATCATCACCTTGCGCCAGTCTTCGAACGGCTGATCTTCAATGTAGGCGACATCGTTGGTGCCAAGCGCGATAAACATCAAATCGAGAACGCCATGGGCCTCGACCGTGGCGTCGACGATCGCCGCCGCGTTGGCTTCGGTGTCGGGCCAGTTCTCCACCACCGCAACATGAGCGCCCGCGGCGGTTAGCTCTTCAGCCATCGCCGCCAACCCATCGCTATTCCGATCGGCCAGGGTCAGATCGCAGCCAGCCGCGGCAAGCGCCCGGGCCGCCGCGCTCCCCAACGTTCCGGTGCCGCCAATGATGAGGGCAGATTTTCCAGAAATATCGAACCGGGAAAGCGGGTCGTCAATCGTCGCGTTCATTGCCAAAACTCCTTATCATCAGTGTCGCACGCACGAGCGCATAACTTACCGGGTGGCTCGACCAAAGCCGAATACCACGATATGGCTTCTTGCCGATCCAGCGCGCCGATCCTACCTAGGCTTGAGCCACCGCGCGAGCCGGGGAAATTTACAATGAACAAATCTGTCACCGCCGTAATCGAACCACGCGACCGCGATCTCGGCGGATTTACAGTTCGACGCGTCTTGCCGGCTGCGAAATTGCGCAACGTCGGTCCGTTCGTCTTCTTTGACCATATGGGGCCAGCCCGATTCCAGCGCGGCGAGGGCATCGACGTCCGTCCCCACCCTCATATCGGCCTCGCCACCGTAACTTATTTATTCGAAGGCGAAATTCTGCACCGCGACAGTCTCGGATTCGAACAACCAATCCGGCCCGGCGACGTTAATTGGATGACAGCCGGACGCGGTATCGTTCACTCGGAAAGGGTATCGGCTGAGGTCCGCGCCACCGAGCATCGACTGAACGGAATTCAGTCTTGGGTTGCACTACCGAAGGCTGACGAAGAAACAGAAGCGAGCTTTTTCCACCATCCAGCCGATAGCTTGCCTGAATTTACGCAAGGGGCGGCGACCCTGCGCTTGATCGCCGGCAGCGCCTTTGGCCATACGGCGCCGACAAAAACTTTCTCGCGGATGTGTTTTACGTTGATGCACTACTACCCGCAGGTGCGTCCGTGACGCTGCCGAGTGACTACGAGGAAAGGGCGCTCTACGTCGCCGATGGCGCCATCGACATCGACGGCGAGACGTACACTCCTGGAAAAATGGCGGTGTTCGCGCCCGGCGCCGACATCGCCTTCGATGCCGTAGAAGAAAGCCGGGCAATGCTGCTCGGTGGTGCACCATTGGACAGCCCGCGGCACATCTGGTGGAATTTCGTATCGAGTTCGAAAGACCGGATCGAACAGGCTAAAGACGACTGGGCGAACGACCGCTTCGATAAGGTGCCGGGGGATAGCGAATTCATTCCATTGCCGGAAAATTAAACGCGATTTGCGAGCCTGAGCTGTCTCGCCACGGCCGTCGTCAGCGAGCCTGGATCGTCGGATACCTGGTCAATCTAATGCCTGTGAACAACGAAAAAGGCCGGCGCTTGTGAGCGCCGACCCCGATCGTGTCGTTCCGTGCCGTCGAGAGCGTGTCTCGACCGACCGATCACGTGCCGGTGGGCAGGTCCGGAATGGCGTCACCGGCATTTGCAAGTGCCTCGCCGATAGCGTTGAAGAACGCACTCAAGTTTTGACCCAACAGCACCATGCCGATAGCGGCGACGATCGCGATAAACGCGATTAAGAACGCATACTCGGTAGCGACGGCGCCAGATTTGTCTTTCCGCAAGCGAAGCGCCATCAATTGAAGATAAGTCAAAGCGTACATTTTACCCTCCTGGATTACAGCAGGCCCGACCTGGACCTTGTCGATTGCCTGCCGATCTTGCCAGACAATATTAGTTAAGTATTACGTACGATTTTGGGCCGTATTGAACCGCTACCAAAATCTTCACAAGTATATATAATCTAATTTTATATTAACATAGTCTTTATATAAAATTCAACTCATTAACCTTAACATAATATCAAAACAAGGGCAGACTGTTGCGCTTAACCATTTCGTAAATCTTCAAACTTTTCAAAACATAGAGAATTCAGGGCAACTGCTGAATAAATCGGAAGATTTTTCATTCCGTGCCGGGGCCACGGGCGTTAGCCAGTCCCCTCGATCACCCACCGATGGATCTGCAGGCTAGCGCTGTAGATCGGCGCACAATTAGTTTTCAGAGCATTATCCCGACAACCTCAACGATGTTCGGGATTTTCATACTCAAAACGACACCCGGCATCCCACGCCGCGCGCTGATTGCCGTGAGCCGGAAAACCGCCCGCATCCTTGATCATGCGGGCCATGTGCAGCAGGTTCCAGGTCATGAACGTGGTATTGCGGTTGGTAAAGTCGTTTTCCGGTCCACCGGAACCTTCGTCCAGGTAAGACGGCCCCGGCCCCGCCTCGCCGAGCCAGCCCGCATCCGCTTGGGGCGGAATCACATAACCCAGATGCTGCAACGAATAGAGGACATTCATGGCGCAGTGTTTGGCACCGTCTTCGTTACCGGTCACCAAACAACCGCCAACACGTCCATAATAGGCATACTGACCGTGTTCGTTCAGAATGCTCGAGTTGGCGTACAGCCGCTCGATAACTTTAGTGCAGACCGACGATTTCTCGCCGAGCCAAATCGGCGTGGTTATGACGAGGATATCGGCCGCCTCGACTTTCTTAAAGATTGCCGGCCAGTCGTCCTGGTCCCAGCCATGCTCGGTCATATCGCCATAGACGCCGTAAGCGATACTGTGGTCGACCGGCCGGATGGTCTCGCTGGCAACACCGTTCTTGTCCATTATCGCGCTGGCGATGTCGATCAGCCCTTGCGTGTGCGACTTGCCGGGACTGCGCTTGAGGGTACAATTTATAAACAGCGCCCTGAGGTCGGAAAAATCCCACCGGCTCGTCTCGCACCATTCCTGCTGTATTTCATTGAGCATTGTGTTTCCTCCCCATGGCTGTCGATGTACGTATTCTGTTTTGCAATAAATGCCGCCAACGCTAGCGGTCGCGATCAATCATCAACAATATATGGTCTCTTCGACCGGCATAACCTATCAAGGCTTCAAATCGGACGGCGCAGAGGAGAGACGTTTTGTCAAACAACGCAGAGGAACGCCAAGCGATCCGCGAGATTATCGAGAACTGGGCGATTTGGCGCGATTCCGGTGAGTGGGTTCGGTTTCGCTCCCTGTGGCATGACGACGGGGTCATGGTGGCGACGACGTTTCAAGGATCGGTCGACGAATTCATCGACCGTGCACGGCAATCGCACGAGCGCGGCGTTACCGCGCATCATATCCTGGGCGGCATCTCGATCGACATCGCCGGCGACCGCGCTGTTGCACAAACGCGCGCGACAATCGGCCAGCGGGCGCCGGTCCACGACGTGGTTTGCGACGTCGTGTGCACTATTCGCTTCTACGATTTGTTTGAGAAACGCGACGGCCGATGGGGTCTCGTGCGGCGCCAGGGAATTTACGAAAAGGATCGCCTCGATCCGGTCGACACCTCGCAAACCGTATCGCTCGATCCGGAAGTTTTAGCGCAGTTCCCCAGCGGCTACCGCCATCTCGCCTACTTGCAGACGAACGCCGGCTTCACGGTTAAAACGGATATGCCCGGCCTCACAGGCCCGGCAGTGGACGCCTTATACGCTACCGGCGCGGCTTGGCTCGCCGGCGAATAAAACCGTTACTAGAGAAATTGATGCGGTCTAAAATTTTTGCGGTGGCGCCAAATCGACCCACTTTATCCAATATTGCTTCGATATCCAACGGACATCCGAGGGCTTAACCCTTACCAACACCGTGGTCGACCCGTTCGTTCCCCGCTGTACGCCGATAGTATTGTAGACGTTGGAGTGGAAGCGTTCGGGCGGAAAATTAGCGGTCACCAGCAAATTGAGCTTTTTGGGATTTTGATCGAGCGCTGCCGATAACGCACCGGAAATCCGCGTCGGACCCGTGATCAGGCCGTAGGCCTGGGCACCGAGCAAAATTACGCTCACAAACGCGACAAACAAAATGTCGCGGCGTTGATACCAGGCGTGCCGCCGACGTACTGGGCGGACTTCATCGAGTTCCTGCGACGTCATATTAGGTCGGTTTCCAGACCAGCCCCCAGCGTTCGATCGTCCATTTCTCCAGCGGTACCAACAACCAGCGGTCGGACATCAGGTAAATAAGCGATATCAGGATAACGCCGAGGAAGACTTCTTCGGTCTTAAACTCGACAGCGGAGACGAAAATCATAAAGCCGAGCCCGCTGTCGCCGCCGATCATCTCGGCCGCGATGAGCGCGCGCCAGCCGAAGGCCAACGACATGCGCATGCCGGTAATTATCGATGGCATGGCGCCCGGCAGATAGACGTTCCAGATGGTATCGAAGCGCGAACCGCCAAGGGTCTGCACGCCGTGCACCAGAACTTTTGGTACCGCGCGCACACCCATCATGGTGTTGAAGAAGATCAGCCAGAAGATCGTGTTCAACATGATGAACAGCGTCGTTTCCCAACCGACGCCGAACCAGACGATGGCGAGTGGGATCCAGGCGATGCCGGAAACCGAATTCATGAAAATGCCAACCGGCTCGAGGTAGCCGGAAATGGTACGATTTATGCCGGCGAGGATGCCGAACGCAATGCCGAAAGGAATACCCACAACTGCAGCCAGAATAACCCGGCCAACCGACGACATGATGTTGTTCGAGAGCTGACAGTCGTTGTGCAGTTGGAATGCTGCAACCAAGCCGGGACAATCGGACTGCATGAAGAAGATGGCCCCCCAGACATCGGCGATCGGCGGAATTTCGATGGGTTCGTACCAGACGAAATAGGTGTTGAGTTCCCAAAGGAAGATTATAAAAATGAATGGAATGGAACCCAAAATTCCGCGGCGCAGGCGCTGGCGGCCCACCCGCCGTTGGATGGCGATGGAGAATTCGGAGATTGCAGTCATCGCTGGACGAGCCCCCATCTCTCGATAGTGTCCGCCTCAAGCGGCCGCAACAGATAGTGGTCGAGCACGATCCAGGTAATCCCGATCATGACCATGCCGAGTATAATTTGCGCCGAGTTGTCCAACTCCTGGCCAGAGAAAATCATGTTTCCCAGGCCGGGACGGCCCGCCAGCATTTCGCCGGCGATCACCGCACGCCAGGCAAAACCGACCGACAGGCGCGTGCCAACGGCAATCGACGGCATTGCGCCTGGCAGCAACACGTCGCGCACCACCTGTAACCGCGACGCGCCAAGGGTACGGGCAGCCTGGATATAACGCACCGGCACCGCGCGCACACCCGACAGCACGTTGAACGTAATCGGGAAAAAGCTGGTGTACAGAACGACGATCAGAACCGTGGTATCGCTGTTGCCGAACCAGATAACGATGATCGGGAAGATGGCGATGCCGGACACCGATTGGAAGAAATTCATCAGCGGATAAAACATGTCGGCGACGGTCCGGTTCAAACCGAGTGCCAGCCCGACCGGTATTCCGATTAGGATGCCCACCGCACCGCCGAACAGCAGACGAGTCAACGTGTCCGAGTAAAAACTCAGGAGCGAGCCCTTGTAGAGCATATCGGCCGAGGACAATACGACGGATAGTGGCGACGGCAGATAGCGATCAGGGCGTTCGATCAGGAAAGCCGAAATCAACGCCCACAATATGACCGACCCGACTAAGAAAATAATCAGCCGGCCGGCGCCTTCAGTGGCAAATTTTTTCCACCTAAAACGGCGTGTTTGTTGAAGATCAATGCTCGTCATCGCTGGTCACCTCCTGACGAACTAGATGAAGAATTTGATCGCGGGCTTCGGTAAACTTTGGATTGGTTCCCATTTCCTTCCAAACCCGTTGCTCACGCGGAATGTCGATCTTGATTTCGGTCTTGATCCGGCCTGGCCGACGCGAGAACACGATACAGCGATCGCCGAGAAATGCAGCTTCCTCGACCGAATGGGTAATGAACAGGATCGTCTTGTGAGTTGCCATAACGATCCGGTTTAGCTCGTCCTGCAGCGTGATACGCGTTTGCGCGTCGACAGCGGCAAACGGTTCGTCCATCAGCATGATCACCGGATCGGCGCATAATGTACGCGCCACCGCGACGCGCTGCTTCATGCCACCGGACAACTCGTGGGGGTAGCGATTCTCGAAGCCGGTCAAACCGACCAGGTCGATATACTCCTGCACCCGCCGTCTGGTTTCTTCTTTCGGCACCCGCTGAAGTTCCAGACCGTGCCCAATATTCCGCGCTACAGTGCGCCACGGCAGGATGGCGTGTTCTTGAAACACCACACCGCGGTCGGGACCGGGGCCGCGAATTTCGACACCGTCGACCATGGCGCGGCCTTCGCGATAGGGCAGCAACCCGGCGACGATATTCAGCAGCGTCGTCTTGCCGCACCCGCTCGGACCGACAATCGCGACAAATTCGTTTTCATAAACTTGGAGATTGATGCCCTCCAGAGCGTGGACAGACTGGCCCGTATATTCGTCCGGATAGTGGTGGCACAAATCCTGAATGATCAGCTTGGCTTCACCTGACATGTCGCTTCCACGTAATCGGACGGGCGCGGGAGTTTGCCCGCGCCCGTCGCAGTTTTCATAAACAACATTCAAACAAGGCGGAGGCTCAACTACCCTTACCCAAGTCCGCAAACCATTCCGGATGGCGCTTCATCGTCGACCGGATAAATTTCGAGTCGAGATAGCGCGCCGGATCATACTGGGTCTTCATTTTCTTCTGCTCGATCAACAAATTGACAGATTTGCGGAAGGCCTTTGCGGTGTTTTCACCGATGCGCGGATCGTAGACCCAGAAGTCGAGCCCGGCCAGCACCTCTTCCTTCGTCATATTGACAAAACGGGTACCGATCTCGGCAACTTCCTCGCGATTGGCTGGGTTACGCACATAGGCCGCCGCTTCGGAAATGGCGTCGACGAATTTCTGCGTCTTTTCCTCGTCACCGTAGACCGTATCCGGGTTGCCGTGCAGGTAGGCGCAGAAGCAGACCAAGTCGCCGCCGCGTTTGATAATTTTGGAACCGGCGACCTTTTTCAGGGTCCGGAAGTTGAACGGTTCCCAGGCCACGATGGCGTCGACACCACCGGTATCTATCACCGAGACCAGGCTCGGCGGACGGGTGTTGATGCGATCGATGTCGTTTCTTCCCAGGCCGACTTCTTTCAGGGCCTGCAACAGCCATAAATCGCCGGTCGAGCCGAAGGTTACACCAACTTTTTTGCCTTTGAGATCGGCGACCGAATTGATGCCGGAATCTTTCGATGCAATAAGCGCCACAACTTCATCGGCCGTGGTCTTCTCGAACGCGGCGCCGACATAACCGACGATACCGCGAACATTGAGACCACGCTCGAGAGCGGCCGGAAGATTGGTGAAAGCGGCAGGTGCGAAGTCGAACTCTCCAGCGCGCAAGCCTTTCGATAGCTCCGAGCCCGTGTTGCGAATTTCAACTTTCACATCGACGCCGTTTTTGGCGAAAAAGCCTTTATCCTGTGCGACAAACACAGCGAGCCCGCCCGGGTTACCCGCCGCACCAACGACAAGTTCTTGGGCGCTGGCCGCGAAGCCCGACGCTGCGAAGCCGATAGCGGCGGCTGCCACTATTAAGCCAGTTCTAATCTTAAACATCGTTTCCTCCCAATTCGTGTGATCGATTTTTAGTTTCGGTCCCTACAGGCCTTCGACACTACCGTATCTGGTTAGTGATCAACAGTCCCATGGCTATTCGTCAAGAGCGTGACAGTTCAAATTTTCGACAACACTTTTATAAACCGAACATTTTCCAAATTGTCGAATAAATTTCGAGACCCCAGAGATGCTGCCGAAGCCAGGCTGTCGCCTCGTTTACGACGGTCTAAGGGTGTTCGGAATCGGAGAATTTATTGTTGTGATTATGTCACGCGTCGAGCGTACCGATCCGAGCCAGCATTCGCTGCGTCGAAGCTAGAGCAGCATCCGACCAGATTGAATCATGCGATTGGCAGTTGAATGGGCAAACAGACTGCGCCCCGCGTTAATTGAGCGCCGGTTTCCTGTCGGCCCACGGCCGTGCTTCTTCGAACGCCGCTGCAGCGCGGAAAATATCCACCTCTCCCAAATGGCGGCCGACAATCTGTAAGCCGACTGGCAAACCGTCAACAAAGCCGCACGGAACGGAGGCCGCAGGCAGCCCCGTCAGGTTGAACGGGTAAGTGTAGGTAAGCCAGCCGATACTGTTGTCTGGCGAGCCCCGGCCCGGCGGGTAGTCGTTGCCAACATCGAAGGCAGTGACCGGCAGGGTCGGCGTCAGCAGCAAATCATAGTCCTCGAAGAAATCGCACACCGTGTTGCGCAAATCGTAGCGCTCGAACACTTTGGTGTAGTAATCGCCCATCTCCTGCCCCAGCGCACTTTCGAGGGTGTAAGCCACGGAGGGATCGAGCAGTTCGCGCGAACTTTCCAGCACCGGCCGCAGGCGCGCACCAGCGCCGGCGAAGAATTCGGACATCATCAGATCGAGGGGGTCGTCGAACACCTTGGCGACTTCGGTAACTTGGCAACCGAGATCCTCGAATACCTTGACCGCATCGCTCACCGCTGACAGGACCTGCGGGTCCGGTTCGCCATAACCTAGAGTCGGGCTCCACGCGACACGCAGACCCTCGGGCGAGCGGTCGCAGGCAGCCAGGAAATCCGGCACATCTTGCGAGACCGCGCCGGCGTCGCGGGCGTCGAAACCGGAAATCGTCTGCAACAGCAACGCACCGTCGCGCACCGTGCGCGCCAGCGGCCCCACATGGGCGAGCGTCGGCGTCGCGCTGGCGGGAAACACCGGCACCCGGCCGAAATGCGCTTTGATGCCGAATAGGCCCGTGAGGGCCGACGGAATACGCACCGAGCCGCCGCCATCGGTGCCCAGGCCAAATGGCGTTACGCCCGACGCAATGCTCGCCGCAGCGCCACAACTCGAACCGCCCGGCGTTTTCTCAAGATTCCACGGATTGCGCGTAATACCGGTCAGGGGTGAATCACCGACGGCCTTGCACCCAAATTCTGATGTCGTCGATTTACCGATGATCGCGCCGCCGGCGGCGCGGATACGCGCGACCGAAGGTGCATCCACATCCGAAACGTTATCGGCCATGGCGCGCGAGCCGAAGGTCAGCCTCGCGCCTTTGACGGCGATCAGGTCTTTAATCGAAACCGGCAGGCCGTGCAGCGGGCCCAGCTCATCGCCCGCCGCAACCGCGGCTTCGGCGACCTTGGCCGCGTCCATGGCCTGGTCTTCGGTGACATCGAGGAAAGCGTTGATTTTGGGTTCGACCTCGCGCAGCCGCTCCAACGACGCCGTGACGACCTCGACCGGCGAAATTTCTTTCGACCGGATCATATCGCGCAATTCGAGCGCAGACTTCCACATTAATTCGGACATAACGGTTCTCCCATAGATCGCTCAGATCGCTCCCCAACGCGGGTCATAAGTGGTTGTGGGGCGTTCAAGCGAATTTTCGAAGGCAGCGAATATCTCAGCCTTGCGCAGTCGGCGGCCGATTATGACCAGTCGGGTTTGACGCTTGCCGCCGGGCCAAACCTCGATATGGGTCGGTGGACTGAATACTTCCTGCACGCCCTGAATTATCACCGGCAGATCGACTGCGTCGATTTGGGCGATCGCTTTAACCCGAAACAAGTCTTCGCCATAGGTGTCGACCAGCCCCTGCAGAAATGCCAGGAACGGTTCCCAGTGCAAGGGCCGCTCCTCGACGATCGAAACGGACACGATCTCGGCATGGTCGTTGTCGTGGTGATGATGGTGGCCGCTGTGTGGTTTATCCTGATCGTGGTCTTCATCTATGCCGATCCAGTCAGGCACCACATCGTCGCGCAGCTTTGGCTCGAACAGGTCTATATCGAGCAAACGGTCGACACTGATCCTGCCGTATTCGGCAATCTCGCGCGGCGCCAGAGGGTTGAGTTCGTCCAGAACGCGGATGCCGGCTTCGTATTCCTCATCGCTGACCAGATCGCGCTTGTTGAGGATCAACTTGTCGGCAAAGGCTATCTGCTTGCGCGCTTCGTCCGTGGTTTCGACCATCTTCTGGAAATGCTTCAGGTCGATCACAGTCAAGACGGCGTCCAGCCGATAAGTCAGGCTGAGCGTCATGTCGGTATAGAACAGCTGCGCCAGCGGTGTCGGGTCGGCGATGCCGGTGGTTTCGACGATAACCCGGTCGAACTCGATCTTCGGTTCGATAATGCCGCCGCGCCGCTGCACCAGCCGCAATAGGGTTGTCAGCAGATCGCCTTTCATGGCGCAGCAGATGCAGCCGTTGGTCAGCTCCATCATTTCGTCGTCGGCGCGGGTAATGAGATCGCCGTCGATGCCGATTTCGCCGAACTCATTGACGATCACCGCCGTCTTGCCGCTGTCCGGGCTCGACAGTATGTGGTTGAGCATCGTCGTCTTGCCGGATCCCAGGAACCCGGTCAGCAGGGTCAGCGGCGCTCGCCGGTCTCCCGTGTCGGTTTTGCTTTTTTCAGTCGTCACGCGACAGAACCCCCGCGGCAGTCTGGAAGGACCGCCGCGATAGCTCCTCTCAAACGCTAGTTGAGCACGGCGAAGGCGCGGACTGGCGACCCGCTGCCGCCATCCAGCTTGAGCGGTACACCGCTGAAGAAGAACTCGCCGACGCCAATCAGCTCCTCCATGTTCATCAACCACTCGTAGTGGGTGATACCGCGCTCGCGGCAAACTCGATGGTTGGGAAATTCCGACCAGTTGGGGCGATCGGTCGAGGGACCTTCGACGCCATGAATCTTCGAATTACGGTCGGCCAGCCAATGGGTTGCGGGCCCGGTCAGGCCCCAATTGCTGATGACGCATTCCGGTTCCGGGTAGTGCTTCTTGGTCAGGCCAGAACACATCAGCACGATATGTCCGTCGATTTCCACACCCGCCTTCTCCTGGGCCTTCTCGAGATCGTCGACGTCAACGTCGCCGAGGTCGGGGATGTGCTGCAGATCGAGGCAGACCGCTTTGCCCATGAACATATCGAGCGGCATCTGGTCAACGGACAGCCCGTCGGGATTAACATGGAAGAACGCGTCGATATGGGTGCCGATGTGATCGATCGTGCTGATATGCGTGGTCGCAAAAGTCATCCGATCTCCCGGCACACCTAGCTCGAAACTTACCGTGCCCTCATGGGTGTGGTGCGGAATTATGACCGGCCGCTGAAACAACCTGTGTGCCGGCATGTTGTCTTCGAGCGTCAGCGTCAAATCGACGATGCGTCCCGATATGTTACTTATTGCCATGAACCCTCTCCCCTGTTGGTTTCCAAGTTAAGGGTCAATTGCATTGCCTGTCAAACTCGGCTGACCGGCCCCGTCGAGGGGCCGGCGTCACAACCTAATCGACGCCACCGATATAACGGGATCGCCAAGGCTCATGCCGAGAATTGCATTTTGGAAGAACACAAAACCGCCACCGGCCGTCGACTCTAACAAGCTTCGGAACTATTTGCCCAAGAGCGCCTTAAGGTCCTGGCGTTGGCTTTCCAATTCCGCCGGCAACCGGTCGCCGAAATCGTCGAATAAAGCTTTCTGGGCGTCTGCCTCCTGCAGCGCGGCTTGCGGGTCGACAGTCATGATCTCGTCGAACGCCGCGGCGGAAAAATCCAATCCGGTCCAGGTGAGGTCCTCGTATTTAGGCATCATGCCGATCGGCGTATCCTCGGCGTGTCCGTGCCCATTGACGCGGTCGACGATCCATTCGAGCACCCGCATATTTTCGCCAAAGCCCGGCCAAATAAAGTTGCCATCGGCGTCTTTGCGGAACCAGTTGACGCGGAAAATTTTAGGCGGGTTCGGCAGACTATCGCCGAGCGATAGCCAATGGCGCCAATAGTCGGCCATGTTGTAGCCGCAGAACGGCAGCATCGCCATCGGATCGCGGCGGATCGCCGCTTGGCCGACCGCCGCGGCTGTGGCTTCCGAGCCCATGGTTGCCGCCATATAGACGCCATGCTGCCAGTCGCGGGCCTCATAAACCAGCGGGAAGGTGTTGCTCAGCCGGCCGCCGAAAATAAACGCACTTATGGGCACGCCATTGGGGTCGTCCCACGCCGGATCGGCGCTCGGACACTGGCTGGTCGCGCAGGTGAACCGCGCGTTGGGATGGGCTGCCGGCGTGCCGCTACCGGGTGTCCAATCGTTACCCTTCCAATCGATCAGGTGAGCCGGCGCTTCATCATCGGTGCCTTCCCACCACACATCGCCATCGTCAGTCAGCGCGACATTGGTGAAGATGGTATCGCGCTTCATCATAGTCATGGCGTTGGGATTGGTCTTCATCGACGTGCCCGGCACCACGCCAAAATAACCGGCTTCCGGGTTGATCGCGTAGAGGCGGCCGTCGTCACCCGGTTTGATCCACGCGATGTCGTCGCCAACAGTGCTCACCTTCCAACCGTCATAACCCTTGGGTGGAATCAGCATGGCCAAATTGGTTTTGCCGCATGCGCTCGGGAACGCCGCGGCGACGTATGTTTTCTCACCGCGCGGTGACTCCAAACCGAGGATCAGCATGTGCTCAGCCAACCAACCCTCGTCGCGCGCCATCACCGAGGCGATGCGCAGCGAGAAGCACTTCTTGCCGAGCAGCGCATTGCCGCCATAGCCGCTACCGTACGACCAAATCGAGCGTTCCTCGGGAAAATGGATGATGTATTTGGTGTCGTTGCAAGGCCACGGCACATCCGCTTGGCCCGCCTCGAGCGGCGCGCCCACCGAATGCATGCAGGGAACGAAGTCGCCGTCGTCACCTAACACATCGAGCGCGGCCTGTCCCATCCGGGTCATCAAACGCATGCTCACCGCCACATAGGGCGAGTCGGTGAGCTGTACCCCGATGTGGGCGATGTGCGAGCCCAACGGGCCCATGCTGAACGGCACGACGTACATCCGCCGACCACGCATGGAACCGCTAAACAGCCCCTGCAAGGTTTGCCGCATCTCGACGGGATCGATCCAGTTATTGGTCGGACCGGCATCCACCGCGTCGCGCGAACAGATAAAAGTGCGGTCCTCGACCCGGGCAACGTCGTCGGGGTCGGAGCGTGCGAGGAAACACCCCGGACGCTTTTCCGGGTCAAGCGGCAACAGCGTGCCGGCTTCCACCATGAGGGCAGTCAGACGGTCGTATTCCTCCTTCGAACCGTCGCACCAATAAACGCTGTCCGGTTCGGTGAGCGTAACCATCTCATCGATCCAGGCAAGCAACTTCGTGTTTCGCGTGCCCGCGTTTAAAGGCTCAGCCAATTCAGCCATTCTACTCGTTCCCTCCCGTCGCCACATGGCGATCACGTGCAGCTACCCTACCTAAAATAAACACTAAACTGATTGAGTCGGAGGAAGTAAATAGCAGTCAATGAATCGTTTTTGCGGATTAGCGACAAATCTCTCCCAAACACTGTGACTCCGCCCATTTGTTACCTAAAAAGCTTTATGGAATGACCGTATCCGATCGACTCCGCCTATAGGGGCGACATTCGACACGCACCCTACCCGGTGGTCGTCGAGATATCTTTGCCGCGTTCCTGGCAGTCGCGAGTTTCACCTTATAGCGTCGGTTCGCCGAGCGTAGAGCGGTCCGGACTACGTCGACCCGATGGTGGCGATGCGCAGAACGTTGGTGCTGCCCGGCGTGCCGAACGGGACCCCGGCGGTGATGATGATCTGGCCGCCTGGCGCGGCGATGCCTTCGCTCTCGGCGATCGCCGCGGCGCGGTCGACCATATCGCGGAAGCTGTGCGCGTCTTCGGTTTCGACACAGTGGACGCCCCACACGATCGCCATCCGGCGCGCCGTATCGCGGCTTGGCGTTAGC
>JAPUHN010000149.1 GCA_027297685.1 Alphaproteobacteria bacterium | reverse complement strand
GCGTGTTCGACCGGGTGCTGCCCGATCTGGCCAGTGACTACCGGGTGACCTTGCCCAACTTGCCTGGCTACGGCGGTACACCGCCCTTGGCATTGGAAATTCCCACCGTTGCCGACTACGCCGATCGTATTGCCGACTTGATGGACGCTATGGATTTGCCGGCGGATACGGCGGTGCTGGGTAATGGCGCCGGGGGTTTCATGGCGGTGGCGTTGGCTATTCGCCATGGCACGCGGATCGGCAAGCTGGTTCTCGCCGATACCGGGCCAGGCTTTCCCGATGCCGCCAAGGCGCCGTTGCGTCTGCTTGCCGATCGTGTAGAGGAATCCGGCATGGAAGTAGTGCTCGATGCGGCGATGGCGCGGATGTTTCCGCAACCCTATATCGACGCCAATCCAGGGATTATTGCCGAACGCAAGGCTGCGCTGGCAACCTGTAATCCCAAGGCCTTCGCTGCGACGGCGCGCGCGCTTGCCAACGTCGACATGGCGAACGAGATCGGCAGTATTATGAACCCGACCATGGTCATGGTCGGTCTTGAAGACGTTACGACGCCGCCGGCCTTGTCGCATGCCCTGCACGACGGGATTGCCGGGTCGATTCTGGTCGAGATAGCCGGTTGCGGTCACTGTCCGCAAATCCAAGCGCAAGATACCTTCGTTTCGGAACTGAAGGCATTCCTCGCCGTCTAATCGTCGCCGAGCTGCGACGATAATATTATTTGTATTCACTCTTGCCTTTCACTGGTGCGTGTTTCAGCGCTAAACCCTGTTAATGTATCAGGTAGAGCTGCCGCGAAGGCAGCCGGTTAGGCGCGGGTGAGGGGCAATCATGCGGTTTGCGGTCGATACGGGCGGAACTTTCACCGACCTCGTTGTCGAGGACGATGATGGTGGTCTGCACATGTTCAAGGCGGCGACGACGCCCGACGATCCGATCCGCGGGGTCATCGATAGTCTGCAGAATGCTGCCGAAGGGCTGAACAAAGATCTCGCGAGCCTGTTGGGTGAGGGCGAGCTGTTCATCCACGGCACGACCCATGCGATCAACGCCATCGTCACCGGTAACACCGCGAAAACGGCGTTCCTGAGTTCCGAAGGGCACCGCGATATTCTGGTGTTTCGCGAGGGCGGCCGCATGGAACCGTTTAATTTCACGGTGCCGTTTCCGCAGCCCTATGTGCCGCGGGCGCTGACCTATGAAGTGCCGGGGCGCATCTTGGCCGACGGATCGGAGATGACGCCGTTCGACGAGGCGGCGGTACTGCAAATCATCGAGGAATTGAAAAAAAACGAGGTCGAGGCGGTCGCTGTCTGTTTGTTGTGGTCGATCGTTAATTCGGCGCACGAAGACCGGGTCGGCGAATTGCTGGCTGCGCATCTGCCGGGGGTGCCCTATACGCTCTCGCATGTGCTCAACCCCAGCTTACGGGAATATCGCCGTGCATCTTCGGCGGCGATCGACGCGTCGCTGAAACCGCTGATGAGCGCGTATATGCATAATCTCAGCGGCCGGTTGCGCGATGCTGGATTTGGTGGACGGGTGTTGATCGTCACTTCGCAAGCCGGTGTCATGGATGCCGACGACATCGCCGAAACCCCGATCCACCTGATCAATTCGGGTCCCTCAATGGCGCCCGTATCGGGTCGCTATTTCGCCCGCGTGGACGAGCAGTCGGATACCGCCGTCATCGCCGATACCGGCGGTACCACCTACGACGTCAGCCTGGTTCGCCGCGGCCGTATTCCCTGGACTCGAGAAACCTGGATCGGCGAACCGTACCGCGGCCACATGACGGGGTTCCCGTCGGTGGACGTGAAAAGCATTGGCGCCGGTGGCGGATCGATTGCCTGGGTCGACGATGGTGGAATGCTTCATGTCGGCCCGCAAAGTGCCGGGGCGGTACCGGGACCCGCCTGTTATGGTCAGGGCGGTGACAAGCCGACGGTGACTGACGCGGCGTTGGCGCTGGGTTATCTCGATCCGGATTTTTTTCTCGGCGGTGCCATGGCGCTCGACACCGAAGCGGCGCGTACGGCGCTTGAAAACGACGTCGCCCAGCCCATGGACCTGTCGCTGGAAGACGCGGCGGCAGCGGTCATCAGCATCGCTACCGAGAACATGGTGCAAGCGATCATGGATATTACCGTCAATCAAGGCATCGATCCGCGCGGGGCGATGCTGATCGGCGGTGGTGGCGCGGCGGGGCTAAACTCAATCGCCATTGCGCGGCGACTGGGGTGTCCGCGTGCGATAATTCCCGAAGTGGGCGCGGCCTTGAGCGCCGCCGGCGCGATGATGTCGGATTTGACCTCGCAATACCGGCGAACTCTCTTCATGACCTCGGAGGCGTTCGACCGGGACGCGGTTAATCGGCTGCTCGATCAGCTCGAAGGCAACTGTCTGAGCTTCATCGATGGCCCTGGCGCCGGCGCGATCGAAACGACAATCGAGTTCTTTGCCGAAGCACGCTACCCCGAGCAGGTCTGGGAAATCGAGGTACCGATCGATAGCCGGCGGTTTGACAGCGAGGCCGATGTCGGCGCACTGGTGGAGGCGTTCCATACCGCCCACCAGGATCTTTTCGCCATCAACGACCCCGATTCCGGGATCGAGGTGGTCGGTTGGACCGCCGCGGTCAAGTGTCGCCTGCGGGAAAGCGAAAGTGGCACCCTGGTCGCTGCCGATGTCAGCACGGCGCTGGGGGATACCCGCAAGGCCTATTTTGTCGGCGCCGGATTTGTCGACGCTGTGGTCCGACGGTTCGAGACCATGCCGGTTGGCGAAAAGCTGGCGGGTCCGGCGATCGTCGAATCGCCGTTCACCACCGTGGTCATCGATCCCGGCGCGACGGCGGAACGGCGGGCGTCGGGCAGCCTGTCGATCGATCCAGGAGCGGCATGATGGTAAGCGAAAAGGCAGCGGGTATGGACGGGGTTAAATTAGCGTTGCTCTCGAACCGGCTCGAAGGCATCTCGCGCAAAATGGGCAACACCTTGATGCGCACCGGGCGCTCCGGCGTGCTCAACATCGCCCGCGATTTTTCCTGCTGTATTCTGACCTCCGATCATGAGTTGACGGCGGTCGCCGAGAGCTTGCCGATCCACGTGCTGTCGGGCCCCGATATCATGGCTGCCTCGATGCAAGAGTTTCATCCGGAGCTTAAAAGGGGCGACGCTTTTCTGCACAATTCGCCCTATCATGGCTGTTCCCATCCCGCCGACCACACGATCCTGGTGCCGGTAATCGACGATGACGGCATCCACCGGTACACCGTGGCGGCCAAGGCGCACCAAGCCGATATCGGCAACTCGATCCCGACCACCTATCACGGCACTGCGCGCGATGTGTACGAAGAGGGTGCGTTGATCTTTCCCGCCACCAAGGTTCAGGAAAACTACGAGACCAACATGGATATCGTGCGCATGTGCCGCATGCGTATCCGCGTGCCCGACCAGTGGTGGGGAGACTTCCTGGCGATGATCGGCGCGGCGCGGATCGGCGAGCGCGAAATTCTTGAGCTGGGCAAGGATGTCGGCTGGGACACCTTGGCGACGTTCAACCAACAATGGTTCGACTATTCGGAACAGCGCATGGTATCGGCGATCCGTAACCTGCCGGCGGGGACAGCGACCCGCCAATCGACCCATGACGCCATCCCCGGCACGCCCGATGACGGCATTACCGTTACCTCGACGGTCACCATCGATCCCGCTGCGGCGATGATCACCGTCGACCTGCTCGACAATCCCGACACGCTGCCGTGCGGACTCAACCTGTCGGAAGCTTGCGCGCGCACAGCGGCCATGGTTGGCGTGTTCAACTCGATCGATCACACGGTGCCCAAGAATGCCGGAGCGTTCCGCCGTCTCGACATCTTGTTGCGCGAAGGCTCGGTGTGCGGCATTCCCAAACACCCGACTTCGTGCTCGGCGGCGACCACCAATGTCGCTGACCGGGTATCGAATCCGACCCAGGCCGCGATGGCGGAAATCGCCGATGGGTTGGGCCTTGCCGAGTGCGGCGGTATCATGACGCCGGGCCTCGGCGTAATTTCGGGCACCGATCCGGCCAATGGCAAACCCTATGTGAACCAGATTATGCTGGCCTTTACCGGCGGCGCGGGCGCCCCCAATGCCGATTGCTGGCAGACTATCTGCCATGTCGGCAATGGCGGATTGTGCTATTACGATAGCGTCGAACTCGATGAATTGCGCCATCCCCTCTATGTGCATGCGCGCAATTTCAGCGCCGATACCGAAGGCGCCGGGCGGTTCTGTGGTGCGCGCTCGGCCTACAGCGAATACGGACCGATCCGCGGCACTATGGACGTCGCCTATGTTAGCGACGGCGCCATCAACAACGCCAAGGGTGTCCGCGGCGGCTACAACGGTACCCCGGCGGGCCAGTATAAGATTTCGCGCAATGGCGACCGGGTCGACCTCCCCAATGTCGGCGTGGTGACCTTGGAGACGGGCGAGCGCATCGTCTCGCAGACGACCGGCGGTGGCGGATATGGGCCCCCGACCGAGCGCGACCCCGATAGAGTCCGCCTCGATGTGGCCGAGGGTTACGTCAGTGTCGAACGCGCGCGCGATGTATACGGCGTGGCCTTCGACGGATCGGGCAATGTCGATTTCGATGCGACTGCCGCGTTGCGCGCACAATCTTAGCCGGCACGGTGCGGGTCAATGACCGTTGAAGCCAGCGGTGATGGTGTCCAGCTTGCCCTGATGAGCAATCGCCTCGATGGCATCGTGCGCAAGATGGCGAATACGTTGCTGCGCACCGGGCGCTCCGGCGTGCTCAATATGGCGCGCGATTTTTCCTGCTGTATCGTTACCGCCGATGACGAGCTGCTGGCGGCGGCGGAAAGCCTGCCGATCCATGTGCTCTCCGGGCCCGATCTGATGGCCAAGTCGATGAAGCAAGCGCAGCCGAACTTCCGCCGCGGCGACGCCTTTCTGCACAATTCGCCCTACCACGGTTGTTCGCACCCCGCCGACCACACCATCCTGGTGCCGGTCATCGACGATGACGGCGTGCACCGGTTCACGGTGCAGGCGAAGGCGCACCAGGCCGATATCGGCAACTCGATCCCGACCACTTACTTCGGTGGCGCGCGCGATGTCTACGAGGAAGGCGCGCTGATCTTTCCCTGCGTACAAGTGCAGCGCGATTACCGGAACATCGAGGATATTATCCGCATGTGCCGGTTGCGTATTCGCGTACCCGATCAATGGTGGGGCGACTACCTGGCGATGATCGGCGCGGCGCGCATCGGCGAGCGCGAAGTATTGGAGCTTGGCGCCGAGATCGGCTGGGACGCGCTACAAGCTTATGTCGGCGACTGGTTCGACTATGGCGAGCGGCGGATGGATCGGGCAATCAGGGCGATACCGTCGGGTACGGCGGAACACGAAAGTATCCACGACGCGTTCCCCGGTACTCCGCCAGACGGTATTCCGATTCGCAGCGTGGTCACGGTCGACAGCGACGCAGGCCGCATCGCCGTCGATTTGCGCGATAATCCCGATTGCCTGCCCTGCGGTCTGAACCTATCGGAAGCGTGCGCGCGCACAGCGGCCATGGTTGGGGTATTCAACTCGATCGATCACACGGTGCCGAAAAACGCCGGCGCATTCCGCCGCCTCGACATTCATCTCCGCGAAGGCTGCATCGTCGGTATTCCCAAACATCCGACGAGCTGTTCTGTAGCGACGACCAATATTGCCGACCGGGTGGCCAATGGCGTCCAGGCGGCAATGGCGCAATTGGCCGATGGCGTCGGTATGGCCGAGTGCGGCGCCATAAACCCGCCGGCCGCAAGCGTCATTTCTGGCGTCGACCCACGTAGCGGCAAGCCCTTCGTCAATCAGGTGTTCCTCGGTAAGACCTGCGGTGCCGCAGCTTCCACCGCCGACGCCTGGCAGACAATTTCCCATGTCGGCAATGGCGGCATGTGTTTCATGGATTCGGTCGAACTGGATGAATTGCGCCACCCGATCTACGTCCACTCGCGTGGTTTTGTCGCCGATACCGAAGGGGCCGGGCGGTATTGCGGCGCGCGCACCGGTTTTGCGGTTTACGGCCCGCGCGGCGGCTCGATGGATGTGATCTACAACAGCGACGGCAATGTGAACGGCCCCAAGGGAGTGCGCGGCGGCGGCGGTGGCGCGCGGGCGCATCAGCACAAACTCGATGGCGCCGGCAAACAAATCGCAGTTCCCAATTGCGGGCGCGTCACCCTGAACGACGGCGAGATGATCGTCTCGTACTCCTGCGGCGGCGGTGGTTACGGTCCGCCCCTCGAGCGCGATCCAGAAATCGTCGGCCGTGACGTCCGCGAAGGTTTTGTCAGCGTTGACCGCGCCCGCGACGTCTATGGTGTGGTGATCGACGACGCTGGCAACGTGGTCTACCCTGACACCGAGGCTCTGCGCGCCGCCGCCCATTAGCGGCTGGCCGGGTAAACGAATTAGGGCGAATAGGGGGCGATATGACGCGCGACGTTCCGGTTAGCGGCACCTGCGATCCAAAATTCGCCGCCGTCGAAGCCGCGTTCCGCCACAATATGGCCGAGGGCGATCCGGATTGCGGCGAGGAAGTCGGCGCCTGCGTTTCGGTCGTTGTTGAGGGTGAGAGGGTTGTCGACCTATGGGGCGGCTACCGCGACGCAGCGCGCGCTCAATTGTGGCAGCCCGACACCATCACCTGCATGATGTCGGTGACCAAGGCCTGCGCCTCGATCTGTCTGCTTACCCTGGTCGACCGGGGCGCCATTGATCTCGAACAATGGGTGGCTCACTACTGGCCCGCGTTCAGCGCGAACGGCAAGGACACGATGACCGTGCGCACGCTGATCTCGCACCAGTCCGGCGTCATATTCGCCGATGCCGCGCCGGCGGGCTCGCTGTGGCAGGAAGGCGTCGTCGAACAAGCGCTCGAAGATGCGACGCCGGAGTGGCCGCCGGGTAGCGCCGGTTCATATCATTCCTTCACCTACGGACCGCTGGTCAGCGGGTTGATCCGCCATGTCGATGGCCGCACAGTGGGACGTTTTTGGCGCGAAGAGATCGCCGAACCGTTTGGCCTCGAGTTTCATATCGGTCTCGAAGACGCCGAGGTCGCGCGCTGCGCCGAATTCATCGAAACGCCGGGCACGCCGTCGCGCGACGGTATCAAGGTAAACCCGGACTCGCCGTTGTTCCGCGCCTGGGCCCCGATGCCCAAGGACGAAGACTTTAATTCCGATGACTGGTTTCGCGGCGAGTTTGCATCGGCCAACGGCCACGGCAACGCGCGCGCCATCGCCACTCTCTATGGCGGCTTGGTCAATGGCGGAGAGATCGGCGGCAAGCGGCTGTTGTCGGAAGCCGTCATCAAAGATGCCATCGCCGAGCACTGGGACGATATGGACCGCATGACCAATCGACATTTCCGCTTCGGTTGCGGCTTCATGCTGTCGTGCCCGCCGTTTCCATTCGGCGGGCGGCGCGATAATTTCGGCCATACCGGGATCGGCGGCGCGGTTGGTTTTGGCGACCCGCACGCCCGGCTCGGGTTCAGCTATTGCGGTAACCGCATGGCGCCGATCGCCGATATGGGCCCCTTTGCCACGCCGATGGTTGACGCGATGTACGCATCTATTGTGTAAGTATTTAAAAGGGTTAGGGAATGAAGTTAAAAGATAAGGTTGCGTTGGTTACCGGTGGTTCGTCGGGCATCGGCGCGGAAATCTGTGCCCTGTTCGCTCACGAAGGGGCCAAGGTCGCCGTGGTCGCCAGCCGCGACGTTGGCAAGGCGCAGACGGTGGTCGATCCGATCGTCGCCGACGGCGCTACGGCCCAGGCGTTCGCCTGCGATGTCTCGGATATTGGCCAGATTGAGCAGTTGGTCGCCGATGTGACGGCCGCGCTTGGGCCCGTCGATATTCTGGTAAACGGCGCTGGAGTATTCTATCCGACCAAACTGGGCGAGACCCCGGAAGAGAATTTCGACGACATCGTCGATACGTGCCTTAAGGGGTCGTTTTTCATGTGCAACGCCATCGGTCCGCGGATGGTGGAACAGGGCGGCGGCAAGATCGTCAACTTCGGTTCCGCCGCCGGCATTCAAGGACGCAGCGCCTATATCGTCTATGGCGCGGCCAAGGCCGGGGTCATGCAGATGACGCGCTCGCTCGCTTGTGCTCTTGCGCCGCACGGCATCAACGTAAACTGTATTGCGCCCGGCAACACCGCGACCCCGATGAACGAAAACGTGCGCACCGAAGACGCCTATGCCGAGACCCGCGAGATCATCAAAAAACGGGCGCTGAGTGGCCGTGGGTTTTCCGAACCCGGAGAGATTGCCGCCATGGCATTGTTTCTGGTGTCCGACGCGGCGCGGCCCATGCACGGTGAGACGGTGGTGATGGACGAGGGCGCCAACATCGGTTTCTAGAATAATTTATCGAACTCAGAAGGAGGGTAGAACCATGGAACTCAGGAACAAAGTGGCGTTAGTCGTTGGCGGTTCGTCGGGCCTCGGCGAGGCGATCGCGCGAAAATTCGCCTCCGAGGGCGCTACTTGCGCGATCGTTGCCAGTTCGAACATCCGCAAGGCCAACAAGATCGCCCGCGAAATTAAACGCAAGTCGAAGGGTTATTCCTGCGACATCACCAAGCCGGCCGAAGTCAATAAGCTGGTCGAAAAGGTTCTCAAGAACCACAAGAAGATCGACATCCTGGTCAACTCCGCCGGCATCTTCGTGCCGACCCCGGCGGGCGAGACCAAAGCAAGCGATTTGAACCGCATGATCGACGTGAACCTGAAGGGCACTCTGCATGTGATCAACGCCGTGGTGCCGCACATGAGGGCGCGCAAGCGCGGCAACATCATCAACATGGCGTCCGTCGCCGGGGTGCGGGCGATGCCGATGTACGGCATCTACTGCGCCACCAAAGCCGGTATCGTCATGTTGACCAAGGTGCTGGCGACCGAGCTGTCGCGCGACGGCATCCACGTCAACTCGATCTCGCCGGGCAACACAGAAACGCCGATGAACGACTATGTTCGCAACGATCCCGAGTTTAAGCCGATCTTGGACTTCATGCAGAAGCTAACGCCATCGGGGCGCACCTATTCCAAGGCCGAAGAACAGGCGGAAATGGCAATGTTCCTCGCCTCGCCGCGGACCGGAAAAGCCATCTATGGCGCCAATTTTGTGGTCGACGAGGGGTTTGCCGCCGGTCTGTTCATCGCGGAGTAGGGAGTCGGCCGCCGCGCGCTATTTGCTCAGGAGTAGCCCAATGCTCAGTGCGGAAATGAAGCAACTTATCAGTGATCACAGCGCCGGAATGGTAGCGACGATCAACGATAACGGTGCGCCATCGGTGTCGCCCAAAGCAACCTTCGTCATCATTGACGATGGAACTATCGCATTTGGCAATATTCGATCACCGGGTACAGTGGCCAATCTGCGGCAACGGCCGTCGGTCGAGATCTGTTTCATCGATGTGCTAACGCGTAAGGCGGTGCGCGTAACCGGTACCGCAACCATTGTCCACAAGGCGGAGGCGGATATCGATCTCGTCTCGGCGTTCGAATCTGTTTGGGCGCAATATGTCCCGCACATGTCCTCATTTGTAGTCATTGCTATCAGCGCCGCCGAACTGATTCTTTCTCCCGCCTACGACCTCAATTTTACAGCGGACGAGCTGCGCGGAATCAATCTTGCTAAACTGAATAGCCTATGAGCCGAGGTCCTGGGTCCGCGAGTACATTATTAATCTGGAGTAGCGGATCATGCTGAAATTGAGGTTATACTGGTCCTGTCGACTGGCGAAGGCGGTCCATAAAAAGAGGCGGTGATGAGCGTTCGAATGGAAGTTGAAACCGAGGCTGGTGAGGGTTCAGCACAGGTGACCGAAGAAATTCCGGTCCTCGATTTGGGCCCGTTCTTGGCCGGCGAAGCCGGTGCGGCCGAGCGCTTGGCTGGCGAACTGCGCTACGCCCAGGAGAACATTGGCTTTTACTTTGTCGTCAATCATGGCGTGCCGATGGACTTGATCCGCCGCGGGTATGCCGAACTGGAACGTGTCTTTGCGCTGCCTGAGGAAGAAAAACTCAAACTCCGGGCGACCGACACGCGGCCGGGCTACGTGCCACCCAATTCGACGGTCTATGTCACCTCGCCGGTCAACAAGAACACCAAGGGCGACCTCAACGAGGTGCTGCGTTACGTCAACGAGCGGACGCCGGATCATCCGGGCCGCCAGGCGGGGCGGCGCTTCCATGGGCCCAATCCGTGGCCGGAAAATCTGCCCGGCTTCAAGGAGACCATCAAGGAATGCCACCACGCGCTGGCGTCGTTGGGCCGGCGTATGTTGCCGCTCTATGCGTTGGCGCTCGACAAACCGGCCGATTTCTTCGAACCCTTCTTCGACGATCCCCTGTGGACCACCCGCAATTCCCACTACCCGGTGATGGAGGCGGAGGAAAATCAGTACGGTATCTCGCCGCATCAAGACCATGGCTTCATGACGCTGTTGCCCTTGTCCGATGTGCCTGGCCTTGAGATACGGACGCGGGCAGGGAACTGGATCAACGCCGATCATATGATCGATGGCGCCATCATCATCAATACCGGCGAGTTCCTGAACCGCTGGACCAATGGCCGTTTTCTGGCATCGCCCCATCGCGTCATCCCGCCCAAGACCGACCGTTATTCGATGGCGTTGTTCTTCAATCCCAGCCCGGACACCATTGCCGAGCCGCTCGATACATGTGTCGGGCCCGATAATCCGCCGAAGTTCGAGCCGATCAGCATCTACGACTATATGTGCTGGTACGTCGATAAGAACTA
>JAPUHN010000148.1 GCA_027297685.1 Alphaproteobacteria bacterium | reverse complement strand
CAGCATGGCGTTGGAGGTCATATAGGCGACATAGTCGCGGGTGATCATGCCCCCGGAGGGATCGGAGACGAACACATAGGCCATCAGCACAAGCCACCCGAGCGAGGCCAACAGCCCGGTCCAAACCACCAGCCAGGCTTCGAAGCGAAGCGCCCGCAAGGCGATGAAAATGAACACGTAGAGTAGCGTCGGCGCTTTTAAATAGAAGGATGGAGGCTGTTGGTAGGTGACGTGAAAACTCCAAATCAGCACCATCAACAGCGCCATGTCGGCAATCACAGAAATCGTCAGAAACCAACCCGGCAATCTTACCCGGTAGCTGGCGATGAGACGTACCACGGTAAATACTAGATAGAGACCAAGCGCCCACGGCGCCAGCTCGAAGCCGACTTCGCCCTCGAACGGCTGCGGTGCGATGAAGAACAACGCGCCGAATATCAAAACGATGGCCAACTGAATGAAAGAGATGATCTGTTCTGAGCGGTCTTGTTGGCGCCAGATGTCATCCTGCACCCGTTGCGGCAAGAGCGAGGCGTCATTGCCTTGCATTGCTCTCAGTAAATTGGAGATCATGGGCCCGAAACCCCACTAGGCTGTGATGGTAGACGGTATATAGCGGTCTACGCGGAGCATAACGCTCTATATGTGATCACACCCGCCTACACTTGCCGGTAAAAGGCGCGTGAACGCACGCGCGGCATTCGGTTTATGGCGTTAGCACCATTCCTTCCCGCGCCACAACGGTGCCAGAACGCTTCGCGCTCGCTTGTTCCGCAATCGCGTCCATAAACACGTCATCGTGCATGGGCTCGTGATGGAATACCACGAACATTCCCACTTTGGCGGCATCGGCCAACGCCACGCCGGCCTGCCAGGTGGAATGTCCCCACCCTTTGTAGTTCGGGTATTCTTCTTCGGTGTATGTACAATCGTAAATGAATATGTCGGCGCCAGCGATGAGGTCGATGATGTTTTGATCCAGCTGGCCTTCGACATGCTCGGTGTCGGTAACATAACAGATCGAGTGACCACTAAATTCGATGCGGTAACCGGTGGCGCGATTGGGGTGGTTCAGGAGCCCGGTCTTAACGACGGCGCCACATTTCAACGTGAGCGTATCGCCGCAGCGAAAATCGTTAAAGACTTTGTCGGCTGCCATGACATCCATCGGGATGGGAAACAGCGGCGCCATGAACATGTCGCACAAGACTTCTTCCAAGCTGTGCTCGGGCAATAAGTGGCCGGACCACATTCGAATGGTGTTATCGGCACCGTATATCGGGGCGAAAAATGGCAGGCCCACGATATGGTCAAAATGGGTGTGGGTAAAAAGAATATCGGTGTCGACCGGTCCGTCCTTGGTCAGTGTGTTGCCGAGTTCACGGATGCCGGTTCCCGCATCGAGAATAATCGTGCTTTCGCCGCAGCGCACCTCGATGCATGACGTGTTGCCGCCGTAGCGCACCGTACTTGGCCCGGGACAGGGTATCGAGCCGCGGACCCCCCAAAAGCGGGCGTAGAAAGTATCGTCTGCGGTCACGTTACATCGGTCTCCCGTCATTCGGCCGAACCATCAACCATCGAGGTGCCGCCCGCGCGGTATTACAGCGTTTTGCTATCATCAGTGTGCCCCAACGACTAGCAAAGAAAAAGTAACGGTCTGATATACTGATTGTGCTTATCTCTATAGGTCTTCGTCGCCTATTTTCACCCCAATCGGTCTAAATGTCCCTACCCGGCACTCAATCGGCCGCCACCAACAGGACCGGCATCGGTTGCGGCATCTTGCTTGGATTTGTCGCCGGGTAGTCCAGTTCAAGGTTCCGCCAGAATGGACCCAACCTGCCAGCGGCCGCTACCCTCGGTGCTGCTGGGTGGACATCGGGCCGACGCCCACGCGGTCGCGGTCGGTCCGACCGGTCGCTATTTGGAAATATTGGCGAGGCCACTGAGCGCGGTCGCGCTCTCCAGACAAAACGACGACTGGCTGGTGGTGGCTTACAAATTTGGCGCGATCACGGCGTTCAGCGCAACGATCGCATTTTATCTGGGAATGCTCGTTAGGAGGATCGGTTGAGCTGCTGCAACCCGATTAAGGGATAAGGCGGTAACCGCCCGGTTCGGTGACAAGGATTGTTGCGTTCGAAGGATCGGCTTCGATCTTCTGCCTCAAGCGATAGACGTGGGTTTCGAGCGTATGAGTGGTGACACCAGCGTTGTAGCCCCAGACCTCTCCCAGCAACGTGTCGCGACTAACGACCTTGTCGCCGGCGCGATAGAGATATTTGAGGATCGCCGTTTCCTTCTCTGTCAGCCGCACCTTTTGTTCGTCGGCGTCGACCAATAGTTTGTGGGCCGGCTGGAACGTGTACGGACCGATCGAAAATACCGCATCTTCGCTTTGCTCATGCTGACGCAACTGCGCGCGCAGGCGCGCCAACAACACGTTCAGTCGAAAGGGTTTCGTCACATAGTCGTTGGCGCCGGCATCGAGACCCAAGATTTGATCCGCGTCGGTGTCCTGGCCTGTCAACATGATGATGGGAGACTTCACTCCATTGCGCCGCATTAGCCGGCAAACTTCGCGGCCGTCCATGTCCGGCAATCCCACATCGAGGATTACAGCGTCGAAATACTCGCCTTTGGTGGTCTCCAGCGCTTCTGCAGCCGTTGCCGCCTCTGCGGTTAAAAACTCCTCGTGCAGTCGTAACTGCTCTGATAGCGAACTGCGCAGGCTATCATCATCGTCCACGAGTAAAATCTTCTTGCCGGTTGTCATCAGCCTACACTCCGGTTCGTTATGGGGGCTTTATCGCTATTTGGACACTTCGACGCCGCGCCAAAAAGCGATATGGTCGCGGATATTCTCTGCTGCCGGTTTCGGGTCGGGATAGTACCACGCAGCGTCGGGGTTCTCTTCCCCATCAACTGAGATCGAGTAGTATTTTGCCTCTCCCTTCCACGGACACGACGATTTATGGTCGCTTTCCTTAAAATACTCGCGCCGAAGTGCGTCGCCGGGAAAATAGATGTTTCCCTCAACCACCTCGAAAGTATCGCTTTCTGCCAGTACGGTATTTTTCCAGATAGCTTTCGCCATAACGGCGTCCCTCGTGTTCGTGATGAACATCAAATGGCCCCGTTAACCCCATAAAACAAGAGATTACAGGCATCCGGACAGCGTTCAAATACGTTCACGTTCAAGCGAGCGATTCACCCTCAATCGGCCAAATCTCTCGCCCAGATGTGCCCGTCTTTCTGTCGATATTCTGCGTAAACTACATATATAGAGCTATATTCTAAGCTTTCGAATGGGCAATCCAAGGTATGTGGCAACTGGCATGAATGAGAAAACACCAGTCGCGCGGGGAACGCGAACCGCAATTCCGCTGCCGGTAACGTTGCAATCGGTCGAGCGTGCGATGGCTGATTTGCGCCGTGGTGCGATCGTGGTGGTCGCTGGCAACGGTCACGCATTGATAGTACAGGCCGCCGAAGGCGTAACCAGGGAGGCATTGGCGCGTTTGGCGGCGTTCTCGAAAAGCACGCCGTCGCTTCTCCTAACGGCGCGCCGCGCCTCGATTCTTGGTCTTACCAATAATCCCAAGGGGGCAGTGCGGATCAGCTTGAGCGGCGGCATCACGTCGCAGACCGTGCACATGATGGCCGACCCCGCCGGCCCGCAACCGCAACAGCAGCCGCCAGCGTTGTCGATTGCCTTCATTGACCCCGAAACGAAACCGGGCGCGGCCGAGCTAGGCGCGATCGAGCTGGCAAAACTTGCCAGGCTGTTGCCCGCAACGGTCGTCGCTACCGTGCCGGCGGAAAGATTGAGCTATTTGCCCGCCTGGGCAGAGAGCGAATCATTGCTCGTCGTCGAACTCGACAATATCCATCAATATCGCGACGCCGAAGCTCTTACGCTGCAGCGCGTTGGCGAGGCAACGATCCCGCTGAGCGAAGCCGAGAACACCAACGTCATAGCCTTTCGCCCCCCAGACGGCGGCCGGGAACATCTTGCCATCGTCATTGGCACACTCAAGCTCGACACGCCGATCCTGGTGCGGATCCATTCAGAGTGTTTTACCGGAGATCTCCTTGCGAGCCTGCGTTGCGATTGTGGCGACCAATTGCGTGGCGCCGTTGCCGAAATCAACAAAGCTGGAAGCGGCGTGCTTTTGTATATGGCGCAGGAGGGCCGCGGGATTGGCCTGGTCAACAAACTACGGGCCTATGAACTGCAAGATCAGGGCTTCGACACTATCGACGCAAACGAACAATTGGGTTTCGATCCGGATGAAAGAATTTATCAACCGGCGGCGGAAATTCTTAGGCAGTTGGGAATTTCCAAAGTACGGCTGTTGACCAATAACCCGCACAAGGTCGCGGCGCTCGCGGAGGGCGGCATTCAGGTCGTCGACCGCGTGCCGCACGCGTTTCCATCGAACCGCCATAGCGAACGCTATATGGCGACTAAACAAAGCCGTGGTGGACACCTTCTGTAACGCCCCTTCGGCAATAGTTGCCTAGCCTGGCCCGATAACGCTTTAAACCGCCGCGAAACCGACCAAATACTTCGCCTTAAAAGTGGCGGATTCTATGGATTTTTGGGAATCCGACAGTTGGCACCACGATTGCAACTCTTCCTGCGACAAGGAAAGGGAGTTGTCGGCTGTGTCAACAGTTGCGCCTATTGGATACGACGTACCGGGCTTGTATGAAGCAATGCCCGAAACGAAGGAAATTTCGTTTGTCGAAAGTGGTTCGTTTTTCGAAAACCTTCTCGATATTATCAATCCTCTGCAACACATTCCCGTTGTTTCGACAATCTACCGCGCCATTACCGGCGACCAGATTGCGGCGCCGGCCCGTCTTATCGGAGGGGCTCTGTTTGGTGGGCCGCTTGGCTTTGCATCGGCGTCGGCTAACCTCTTGCTGGAAGATGTGACCGGCGATGATCTGGCAGGCCATGCGCTGGCGCTGATCGGGGGGCTTGACGACACACTGGAACTGGCCAGCGCGGCGGTCTCCTCTGTTACGGTCACACCGCTTGCGCCACCACCCGCGCCGCTGTCTGTGTCCTTGGCCGCACTCCAGGCCGAGCCACCAGCCGCTACCAACCACGGAGCCGCAGAGGACGGCGTAGCAATTATATGGAATGGTCCGCGGGTCTTGCCGTCCCTGGCGCGTTTGACGGCGGCCACCCAGGGCGGCACGGCGAGTGATTCCGCGATTCATGTCGCAACCGCCAGCGGTCGCGCCAGTGAT
>JAPUHN010000147.1 GCA_027297685.1 Alphaproteobacteria bacterium | reverse complement strand
GATGGCCTCGGTGAGTGCCGCCTCATCGTCAGCCCCGACACGTCGATAGCGTTGCGTTGAGCGCGGTTGGCCGATGACCAGGCACACCCGACGCTCAGGCAACCCATGTTGTATGCAGGCGTGCTCAACACAGCGCCGGCGACGCTCGGGGCTTAGAAGTTTCCCTCGGCGGCTTCCTTCAGGATTAGTTTATCCAACGTCAGATCGGCAACCGCGCGTCTTAGCTGCAGGTTCTCACGCTCGAGCTCCTTGAAGCGTCGGGCCTGTTCGACCTTCAGGCCGCCGTACTCCTTGCGCCACCGATAGTACGTCTGTTCGGCGATGCCCAAGGTCCTGCAGACTTCGGGCACCGTTTGGCCGCTCGCCAGACCGACTTCGGCCTCACGCAGCTTGCTGATGATCTGTTCCGGGGTATGTCGCTTCCGCGGCATCTTGACCTCCTCTCCAACGGCCCAAACCTAACATTCCGCCTGGACCAGATTTTGGGGGTCAGGTCACTTTTGCCCGTCGCAATCACAAAATCATCCGGATCGGCCGCCTGGAGAATTCTCCACATTGCCTCGACATACTCTGGCGCCCACCCCCAGTCCCGGACGATGCTCATGTCGCCAATCTTGAATCTTTCCTTCGAGCCGGATGCAATCCGACCAACGGTTTCGACAATCTTTCTGGTTACGAATCGCGCCGGGCGAAAAGGCGATTCGTGATTGAACAAGATCCCGGAGCACGCGTAGATCCCATATGCCTCGCGGTAATTCGCGACCTCCCAAAATGCAGACGCCTTGGCGACCCCGTAGGGACTGCGGGGTCGGAATGGAGAACGCTCCGTGGCCGGGGAATCTTGGACTATGTTGCCGAAACATTCTCCGGAAGCAGCGTTATACACACGAACGTCCCGTTTCATAAAACGGATCGCTTCGAGCAAATTCAACGTGCCAAACGCTATGCTTTCCAGTGTTTCGACAGGGAGTTGGAATGACAGCCCGACCGAACTTTGTCCCGCCAGATTGTAAACTTCATCGGGTTCGGTTTCCGTAAGAACGTGCATCACACTACGGAAATCGATGAGATTCATGGACAGACAATCTACTCGTTCGCGAACGCCAAGTTTAACGAGATTTGCGAACCGGGAAATTTCGGCGTCGCGAGAGGTGCCGCAAACGTCATACCCGCGTTTGATCAGGAAATCCGCCAAATAGCTGCCATCTTGACCGGACACCCCACAGATTAGAGCGCGTTTGTTTCCCATTTATCCCTCAAATTGGCAAACCGTCATTTTGTGCGACTTCTGGACGTGCAAATGAATGGCAATGTTCGAAAGAACTCGAGCGCCCTTGGATTCTCGTATTTATCGCATTCAAGGCAACGTTTTTCATGGCTCCCCCGCCATGCCATTGCGTTGAAAAACGCGTAGCCGACCGGTTTCCCGGGATCGGAATACCTGTCGGTAATAGGGTGTCAGGCGCCGCAAAAACGCCTGTTTCCTGTTGTCTTCAATCTGGTCGAGGCGCCCCCAGACGATGACGTAATCGAGCGGATAGCCCATGACCCGCTCGAAACTTCCGAAATCGGGCATCGGCAGCCCGGCGGAAAGTTCGAGATTGCTGATCCACGCCTCGAAGATGCTGTGCCCACGGACGAACTTGATCGGTACCGTGTTCGTCGTTGCCTGAGCCAGCCGCACATCGATGGTGTTCCGCAGCGCGGTGTAATAGCCGCCTGCCTGTATGGCGAGATGTTCGGCTTCCAGGGCCGTCGCATCATCAACTGGCCCGATGATGCGTAACAACAAAACGGTGCTCCTGGGCGCGACCGATTCGGCGCCAGATAAAAGTTCCGCGAAATCGGCGTCCAGATCACCCAGCTTCATCGTGTTTAAGGTGGTGGCGAGCACCACCAACAGGCAACCGATACCAACCAAAAACATCCTAAACCGGCGAAACAGAACCGCGTCTCGGGCCATCGCCAGCGCCGCCCCGGCCAGCAACACCAGCGCCACATATAGATACACCAACACCCGTTGGGGCACCCAACGAACGACGATTTGATCCGGCGTCAACAGGAAGAAGGTCAAGAGAAAGCAAAACACCAGCACCACGGGATGAGACCAGCCAAGCCGGGAAAACCTCCAGGCAAAATGACAGCTGATGGCGAAAGCGACGGCCAGGATCACCCGAAACGACGACGCCAGATCGGAGGTGTACCAGACCACCACGTAGCCCAACGCCACGATTCTTCGGTAATATGGCTTGAGATTTTCAACCGTCAGGCTTGGTGTCTCGGATGCCGCTTCTCCGGCGCCGGTCATGCCCGTCAAGAGAAGCAGCGACGGAACCAGACCCGGCAGACTGGCGATTAAAAGCCGGCTACCGCGTGACCACAGTCGGCCGATAGCCACCTTCCGCGACGACGTCATGTCCAGTAGAAACAGGCCGATGGCGTAAACGCCCAAACTCAGGCCGGTAAGCGCAACGGCCGACAAATGGGTCAGGCCAGTTAGCACCAGAGCCGGCACGAACATCGCCATGCCGTGCCCACTGCGCAAGCCGTCGGTACGAACGAAAATGCCAAAGCACAGGAGAAAACCGACGACGCCGAAACTGAAATTATAAAACCCGAACGACAGGATGTAGTTGAAAGCCAACGGCAGCACGAGGTAGGCGGCGGGCTTTGCACGCTGGTCGATCGCTCCCAAGGCAAACCGAGCGGTGACCGCCAGCGACAGGCCGAACAGCGTGACCAGCACCCGTTCGGCGACGAAGGGCGAAAGAAATTTCATCAGAACGGCCAACACCGCGTAGCAAAACCAATTGGGAAATAGACTTAGATTTTCGACGAAATGGTCCCGAAAATGTGCGCCTTCGGGCCGGTCCATGGCCAACCAGATATGAGTGATCGCGACGTGCGCCGGCCCATCGACGGTCGGGAAAACGGATATGGTCCATATCGGTGCCACCGTGATCACGGCCAATGCCACGAACAACCAGGGTTCGAACCGCCACAGCGTGGCGCCTTCCCCCGTCGCGCCTTCTTTCAACACACGCACCTTCCAAGGCATTCAATCGACATATCCCGAGTAACCTCTACATCGACACCGAAAGCACCCAAATTTCACTGCTACGGCAGTCGCGACTTTAGCGATCCCGCCATCTAGTGGATGGAATCCAGCATCGGGCAGCGCATCCGACGGCCTTGGGACACCGCCATTCGGATACCATATGTTGGCTCCTATCCACTAGCATGTGATCGCACTAACGGTGCACTTATAGCGCTACCTTCCTTCGTCTCGATCTAGGGCGACTCTCTGATAAAACGGTAGTAGAAGCAGTCACGAGCGAACCCACCTTTGCGGAATTTGGCCCTGTTATCCCTGTTAATTTCAATTCCAGCAATCCCCCATACGTTGCCCATCCGCAAAAAAATCCATCTATTGCGGACCTTCAGCTCTTCAGAACGCCAAAAAGGCAAGGCGTTTAACAGGCGAAAATCAGATTCACAACAGGGCGAAAACGGGCCGGTAACAGGGGCGCAACTGGCGCGGTGCACGTATGTAATACCAAGGGTCAGTGATAAAGACCCTTGGTATAAGACACCCTGATTCGGAGGAAGGTTGCCCCATTCCGCGTGTCGCTGCCCAAGTGTGTGTCTACGACCATGCGTGATGTTAGGTGAGATTACAAAACACCTCACCCCTGATGACCGGGCGCGCCTCGACCCCCGCAAGGATGATGATGGAAAACGGTCGGGCGCGGATGTATTGTTGGTGGCGACCCGCCAACGTCCCTATCTTGAGTACCCATGCCAGCGCATCAGGCAAAATTTCCACTTCCCATCTTCGTCGTCTTCCTGCTGTTTCACATCGTGACAATCGGCGTGATCGCGGCAAAATCGCCGTTCCCGACCGACCTCGACGAGTATGACCATATCTCTTACATCTTCCACGTAGACGGCGATCCGCGGTTGATGCCGGACTATGACGCCATGCGCCTCATCGATCTCGATGATCCTTCGGTCTTCATCGACCGGACGAACCCGACAAATCATCCGCCCTACTATTATCTGCTGCTATCGACGTTGGTCGACCCGGCCAGCACGACGCTCGCCAGCGCCGTGAAGCGGCTCAGGCTCGCCAACATGGTTCTCTCGGGCGCCGCCGTCGCGCTCATCCTGATCGCCGGCTTCCGGCTCGTCGAACAGCCCGAGGCGCGCTTCGTCTTCGCCGTCGTCGTCGCGCTGTGCCCCAAGTTCGGCGTCATGGGCGGCATGATCAACAACGACAATTTGGGGCTGTTGGGCGGCGCGATCGCCTTTACAGGCCTCGTCGGCATCGCCAAGGGTCGGCTCACTATCGGCACGGCCTGTCTGATCGGCGGTGGTTTCGTGGTGGCGTCCGCGGCAAAGCTCACGGCGGGCCTGTTGATCGGTTTCTTGGTCGTCTACGCCCATCTGCCCCTGGCCAAGCGGTTGTTTCGTCTGAGCCGCGACATTCGCGCTTACGTTGCCGTTCTGCTCGCGCTGTTGGCCGTGGGCATGGCGCCCTACATCGCCAATGTCGTCGTTTACGGCACACCGCACTACGTCGGCGAGGGCATGTTTCCAGAGCACGATCTGTTGGTCGACCCGATCACCTACCTCAACTGGTTCGTCTATGCGATGTTCCAAAGCTGGGCGACGTTCGAGACCGACCTGTTCAACGCCGCAGCGCTCGTTACGGTGCTCGGCCTAACGATCTGGGGGGTGTCGCGCGCGGGGCCGTGGGCGCCGGCCGGGCGCCGGGCGCCGGGCGCCGTCACCGCGACCGCGAGTCTCGCGGCGCTCTGCTGCGTGCTGGTGATCAATATCGTCTTCGTTTACGCGGCGCACCGCGCGACCGGCACCCTGCAAGGCATCAACTTCCGCTTCTACCTGCCGATCTGGCCAGGCGTCGTTCTGGGCGCCGCGATGGCGGTCGCCACGATGGCGCAGCCGGCGGCCAGGATCGCCACCGCGTTCGCCGTTCTCGCTCTCATGCTTTACAGTCAAACGGTGCCGCTCGTTCGCGCGATGGGTAGCGGCTGAATCCGGTATAGGTCTGGGGCGTCCGGCATGGCCTCGCTGAACATCGCACAATCGGCGCGGCGGTTCGGCGTCGTGAAGACCGTGGGGATCACCGAGCAGACGTACTATCGGTGGCGCAAGGAGTACGGCGGCCCGAAGGTCGAGCAGGCCCGACGCTTCAAGGAGCTCGAGCGTGAGAACACACATCTCCGGCGAGCCGTCACCGATCTTACGCTCGATAAGCTTATCCTGAAGGGTGGGGCCGGACCGTGGCCGAAGCCCGCGTACGGCGGCCGAACGCCGAGGGAAACTTCTAATACCAAGGATCAATGATAAAGGCCCATATATATCGTGTCCGCTTTTCGCCGGTGAGGCAAGGGAGCCGCGGGCGATGCAGCGCATCGGCTAGGCAACCTGGCGCCCTCCGGCGATAAGCGGACGCGACCCGGAGGGCGGCTTGCCGAGGCTCTCGCCCGCTATCAGATTGGCGGACGTCGTTGCGCCCGTCTTGCGATGCCCCTTTGTTGCGATACATGGGCATCGCCGCGACGGGCGCGCCTAGCCGAGAATCACGGCAAGCCGTCTCTATGGGTCTTTATCACTGACCCTTGGTATGAGCTGCAAATGGCGCGCCATCATCGACCCAAAGAATTGACCGCAAATCACGCCGACGGAGACTTTCGGGCGAATCGGCCGAAATATGGCCGCCAGTGCCGTCTCTACACGATCAATATTCGCGGTGAACCGGCCGATACCGGCGGAACCCCGCCAGTTCGTCCACCGCATGTATCGGACACTAAAAGTGCCGGGGGGTGAGTGGTGGGCCGGGCAGGACTTGAACCTGCGACAACGCCGTTATGAGCGGCGCGTTCTAACCAACTGAACTACCGGCCCGTGTTCAGGCGCCAGAGGGCAGAGAACAAAGATCAAAGGCCGCCGAGCACCGCGCCGCCATCTGATCTCTGATCTCTGATCTCCGATCTCTGAACTTTGATTCTCTCGCCGATCGGCGACGGGATCAAGCGGCGATCGCGGCACGCGTCACGCCACCGCACCATAGGGTGGCGCAGGGTCGTATTCGATGACGTGCTGGATTTCGCGCGCGAAGGCGGCATCGAAGAGCTGGCCCAACAGCCAGAGCGCCATGTCGATGCCCGCCGAGACGCCCGCCGCGCTGACCAGGTTGCCGTCCTGCACCCAGCGTTCGCCGTCGACGACCTCGGCCGCCTCGCCGGTGGCGCGCAATTCGGGGATCGCCGAATGGTAGGTCGTGATGCGCTTGCCCCTGGCCGGCCCGGCGGCGAGCAGCACCCGCGCGCCGGTGCACACCGAGGTCACCCATCGGCAGGCCGCCGCGGTCTCGCGGATCCAGTCGAGCAGTGCTGGATTGGCGATCACCCCGTGAGTCCCCTCGCCGCCCGGCACGACGATGACGTCGATCGCCGGCGCGCCCGCGAGGTCGTGGTCGGCGAGGATACGCATGCCGTTGGCGCAGGTCACGGCGGCGGCCGTCTCGGCCACCGTGAAACAATGCAACGCGTCGGGCCGCGCCGCCTCGGCGGTACGGAAGACCTCCCACGGACCGACCGCGTCGAGCTCCTCGACACCATCGAACAACAGAATGCCGATGACGGTGCGCGCGGCGGTCATCGCCCGATCCCCGGAGCATAGTCCGATTGATTTGGAGTCGGTCGGACTATGCCAGCCCGCGCCAGTCTTATTGGGACAAGAGGGGCGCCGCCGACCGTTCGGCCAGCTTTGATTCCATAAGATTGGCACGCGCGGCGATTGAGCGCAGGTCAGCTTTGCGCAGCAAAGTTGACCGGACAATAATCCCGGATCCGTCCACAACGCCGTAGGGGCGGGTCTGAAACCCGCCCCTACGCATTCACGGTTGGCACGCTGCCCGCGCATTGCCATCAATAGTCCAGGAAGCTCCTGAGCTTGCGGCTGCGGCTCGGGTGTTTGAGCTTGCGCAAGGCCTTGGCCTCGATCTGGCGGATGCGTTCGCGGGTGACCGAGAACTGCTGGCCGACCTCCTCGAGCGTGTGGTCGGTGTTCATGCCGATGCCGAAGCGCATGCGCAGCACGCGTTCCTCGCGCGGCGTGAGCGAGGCGAGCACGCGCGTCGTCGTCTCGCGCAGGTTCGACTTGATCGCCGCGTCGAGCGGCAGCACCGCGTTCTTGTCCTCGATGAAGTCGCCGAG
>JAPUHN010000146.1 GCA_027297685.1 Alphaproteobacteria bacterium | reverse complement strand
ATGGCCCACCATCCGGTATACTCACCAGATCGGGCAAGATTGTCCGCCAACGCCCACATGCCATCATCACGTACTCGGCTCATTCTTGCTCCTACCACTTCACGCTAAGCATAAAGGAAGCCGTGACGGGATTCGATAGGCTGTCCAGAACCACCAATTTCAAACTGACGCACTACCGAGTGGCGGGTTTCCTGTAGGAAGTCTGCCAGCATCGGCGCAAAAGAAAAGCACCGCCGGTTAGGGCAGGGCTGAGTATTCTCATTTGAAGAAGCATTATAAGCTAATGCCGTACTGTCGCCGATACCGGCTTCGCTGTCTACGCTAACGCAAGACGAAAAAAACCCGCCAAGGGGGCGGGGTTGAGTCAATGATCGCGCGTAAAGACGAACTGTCGCCGATTCGGGCTTCGCTGTCTACGGCAGGGCGCGCGGGCCGGGCTCAGCAACACGGCCGGTCTGCTCTAGGTAGTCCCACAGCGCGTCATATTTCTGCCTTACCGTGGCTTTATCGCCGCCCCGATAAACACGGTACAGTTCTGTTTCTTCATCGTAGGACAGGCTGCGGGGGCCTTGCGGATACCAGTGCAAGATTCCGCCATTCCAAATTGAGATTGTATGGCCGCCACCTTCCATCTTTGCCATCCACGCTGCGGGTTCGAATGTCGTCATGATGCACCGCCTTCAACCGCGCGCGGGCCGTTGGCCCTGGCCTCGACGTGCGCCTCATACGCCCCCTCAACGTCCGAGGGCTTAACGCCCCGGTATCCACAGTCCGAGTTCTTCGGGACGTACAACACGCGCCCCGACTCGATTAGATAATCGGCCAGAGACCGCCTATTGCTCTCGCGGGTCTCTTCGTCGCCGGGCCGCAGTTCGTCCCACAGCGCGGCGTCGTCGCTTCCGTCCACATCGTTGTGAAGTGCGCGAAACTGCTCCCACTGACCGGCGGTTTTACGCCAGCCGTGCATCACATGAATACTCAGGCCAAGCGCCTCGAAACGGTCGACCCAATCGGCGGGATTAAATGTCGTCATGATGCACCTGCCAGCCGGCGGATATGCCCTGGCACATCGAGTAAGAGTTTATCGGTGATATCGTCCGGCGTCGTGGCCCCGATGAATGCCTCGATTTGTGCCGCCAGATCGCCCAACGTTGCTGGTTCGAGCGCGACCATATCATCGGCATAGGCCCACTCGCGGGTCCAATGCTCGCTGGCAATCTCGCCAAGCCGGGTAATCTCGCCATGCTCGGGCAAGGCGTGCATTTTCTCGAAATAAACGTCCCATGCGAGCAGGTCCGCTTTAGAGTTGAAGGGTTCCGGCGTAACGAGGCATTCTCGCGCCCGCGCGGCTTCCTCAATCCTGATGGATTGTGCATGGGCATTGTCGCCGGTTTCCTTGCAAGCACGCCATTGGGCGAACAACCCTGCAAAACGCGGACTAAGTGCGAGTGGATCATCGGCGGAAGGAACGCCCGCCGCCAATAATGGCGTGGCGGCAAGCAACGGGACGGCAGCAAGTGCGGGAACTGCGGCAAGGGCCGTTCGACGTGATAATTTTTTCATGGTGTGCTCCTTGGTTGAACCAACCAGGAAGCGCAGCGACGGCTTGATATGTTATGTGTTGTGTAGCCATTGCCGGGCGCTCCTTCGGCCGGTGGTGGTTAGGCTCGTCGTGGTGTTTACGCACTCCGGCGGGCCGCCCTTTGTTAGGGCGCGTTAACTATGCGCGCAGGTCGATTCGCGGTCAAGCAGATGTGCTATGAGGTTTGTAGCCATTGCCGGTGCTGTTGAACTGGCCGGTGGTGGCAAGGCTCGACAGGGCTTGGCGCCAACTCGCCCTGTCGGGCCGCTCTCTTCGCGATGCGTTCATGCAATACGCCAACCTCGCGCAGTATATTGTCGCACTCCCGATCAATGTGGACGCGCTCGACCGCAGAAAGGCCGTTCGCTCGGGCGGTATCCAGGACCGCAAATGTAACCATCCGTTCGTCGAGTCGGCACTCAAGATCGGTGAGGGTTTCGGAAAGAGGGGCGGCAGCCTCAGTGGCATGTACGGCTATGGATTGCAAATTTGGCCCCCAACCAGCCTTTCAAACATGGGTATAGACATGGGAAGGACAAATAGGCACACATTATCGCATTGATAACAAACAATTACTGGCGGAGGAACTCTCCTCTTAGCTAGAGCAGTATCCCGCCAGATGCTGCTCTAGGTCGACACCGACAAAGGCGTCGGCGCCAAGCCGCCCCACCGCAGGCCGCCATCTTTTATCCGCCGGCGTTGTTGCGGGCCGCTTGCGGTACCCGCACCGCGGCGCAACCCGCGCCTATCCGGCGAACAAATTATTGGTGGTGAAAGGGGTCCGTATTAGCGAGACTTGGTATAAGCACGATCATCACCGCAGCCACCGGCCACCCACCAGCCAGACGAGCGCACTGGCTTGCAAAACCAACGCGGTGACGAACGCCGCGCGATAGCCAGACGCTGCATAGCCGCCATCGGCCGCTGCCGGCCACAGATTGATGATCTCGCCCATTCCCCATTGCAGCGCGAAGGCGGTGGAGAAGACCAGCAAGTTCAGGCCGGTGCTGGCGCGACCGCTCAGATGGGCCGGAAATTCCTGGGCCAGCACCGAGAAGCTCAATACCCCGATCGGTCCCAGCATGCCGAAGACGAACCACAGCACCCGCGGCGCGGCGACCCATTCGCCGATGATCACCAACTGCACCAGCATGAGCAACGCCATACCGACACCGACAACGACGATCGGCGCAACACCGCGCTTAGCCAGCCGCACCGCGATGATACCGACGAGAATGTTACCGATAACGAATCCGACCGCGCCCGATAACAGGGTAAAACCGACCAGATTCGGGGCCAGACCGGCGACGTCGCGCAGCCACGGTCCGGCCCACAACGTCTGGATCGCCAGGAAAGTGCCCTGCGACAGCGCCGTGATCGGCGCTACCCGCCAAAACGTCAGGCTGCCATAGACTTGCCGCAACCCGCCGAGCCGCTCAGCGACGCTCACACCACCGGTCTCGCGCGCCCGCTCGGGCACCACGGTCCACAGGATTAGCGCCGCCGCCAATGTGGCTACGCCAAGCGCCACAAAGCCGTAGCGCCAGCCGACTTCGGCGACGACGATCTGGGTCGGCGCCGTCGCCATGATGGCGCCCAGACCCCCGCTCGCCATGATGAACCCGTTGGCCAACGGCAACTTGTCGCGCGGGAACCACTCGACCATCGCCTTCAAGGACGCCATCAGACACGCAGCGACGCCTATACCGATCATCGCGCGGCCGACTACCAAGCCCCACAAGCCATCGCCTAGGCTGAACACGAACGCGCCTACGGCAGCGACGACCAGTAAGACCGCCTCGGTCCGCCGCGGCCCGTGGCTATCGAGGAAGAAACCCAGCGGTAGCTGCGCGGCGGCAAACGCGATGAAATAGGCGCTGGTGAGCAGCCCAAGCCCGCCGGCGCTCAGACCTAGCTCCTCGACCAGAGTTGGGCCAATGACGGCGTTGACGGTGCGGTAGAGATAGGAGAAGAAATAACCCAGAGCGAACGGCAGAAAAACGCGGATCACCAACCCGCGCAGTCCAGACGGCGCGCCATCGGCCACATCAATTTTATTTTCTTGTGCCAAAACTGTCGCGCTCGACCGCTACCTAACGACCTTTGAAGGCCGGCTTTTTGCCGCCGAGAAACGCCTGGTAACCCGCCTTGTAATCGTCGCTATCGGCATAGTCGTACTGCGCTTCCAACTCGGCCGCGCTGTAGGGGCTTGGTTGGGCAATCCGGCGAATGGCGTCGCGGTGCCAACGTGCGGAAAGCGGCGCGCCGTCGGCAATCCGCCGCGCCGCGTTCATGACCTCTTCCTCGAGGCCGTCATCGTCGACGACACGGGTAATGAGGTTTTTCGCTTGTGCCTCGAGCGCCGGCAAAGCGCGGCCCTCGAGCAGGATTTCCGCTGCAATCGCTTTACCGCCGGCGTCGATCAGTAGTTCGAGCAAGCTGTAGGAAAGAAATAGGCCGACATTCTTGGCTGGAATGCCGAACCGTCCCGACATGGCGGAGATGCGCAGATCGCACCCCAGCGCCAACTCGAACCCGCCGCCCAGGCAAAACCCGTGGACCATGGCGATCACCGGATGCCGGCAGGTATGGGCGGCGGCAAACGCCCGCCCGGTGACCGCTTCATAGGCGCGGACCTTCTCGCGCGTCGAGCGCTCGGCTTCGAAACCGCCGATATCGGCACCGGCACAGAACGCCGCGGTGCCGGCGCCCCGCAACACCAGGCACCGCAGGCTATCATCGTCGCCCAGCGCATCGAGCGCATCGGCGAGCGCCCCCCAGTCTTGCTGGCGTAGCGCATTGCGTTTTTCCGGCCGGTTTAATGTGACGACGGCGATATCGTCGCGCCGATCGACCAAAATCGTGTCTTCCATAGATCGGCTACCCATGTTTTGACGATATATCCGCCGGCTTATCAGTAAAAGTTTTGAGGGTGTCTTCCAATAATTTCCGGTCAACATTGCGGGTGATGAAAACGATCCGCGTACGCCGGTCATCGGACGGCCAGGCTTCGAGAACCGCCGGCGGGTGAAATATATGCTGAACACCGTGGATCACGATGGGCCCGTCCATTTCGACCACATTGACGATGCCTTTTATCCGCAGCAAATCCGGGCCCTTCAGCAACATAATCAAGTCGAACCATTGCTCGACGGCATCCAGGCGAATTGGCTCGTCGTAGGTTACGCAGAACGCGCGAATATTATCGTCGTGGCGATTAACGTCGTGCCGGCCTTGATCGGAGCTGGCATGACCGGAGCTGGCATGACCGGAGCTGACATGACCGGAGCCGGCGTGATCGTGGCCGGGATGGTCATGAGAATCGTGGTTGGCGTACGCCTCTTCCTTCAGCCACTTGTCGACATCGGGAATTTTCGTCGCCGGGTCGTATAAACCCGCATTGAATAAATCGTCGGGCGCAACTGCGCCGTCGACGACCGATATGCGCGGGGCCGCCGGATTGATCTCGGCAAGCCGGTCGTGCAGCGCGCCGACGGCCGCATCGTCGGCGAGATCGGTCTTGGTGATCAACAACCGGTCGGCCACGGCAGCCTGCTTTACCGATTCAAACTGGCCGTTCAGCGTGGTCTCCCCGTTCACGGCATCGACAGTGGTGATCACGCCGTCGAGCCTGTAATAGCGGGTGGTCAATTCGTCACCCATCAGGGTGTGGAGGATCGGCGCCGGATCGGCGAGACCGGTCGTTTCGACCAGAACCCGCTCGAACGGCGGGACGTCGCCGCGCATCCGAACCATCATCAAATCGCGCAGTGTGTTCACCAGATCGCCGCGCACGGTGCAGCACAAGCAGCCGTTATTGAGCAGCACCATGTCTTCCTTGCCGCCGACCACGAGCTCATGATCGAGCCCGATCTCGCCGAATTCGTTGACGATCACCGCGGTATTTTCCATCCCCGGCTGCTGCAGCAAATGGTTTAACACCGTGGTCTTGCCGCTGCCCAGGAAACCCGTCAGCAGCGAGACGGGAATGGCCTCAACGGGCGGTTTTTGTTCGCTATTCGCCACCGGCGGCGGCTCCTTCCCTAGACTCACCGGCTTGACATCCGGTGGGCTGCAACCCTTATAACACGCCCAAACCTGCGCCGCTGGCAGGCAGCAACGGCGCGTCTGCAAGGACCGAATCGATATGGCGGACCGACGCTCTGAAACGGAAACCGGCTCAAGCCTCTTCGCGCGACGTGAGTCGATAGAGCAGGTCGAAGAGGGTGACGAATTGGCGCCCAAATTCGACGAGAATGGGCTGCTTCCCGTGGTCACCACCGATGCGCAAAGCGGCGAAGTTTTGATGCACGGCTATATGAACGCCGAGGCGCTGGAGAAGACCATTCAGACCGGCGAGGCGCACTATTGGAGCCGCTCGCGCCAGGCGCTGTGGCACAAGGGCGCCACCAGCGGGCTGATTCAAAAAGTGGTCGAGATCAGGATCGACGACGACCAGGACGCGGTGTGGCTGCGCGCCGACGTGCACGGCGGCGCCAGTTGTCATATCGGCTACCGCTCGTGCTTTTTCCGCTCGGTGCCCCTTGGCGCCCCTGCCGACGCTGGTAGCGGCGCGCCGGCCAAGCTGACCTTCGAGGAGACCGAAAAGGTCTTCGACCCAAAGGAAGTCTACGGCGACGCGCCCAATCCGACGAAGCTGTAGCTAATCTCAAAACCGCCTCATCCTGAGCTTGTCGAAGGACGAGGCATCCTCCTGCTTCGACAAGCTCAGCATGAGGATAGTTTGTGTGTGCCCAACGTGTCCTGGAACCGCATTGGCGCGCCGACGGCAGCGTTGACCAGTTCGCCATCGCGCATCACCACGTTGCCGCGGATAATCGTGCCCATCGGCCAACCGCGCACGGTCATCCCCTCGAACGGCGACCAGCCGCATTTCGACGCCAACCAGTCGGCCGTGATCTCGCGCGAGGCGTTCAGATCGATCAATGTGAAGTCGGCATCGAAACCGAGGGCGATGCGGCCTTTGCCGGCAATGCCGTAAATCCGCGCCGGTCCCGCACACACCAAATCAACGAGCCGCGCCAACGTCAGGCGGCCGGCATTGACGTGGTCGAGCAGCAGCGGCAGTTGCGTCTGCACCCCGGGCATGCCCGATGGCGACGCGGGATAGGCCAGCGCCTTCTCGTCAGCCGTATGGGGCGCGTGGTCGGAGCCGACCACGTCGAACACGCCGTCGCGCACGCCGGCCCACAGGCCGTCATTGTGGCGCTGGCCGCGGATCGGCGGGTTCATCTGCGCATATGTCCCCAAGCGCTCATAGCAATCAGGCGCCACCAGGGTAAGATGCTGGGGCGTTACCTCGCAGGTGGCGATGTCCTTGGCCGCGGCCAATATTGCCACCTCGTCGGCGGTGGTTACGTGCAGCACATGAACCCGCCGGCCGGTTTCCCGCGCCAGCGCGAGCAATCGCCGGGTCGCAATGATCGCGGTTTCCGCATCGCGCCATACCGGGTGAGTGGCGGGGTCACCCTCGACCCGTTCGCCCTGGCGAGCTATCAGACGCGGCTCGTCCTCGGCATGGACGGCAACCCGGCGGGTGCCGTTGGCGAGCACCCGGCGCACTGTTTCATCGTCGGCGACCAGCAGATTTCCGGTCGAGCTACCCATGAACATCTTAACCCCGCAGCAACCGGGTAGCGTTTCCAGTTCGCCGAGTTGCTCGGCGTTTTCCGGCGCCGCACCGACGAAAAAGGCGTGATCGGTCCAGGCGCGTCCGGCGGCACGATCGAGCTTGTCCCGCAGGGCCGTTTCCGACGTCGTCGAGGGATCGGTGTTGGGCATCTCGAACACCGCCGTCACCCCGCCGAGCGCTGCGGCGCGGGTACCGCTCTCGAAATCTTCCTTATGTTCGTTGCCCGGCTCGCGGAAATGCACCTGGGTATCGACGACGCCCGGCAACACCGTCAGACCGGTGGCGTCGACGATCTGTCCAGCGGCATCGGAATCGATGTCACCGATGGCGGCAATGCGTCCGTCGCGCACCGCGACATTCACGGCGGCCGGCCCACCGGTGGTCCACACGATGCCACCCTTCACAACTAAATCGTAGGTCTCGCTCATGCCCATATCCGCGCCGGTGTTCCCTGCAGGCCCCTCATCCTCGCAATGTGTCAGTTCCAGGCCAGCAACGCCTAGAGGTTTTTTATGAATCCGGCGATCGCGTCCAAGGTTAGATCAGTCTGATCGCGATGGGGCGAATGTCCGCACGCCGCCAGCACACGGGTTTCGACCGGGCCTGCGACCTGATCGCGGATCGCAGCGACCTGTGCGTTCGTTCCGTATTCATCGTCCTCGCCCTGCATCACCAGGCTCGGGCAATCGATCGACGCCAGATAGCTTTCGATATTCCACGCGCGGAATGCGGGATCGAGCCAGATATCGTTCCAGCCGAAAAAGGTCTTGTCGGAATCAGCGTGGTGGCGGGCTAATTTTTGCGGCAAGTCCGTGGTCTCGAAGGCCACTCTGGCGGCCTCGATACCGCTAACGCTTTCGTCCTCGACGAATACGTGGGCGGCTTCTAACGCTAAGGCGCGCACCGGCCATCGCCCCGCGCCGGCGTGGATCAGCGCGATCGACGCGCCGTCGCTATGGCCGATCAGCACCGTATCGCCGATTGCCAGTATTGCGCGCAGCGCCGGTAGCACATCGAGCGCCTCGTGGTGCATATAGTCGACGCCGCGCGGTTCGCCGAAAACATCGGATCCGCCATAGCCGTAGCGCGAATAGACCAGCGCTGGATAACCGGTCGCGTTGGTGACGGCGGCGGGAAAGTCGCGCCACAGCGAAGCCGAGCCCAGTCCCTCGTGGAGAAAAATAAGTGCTGTCTCGCCGGCGACCACTGGCCGGGTCCAGTAATATTCGAGCTGATGGCCGGCAACCTCGGTAAATTCGAACGCTCTCGGGGCAGGCGTTCGGCCAGGCATTTGGGTAGGGTCCATCGAAAGTCCTACAGCAATCGCTTTTCTTGTTTGCTATCGCGGGGCCATGATGGCGGCGTGGGCGATCCGCGCCGAAATTAGTTGGCCTAGCCAATAGTTATGTCTACAAACTGTAGTCGGTGATTTACACTGCAATGCCCGTTGGGACCAGATAAGCGCTGCAATGATAGAGTTTTCAACCCACCCGGACCACTACAAGCACTGGCAGCTGTCGATCGACGACCGGGTGGCAACGCTGGCGCTCGACGTGCGCGAAGATGGCGGCATCGAGCCCGGCTATGATTTGAAACTCAATTCCTACGATCTCGGCGTCGATATCGAGCTTTACGATGCGGTGCAACGGTTGCGTTTCGAACACCCGGACGTCGGCGCCGTGATCATTACATCGGCCAAGGACCGCGTCTTCTGCGCCGGCGCCAATATTTCCATGCTGGCCCAATCGGCCCACGGCGCGAAGGTCAATTTCTGTAAGTTCACCAACGAGACCCGCAACGGCATCGAGGATGCGAGCGCCCATTCCGGCCAACGCTATCTCTGTGTGATCAATGGGACCGCCGCCGGCGGCGGTTACGAGTTGGCGCTGGCGACCGACCACATCATCTTGGTCGATGATGGCGCCAGCGCGGTGTCGCTGCCCGAAGTGCCACTGCTCGCGGTGCTGCCCGGCACCGGTGGCCTGACCCGGGTGGTCGACAAGCGCCATGTGCGCCGCGACCGCGCCGATTTTTTCTGTACCACCGGCGAGGGCATGCGCGGCAAGCGGGCCCTGGAATGGGATCTGGTCGACGAGTTGGCGCCGCGTTCGAGGCTAACCGAAGCCGCCGGCACGAGGGCTGCCGCTTTGGCCGCGCAAACCGATAGGCCCACCGGCGCGCAGGGAATATCGTTGACGCCGCTGCAGCGCGATATCGGCGACGGTGAAATCGCCTACCGCCACGTGACCGTGACGTTCGACCGCGCCGGGCGGACCGCGACGTTCCGGCTGCGCGGTCCCGACGGCCCGCCGCCCCAGGACGCCGCCGCGATCCACGCCGAGGGCGACCGGTTTTGGCCGCTCGCCTTCGCGCGCGAACTGGACGACGCCATTCTGCACCTGCGTTTCAACGAGCCCGAGCTGGGCACCTGGATCCTGACGACGTCGGGCGATGGGGACCATGTGGCCGCCGCCGACAGCGCACTGCTGGCCAATGGCTCCGACTGGCTGGCGCGCGAGATCACGCTGTATTTCAAGCGCACGTTGAAGCGCCTCGACGTATCGTCGCGCAGCCTCATCGCCTTGATCGAGCCGGGATCGTGCTTTACCGGCAGCCTTCTCGAACTGGCGCTGGCCGCCGACCGCAGCTACATGCTCGACGGCGCCTTCGAAGGCTCGAACGTGGCGCCAGCGACGGTGCGCCCGACCGCCATGAATTTCGGTCCGTTGCCCATGTGCAACGGTCTGACCCGCCTCGAAAGCCGCTTTCTCAACGACAGCTCCAAGGTGGCGGAAATCGAAGCCGAAACTGGCAACGATCTCGACGCCAAAGCGGCGGAAGAGCTTGGCTTGGTGACCTTTATTCCCGACGACATCGACTGGGAAGACGAAGTGCGTATCGCCATCGAAGCGCGCGCCAGTTTTTCGCCCGACGCCTTGACGGCGATGGAGGCAAATCTTCGTTTCGCCGGTCCGGAGACCATCGAAAGCAAGATTTTCGCCCGGCTTACCGCCTGGCAGAATTGGGTGTTCCAGCGCCCCAACGCGGTCGGCGAGGGTGGCGCACTGAAACTGTACGGCACCGGTAAACAGCCGGATTTCGACCGCAAGCGAGTCTGAGACCATGAACATCGACTATAACGAGACCATCCCCAACAATGTCGGCCTGGCCGACGACCGGCGCCTGTTGCGGGCGTTGGAGCGCTGGCAACCGGCCTATCTGCAATGGTGGAATGATGTGGGTCCGGTCGAGACCAGCGACTTCGAAGTCTACCTGCGCACCGCCATCAGCGTCGACGCCAACGGCTGGGCCCATTACGGCCATCTGCGGATGCCGGAATATCGCTGGGGTATCTTCCTCACTCCGCCCGAGGAGAACCGGCAAATCGCCTTCGGCCAGCACAAGGGCGAGCCGGTGTGGAACGACGTGCCGGGCGAGTACCGCACCGAACTGCGCCGCCTGATCGTCACCCAGGGCGACACCGAACCCGCTTCGGTCGAACAGCAGCGTGACCTCGGCCGGACCTGCCCGTCGCTCTACGATCTGCGCAACCTGTTCCAGGTGAACGTCGAGGAAGGCCGCCATTTGTGGGCCATGGTTTACCTGCTGCACGCCCATTTCGGGCGCGACGGCCGCGAGGAAGCAGACGAGATGCTGGAGCGCCACGCTGGCGATCCCGACAAGCCGCGCATCCTGGAAGCGTTTAACGAGTCGACCGATGACTGGCTGTCGTTCTTCATGTTCACCTATTTTCAGGACCGCGACGGCAAGTTCCAGCTTGCCGCCTTGGCGGAATCGGGCTTCGACCCCTTATCGCGGACCTGCCGTTTCATGCTGACCGAAGAAGCCCACCATATGTTCGTCGGCGAATCCGGCATCATGCGCGTGGTCAAGCGCACCTGCGAGCTCATGCGTGAACACGATAGCGAGGATGTTCGCCCCCATGGCGGAATCGATTTAGGCACCATCCAGAAGTTCATCAACTTCCACTATTCGATCTGCCTCGATCTGTTCGGCTCGGAGCGTTCGACCAACGCCGCCAATTATTATTCGATGGGCCTGAAGGGGCGTTACCAGGAAACCAAGATCGACGACGATCACGTCCTGACTGACGCCCATGTGATCGTGCCCCGGGTCGAAGGCGATCATATCGCCACCGAAGAAATGGCGGCGCTGCCGGCGATGAACCTGAAGCTGCGCGAGGATTTCGCCATGGATAGCCAGCGTGGATTGAATCGGTTCAACAAGGCAATCCGCGAATACGGCTTGGATGTCGAACTGACACTGCCCGACCCGGCGTTCAACCGGAACATAGGCATCTTCCGGGATATCAACGCCACCCCGGAAGGCCGGCTAATCAGTGACGACGAGTGGCAGACGCGTAAATACGACTGGCTGCCTTCGCCCGACGATTACGCTTTCGTTCGCTCACTGATGGTGCCGGTGATCGAGCCGGGCAAGATGGCCGGTTGGATTTCACCGCCCAAACGCGGCATCCACGGCAAGCCGATCGACTACGACTACGTGCTGTTCCATTAAGCCGGCGATGCAAGACAACACCGTCAACATCGATACATCGCAGTCGCCGGCGCGGCTCACGTTCGCGCTGGTATTTAATGTCGCCGTGCCATTCATCGACCGGCATGTGGACGAAGGCCGGGGCGCCAAGATCGCGATCCGCACGGCCGACGGCGATGTCACCTATGGCGAGCTGGCGGCAAACGTGAACCGTGCCGGCAACGCGCTGCACGGATTGGGCCTCGAGGCGGGCGACCGGGTGGTGATGGCGATCAAGGACTGCCCGGCGTTCTTTTATATTTTCTGGGGCGCCATTAAGGCGGGCTACGTGCCGGTGCCCGTCAACACGCTGCTGCGCGCCAATGACTACCGCTTCATCTTCGAGAATTCCGGCTGCGCCGCCGCGATCTATTCGCCGGAGTTCGCCACCGAGGTCGAGCCGGCACTGGCCGAAGCCGACACCGGGCCGGCGCACCAACTTGCTACCGAGGGCGAAGCCGGCACCCTTGCCGCACTGATGGAGGCGGCGCCCGACACTCTGCAACCGGCTCCGGCCTCCGCCGACGACGACTGTTTCTGGCTGTACACTTCAGGCACGACCGGCGCGCCCAAAGGCGGCGTCCACGCCCACCGGGACATGGTGGTGACCAGCCAGTATTACGGCGTTGAAACCCTGGGCGCGTCCGATGACGACATCCACTTTTCCGCCGCCAAGCTGTTTTTCGCCTACGGACTGGGAAACGCCATGACGTTTCCGCTGTGGACCGGCGGCCAGGCGGTGTTGTTCGGCGGACGGCCGACGCCGGAAACAATATTCGAGACGATCGAGACCTATCGCCCGACCATCTACTACGGCGTGCCAACCCTATACGCGGCCCAGCTACACGCCCTGGAGGAGAAATCCGCCGACTTGTCGTCGCTGCGCGCCTGCGTATCGGCGGGCGAGCCGTTGCCGGCGAATATCTTCGAACGGTGGCGCGACAAAACCAGCCTCACGATCCTCGACGGCATTGGCACCACAGAAATCCTGCACATCTTTATCGGCAATCGCCCCGACACCCATAAGCCCGGCACAAGCGGCAGGTTGGTGCCCGGCTATGACGCCAAGATCGTCGACGACGATGATAATCCCGTAACCGCGGGCGAGGTCGGCAATTTGATGATCCGCGGCGGCTCGATCATCTCGCGCTACTGGGAGCAACCCGAGCGCACGGCGCAGGCACTGGTCGACGGTTGGATCCGCACCGGCGATTCCTACTACCAGGACAACGACGGCTATTTCGTCTGCTGCGGGCGCAGCGACGACATGCTGAAGGTCGGCGGCATCTGGGTCTCGCCGGTCGAGATCGAGGCGCAACTGGTGGCCCACGACAAGGTGCTCGAAGCCGCCATCGTCGGCCGGCCCGACGACGACGAGATGATCAAACCGGAAGCCTTTGTGATTTTGACAGACCCCGGTGATGCGTCGGATGCATTCGCTGACGAATTGCGCGCCCACTGCAAGAGCGCATTGGCGCCCTACAAGTATCCCCGCTGGTTCAACTTCGTCGAGGAACTACCGAAAACCGCGACCGGCAAGATCCAGCGCTTCAAGCTGCGGGGGTAGCGCAAACGGCCCTCCTCCTTCGACAGGCTCAGGATGAGGAACACATCGCTGAGAACGCCTCATCCTGAGCCTGTCGAAGGAGGAGGGCTACACCCCCAAATACTGGTGCTGAATACCCTCGTCGGCGCGCAGTTCTTCCGAAGTTCCGGTCCACACCACCGCACCTTTCTCGACGATATAGTGGCGGTCGGCGATGCGGGTCAACGCGTCGACGTTTTTGTCGATCACCAGAATGGCCTGGGCTTCTTCCTTGAGGTTTTCCAGGCAATGCCAAATCTCCGCGCGCACCATCGGCGCCAGACCCTCGGTTGCCTCGTCGAGAATAAGCAGCCGTGGATTGGTCATCAACGCCCGGCCGATCGCCAGCATTTGCTGCTCGCCGCCGGAAAGCTGGTTGCCCATACTGGTCAGCCGCTCGCCTAAAGCCGGAAATAAATCGATTACCCGATCCATCGTCCACCCCTGGTGGCCGGCAGGCGGCGGCGCTGCCGTGGCGATCAAGTTTTCCCGTACGGTCAAGTTTGGGAATATCTGCCGGCCTTCCGGCACCAACCCAATACCAGCCTTCGCGATGCGGAACGAGGGTAAGGTGTGGATCGGCTCTTCGTTGAATAGAATTTTACCGGCGCGGACCGGCAAGATTCCCATGATCGCGCGCACTGTCGTTGTCTTGCCCATGCCGTTCCTGCCCAGCAGGGTGACAAACTCGCCGGCGCCGATCTCGAACGACATGCCGAACAACACCTGGCTGTCGCCATAGGCGGCATCGATGGCATGGACGGAAAGCATCAATCGGTCTCCGACGCGCCGAGATAGGCGTCGCGCACTTCGGCATTGGCGCGAATGTCGGCCGGCGCCCCGGTGGCGATTTCGCGCCCGTAGACCAACACCGTTATACGATCGGCTAAGGCGAATACGGCGTCCATATCGTGTTCGATCAGCAGCATGGTGTATTGCGATTTTAGGTCCTGCAGCAGTTCGACCATCCGCTGGCTTTCCTCGATGCCCATGCCCGCCATCGGCTCGTCGAGCAGCAACATTTTCGGACCGGTCGCCAAAACCATCGCGATTTCGAGTTGCCGCTGTTCGCCGTGCGCCAGATTGCCGGCGACGATATCGGCGCGGTCGGCCAGACCGACTTGGGCAAGAATGGTTGCCGCTGGCTGGCGCAGCGCCAGATCTTCGAGCGCCGGTTTCCAGAACTTAAAACTGTGGCCTTGGCGCGCCTGAATGGCCAACGCGACATTGTCGGCGGCAGTGAATTCGCGCAGTACCGAAGTAATCTGGAACGACCGCGCTAATCCGCGCTTGACCCGCGCCGCCGCCGACAGTCGACCCACGGGACGGCCATCGAAGACAATGTCGCCGGCGTCGGGTGTAAGCAATCCCGACAACAGGTTGACCAACGTCGTTTTGCCGGCCCCATTGGGTCCGATCACGGCATGGATTTCGCCGGGCACCACCTCAAGCGACACCCCGTCGGCCGCAACGACACCGCCGAAACTTTTGCGTAAGCTGACGGTCGAAAGCAGGGCGTCACTCACGCGACACCCCCGTGGTCAGCAGACCGACGACACCGCCGCGCGCGAACAGCACGACCAGGACGAGGAACGGCCCGAAGATGATATGCCAGTGCTCGGTTATATCTTTCAGTATCTCGGACAGCAGCAGAAACACCAGGGCGCCCACGACCGGTCCGATCAGCGTACCCATGCCGCCCAGCACGACCATGAAGATCAGTTCGCCCGAGACCGGCCAGTTCATCATATCGGGCGAAACGAACTTCTCGAAGTTGGCCTGTAATATGCCGGCAATGCCGCACATCACGCCGGCGATCACGAACGCCGTCAGGCGGTAGCGATAGGTCGGAAAACCAACCGCCTGCATGCGTAGATCATTCGAACGCGACCCACGCACCACCAGGCCGAAGCGCGAATTGACGATGCGCCACATGGCGAACAACGCGGCCACCAGAAATGCAAAAATGACATAGTACATGGTCAACGCGTTCTCGAGGTCGAACCAGGCAACCCCGAATTCGCTGCGCTGCCATATATTAAGGCCGTCGTCGCTGCCGTATTGTTCGGCGCTCACGCTCAAGAAGAAAATCATTTGGGCCAGCGCCAGCGTGATCATGATGAAATAGACGCCGCGGGTGCGCAGGCTAATGAAGCCAAATATAAGGCCGACCACCGCACACACTCCAATCGCCAGGGGCCACTGAATCCAGGCGTTGTCGAGACCATGGGTCGACGCGATGCCGATCGAATAGCCGCCGATCCCAAGAAAAACCGCATGACCGAAGCTTATCATGCCGCCGTACCCCATGATCAGATTGAGGCTTATCGCGGCGATCGACCAGATCATCACCCGCGCGAAAACTTTGACATAAAACGGCTCGCCGAGTGCGGGGGCGAGGAACGGCATGACGGCGAACATCACTAGCACGCCCAGTGTCATCCAGCTTGTCGCCGATTTCATGTTTATTCCCGCAATCATCGCGCCGCTCATCTCCCCTTCGGCGGGAACAGTCCCTGCGGCCGGAAAAACAAGATCGCCGCCATCAGGATGTAGATCAGCATCGACGACAGGGCCGGGCCGGCCGACTCCGCTGCATTGGGCGACAGGAACACTAGCAGCAAGACGTCGAGAAACGAGCGCCCCATGGTATCGATCAATCCAGCCAGGATCGCGGCAATGAAGGCGCCGCGGATCGAACCGATTCCACCAATGACGATGACCACGAAGGCAATAATCAAAACATCTTCGCCCATGCCGACGAAGACCGTCTGGATCGGTGCGAAAATCAGTCCGGCGAGGCCGGCGAGCACCGCGCCAATACCGAAGACGATGGTGAATAGCATCGGAATGTTGACGCCCAGCGCGCCGGCCATGGTCCGGTTCGACGCACCGGCCCGGATCAGCATGCCGATGCGCGTGTGCGAAACCAACAGCCAAAGGCCAAGGGCCACGGCCAGACCGACGCCAATGATGGTTATGCGGAACACCGGATAGACGATACCGAAGGCGAGATCGACCGAGCCGTTCAGGAAGTCCGGCAGCGGCACCACCACGCCCTCCGGCCCCCAAATAATGCGCGTCAGTGCATTGAAAAACAGAATCAGGCCAAACGTCGCCAACACCTGGTCGAGATGGTCGCGCGCATAGAGCGTTCGAAGCGCAATCCGCTCGATGACGATGCCGGTCACCAGCATCGCCGGCACCATCAGCACCACGCCGAGGATGAACGAGTCGGTCCACACGGCGAACGTGGCGCCGTAAAAGGCGCCGATCATATACAGCGATCCGTGCGCCAGATTGACCATGTCCAAGATGCCGAACACCAGCGTCAGGCCGGCCGCCATCAGGAACAAAATGATGCCGAGTTGGAACCCGTTGAGGAATTGTTCGACGACTAGGCTAACATCCATCGTCCGGTCCAGGGCGGATTACGGGGCCGCTGAATGTAAAGACGGGGGCATTGCAGCCCCCGTCCAACACCAGAAGCTCCGGTCACGATTACATTTTGCAGTCTTTGGCGTAAACGTCTTGATGGTCTTTCAACGCCACACCGGTAATCTTCGTAGTCCAGTTGCCGTCGGCGTCTGCCACCACCTCGCGACTGTAGAAATTTTGAATCGGAAAATGGTTCGGCCCCATCTTGAATTTGCCGCGCACCGATGGGAAATCGGCTTTTTCGAGCGCCGCGCGCATGCCGTCGAGGTCGTTGATGTTGCCGTTGACCGCTTCGACCGCCGACTTGATGAAGAAAATCGAGTCGTAGGATTGCGCCGCATAGAAGGATGGGTAGCGGCCGTATTTGGCGCGGAAATC
>JAPUHN010000145.1 GCA_027297685.1 Alphaproteobacteria bacterium | reverse complement strand
CAGGCCGGCCGAATTCAACGGAGAATTGACCACCTTGGCGACGATGCCGTCCGCCGCAACCGGCGATGTCGCCAGAAATACACCCGCCAGAAACGCTCCGGCCAGGGCAGCGATCGGTCTTCTTTTATTCAAAGCAAGCGGAGGGAGATTAAGCATGGTGCCTCGCATTGATCGGATCTTGGAATACTTCGCGCCGACAAAGTGTAGCCGATCGGGCCCGGTTTTTCCGGCGATGTTACCAAATTGTGATTTATACCAAATCTCGCTAATACGGACCCCTTTCATAGTGGCGGATTGGCCCTTCCGGTTAGGCGCGCGGCACAGCGCGATGCGGGGCCATCGGGCAAGCCGCGCAACGCGGCCGAATGGCCAAGCCGCCCCACCGCAGGCCGCCATCCTTTATTCGCCGGCGGCGTTGCGGGCTGCTGTCGGTACCAGCACCGCGGCGCAACCCGCGCCTGTCCGGCGGATAAATTATAGGCGGTGAAATGGGTCCGTATTAGCGAGATTTGGTATTAGAGCAGAAATCAACCGGATCGGAACAAATTACTGATCCCGGCCGCGCTTTTTCAGCCATTCCTTGGCCAGCCGATCAGCGTCGGCGATACTATCGGGCGCCATTCGCTCGCCAACCACGTTGCGCAGCGACACGGCTGTTTCCAGCTGCTCGACCGGGAGCTGCGTCAGCGCAATGGTGTACCACATGTAAGCCCGCGTATCGTCTTGCGGTACACCGCTGCCGCCATCGTATTTTAGCGCGAGATTGAACTGGGCGGCGGCGAAATCCTGGTCGGCGGCGCGGCGATACCACTTCACCGATTCGATATCGTCTTGCGGCACACCGCGTCCTACTTCGTACATGTAACCGAGATTGTTCTGCGCCTCGACAAGTCCCTGGTCGGCCGACTGGCGGTACAATCCGACAGCGACTTCGTCGTCCTGCTCGACGCCGCGTCCCTCATCGTACATCAAACCCAAGCTGTTCTGGGCAAAGGCATCGCCTTTCTCGGCGGCCTTGCCGTACCAGGACACGGCCTGGGCGTTGTCCTGGGCAACGCCAAGTCCCGCCTCATACATAAAGCCGAGATTGGCCAGTGCGCCCGCAATGCCTGCCTTGGCCGCCAACCGAAACCATTTCACGGCTTCGGCGTCGTTTCGCGGCACCCCCAGGCCGTTGGCATACATCAAACCAATATTGTATTGGGCCGAGGTGTCGGCTCGATCGGCAAGCGGTTTCCAGATACGAAACGCCCGCGCATAGTCGCCGGATTGGTAGGCCTCAAAACCCACGGCGAACCCCTGAGCCCATACCACCGAGGCGAATAGGCACATGCACAAAGCTAAGAGCAAGCGTTTCATGACGCCGAATTTAGAGCAGTATGCGCCCAGATGGAACCGTTCTAGCGGCGCTCGCTAAGGCTCCAACATTTCAACGCGAATTGCCTTCGAACTCGAGAATATCGAGGCCGGCGTTGCGGTCGAGCAGGTAAATCAATCCGCGCTCGTCGACGCAGACATCGTTGCTTTGCGGCGCGTCGAAGCCGGTTCGCGGCGGCGGGATGAAATAGCCTCTCTCGGCCGGTGAGAAAGGGTCGGCGACATCGACAATGCGCAGGCCACCGGAGAACCATGTGCAATAAATCAGCGTGCCATCGATTTGCTCGTGGAACTGATGGGCGCCAAACCGGCCAGTGGAACCCGCCCAGGGCGAATCGAGCTCGGAAACGTGAAACGACGACATCGCCTTGATATCGCTGAAATCGCTGACGTCGAACACCCATAGATTGGCTGGCGCCTGTCCGGGGATACGCGTGTGCTCCTCGTCGATCGCCACCGCGATACGGCGGCCATCGATCGTCTGCAGTAACGGCAGGATCGTGTGCGTCGGCTCCTTATAGGGTGGGTGGTAGTCGTGCGCGGCAACGGTGTGCGGCGCCGTGATGTCCGAGACATCGATAACCCGGAAACCGGCGTGCCAGACCGCCGCCCACATTTCGTCGCCCACCCGCAGTGCGTGGTGAAGCCGGTTGCGGTAACCTTGCCAATCGGGTTGTTCGCCATTCGCTATGTGTTGACCGGGCATCCACCAGCGCGACACTTCTTGCGGGTCCGCTGGGTCGGCGAGATCGTAGATCACCAGGATATTGCCGACATAACCTTCCATCTCAGTCGACATGTAGGCGTAGCTTGCGTCCATATCGAAGCGGTGAACGCCAAAACCATGGGTGCGCACGTAAGCGATTTCGCGCGGCGCCGATTTGTCGGCGATGTCCCAAACTTTCCAACCACCGTCGCCATAACCGCGCGCCACCGCTTCGTCGAGCCTCGCGACGTCGGACTCCTCGAGACCCAATTCCGCCGCCACCGCCGCATCGCTGGCGGGGTTCCCGGCGTCGGAAAGCGCCTGGCGAACGGCCGCAACGCGGCTGCCGAGGCGCATAAGATGGCGGTCGTTTTGTTCGACGTTGGTGATCATGAGATCGCCCGCGACCCGCACCTTGTGGGTGTGGGAATAGGGCCCGTCGGTTGGCAGTTCGGCGACCACCGACGGCGCCGCGGGGTCGGAGACATCGATGATAGTGGTGCCGTGGGGCGGTTTCATGTGCCCCACAAAAGCGTACCCGTTCTGGACCACGATTTGGCCACCACCTGGTATGTCCAGACTGCCGACCCGCCGGACCTTGTCGGCAACGCAGCCGCTTTCATCAACCGTCATCGCATCCCCCGCCGATTTCGGGACCGGCCTTACATCGTCTTCTGCTGGCGCCGCCGCTTGCGCAGATAATCGAGCAAATAGGGCAGCGCCACCGTCACCACCAAGGCGACCCACAACGCGTTGCCGATATTCGACGAAAACAACACGCCCAAATCGCCGTTCGCCATGCGGATGGCGCGCAAAAAGAACCCTTCGAGCAACGGCCCCAGGATGATCCCGATGAGGATCGCCGCGACGTGATAATTGGTTCGCCGCGCGATGTAGCCGAGCACGCCAAACCCGAGGGCGAGCCCCATATCGAAGCCGAATTCGCGCGGCACGAACGAGCCGACCAGGGTGAACGATATGATCACCGGCGCCATGAACGCGGTCGACACGATGGTGACCTTGGTCATGTAGCGCGACAGCGGCAGAATGGTGAAGATCATCAGTAAATAGGTGACCGCCATGGCCATGAAGATGCCGAAGCCGATCTCGGGCTGTTCGCTGAACAATTGCGGGCCGAAATTGACGCCGTGGAACTCCAGCACCACCAGCATGATAGCGGCCGTCGCGCCGCCCGGCAGCCCGATGACCATCAACGGTACCAGGGTTCCCGAAGTCACGCCGTTATTGGCGGATTCCGGCGCGATCAAACCTTCCGGATGTCCGGTGCCATAAAGCTCGGGCGTCTTGGAGAACGAGCGCGACTGCTGATAGGCGACGAACGAGGCGATACTGGCGCCAGCGCCGGGTATCACCCCGATGACCAGACCGATGAGGCTGCACCAAATCACGTGCCACCATCGTTTGGCGCACATGCGCACCCCTTCGAAGGTCGCCTGCCAACTGGGATTGGCCATCAGCTCCTTGCCGCGGCGGGTCAAGATCGACTCGCCCTCGATCACCAGAAACGCCTCGGATACGGCGAACAGGCCGACCAGCGCCGGCACCAGCGGTATACCGTCATACAATTCCAAAAAGCCGAAGGTGGCGCGCGGCGTCTCGTAAACGAAGTCGGTGCCGACGGCGCCGATCATCAGGCCTAAAAGTCCGGCGATAAGTCCTTTCAATGTATTCTTGGCGGCGATGGTCGCAATCAACGATATGCCGAACAGCATGACCACGATCATCTCGACGCTATGCATAAAAAATGCGACCTGGGCGAGCCACGGCATGGCGATCAGGGCGATGATCGTGGTCAGCAGACCGCCCGCGGTGGACGCCACGAACGACATCGCCAGTGCCTGTTGACCGAGCCCAGCCCGCGCCATCGGATAGCCATCGAGGGGCGTCGCCGCCGCGCCTGCGGTGCCGGGAATATTCACCAGAATAGCCGGGATTCCAGCGCCCATGCGCGACGAGGCGTAGAGCGCGACCATGAACACGATGCCTTGCTCGACCTCCATGGCGAAGGTCAGGGGCAATAAAATGATGATGGTGTTGGCGGCGCTGAACCCGGGTATGGCGCCGACGATCAGCCCCAGCAGCATGGCTGGAAGGATGATCCACCAGAACCCCAGGGTGTGGACGAACAGCTCGGCGAACATCTGGATCGAAACGTCCACCTCACAAAATTCCATTCATCAGGAATTCAAACGGTCCTTCGGGAAAGTTGGTGTCGAAGGCGACGATGAACAGCAGATACCCGCCAACCGACAAGATGGCGGCAAGTGTCAACGACAGCTTGGCGCGGCGGCCGCGATTCAACAGCAGCATCGCCAGAACCAGGAACAGGAAAGTGGTGATGGTGAAACCGAGGAACGAGATGACGGCGATATAACCGACGGTCAGCGCCAGCAGACCGAGCCGAATTTTTACGTAGTCGTGCGGCTCGAACAGCGTGTGAAAGCTCCAGTCGCCCTCGCCCTTCGCCACCCAACGGAACGTCAGGCCGATAAATATCAGTACCAGTACGATGAGGATGGTGCCGATGAAGAACGCGCTGGCCTGCGCCGTCCAAGGCGATTCCAGGATGGTGTAAAAATAATAAAGCGTGAACACCAGCGCGCCGACCGGAATCACCAGTTCCGCCCCCAGGGCCCGTTTCCTGGGTCGGTCCGCTTCGGTTTCGTCAAGCATGGAACAACACTCCGGGTTGGGGCGGCAGAATAATCAATCCTGCCGTCCCATCCGAATCCCTATCGGTCGATTTAGGACGGCTTACCGGTCAACAGTGGCTTGAATCTCAAGCCTACCTCCTTGATGCCTTTGAGGTACTTCGCGGTGTCGTTCATATCGCCATAGTTGATGTATTCCCAAATACCCTTGGCCTTGATGACGGCCGCTTTGTATTCGGGATCGTCGAACACTTTTTTGAGCGTGTCGTTGAGGATTTTGAACCGGTCGGGATGATCCTTGATCACACTGGTGTGGATCGCGAACGCGCGCGACGACAGCAAAGGCGGCAAACTGGTGCCGAAATGCTGGTTCATGGTCGGCGCATTGTTGAGCCGATCGGCCGCCACGTTCTCGTCGTTGAATACCAGCAGCGTCCTCAAAGCCTTGCCCTTGGCGGCGACCGAACCCGACGTCAACGTGCCGAGGTCCATCTCACCGGTCACCACGCCGGCGATGGTATTTTTGCCGCCCGACAAGGGGATCAGGTTGAACTTGGCGCCCGTATGCTCACCAAGCGCCAGCAGACCCACCGACGCGGGGTGCGCGAGGCGGCTGGTGGACACGTTGAGGGTGCGCTTTTTGCCCGCCGCTACGACGTCGTCGATGGTCTTGAAGGGACTATCGGCACGCACAAAGATCGCGCCAGGGTCGGTGTCGACCCGGGCGAAGTAAGTCAGATCCTCGAGCGGAAAGGTTGGCATCTTGACGATCCAATTGAGGAACTCTGGCCCCATATTGCCGAACAGCAGATTGTGGCCATCGCGCTTTTTCTTGCCCATGTAAAATTCATAGCCGACCCGCCCCGAAGCGCCCGGTTTAAAGTCCGGCTTGAACGTAGCATCGAGATATTTCTTCCAGACGCCGGTGAACGCGCGCAAGTTCCGGTCGGCGCCACCACCGGCGCGCGTGGGAACGGTTACGCTGATAGCGCCATCGGGAAATCCCGCGGCGAACGCATTGCCGAAGGGCAAACTGGATGCGGCTGCCGCGCCAAGGACGGTCGCCGAACCGCTCAACATCGTGCGGCGGTCGAATGGTTTATCGAATAGACTCATGATTGCCTCCCTTTATGTTTCAAAGATTTGTTGTTGTTTTGAAAACAGTAGGGACAACAGACAGCGGCGACAACAAAATAAAGCGTCATCACGAAAATGGGAGCGCTCTACCAACGGCTCGAACCGCTCGAGGGCGCGCTGCCAATATCTCAGCCGGTGTAGATCGGATCCGGCTGGGTCAGAAATGTGTGCAGAATCTGGTAGGCCATCAAATAACCCATACCGAAGCAAATCCTACAGAGTACGTTTAGCCCGCATAAATCCTTTGATTTTACTAGAGTCTTGCGAACCGTCTACGCTATCCCCATATTCGTATACGTTATGCGGTGGTGACTTTTTGGTGACTTTTTTCTGACCTGTAGGGGGCCAGATCGAACGGATCGTAGGGGACCGAAATGCCCAACATTACGAAGAGTTACGTTGATAGCCTGAAATGCCAAGCTGCGCCGTACATCAAATGGGACAGCAAGGTGCCTGGTTTCGGCGTGAAAATTTACGCCAAAGGCGATAACGGCGGCGGTGGCACTAAAAGTTTTGTGTTGCGCTACTCGAATACGGCAGGCAAACGCCGGATGGAAACCTTGGGTAAGTACGGCCCATTGACGCCGACACAGGCGCGCACGCGTGCCGAGCAACGTGTTGTCGAAATACGCGATGGTGCTGATCCGCTCGCGGAGAAAAAAGCCAAACGCCGTGCCGTGCTATCAGGTGGCGCGACATTTCAAGAAGTCGTGGGCAAGTTCATTGAGCACTATGCCAAACCACGTCAACGGACA
>JAPUHN010000144.1 GCA_027297685.1 Alphaproteobacteria bacterium | reverse complement strand
GGCCGGAACAGGTGAGCCAGCCGATTACCATAGCGCTTGACGCCATGGGCGGTGATCACGGACCCGCGGTTGTACTGGAAGGCGCGGACAAGGCGCGCCTGCGTTTTCCCGGTACGCATTTTCTATTGTTCGGCGACCAGGCGAAGCTGAACGTGCTGCTCGAACGCAACACCGAATTGGCGGCGGTCTCGAAGGTCCATCATACCGATGTCGCAATCGGATCGGACGAGAAACCGTCGGTTGCTTTGCGTCAAGGGCGCAATTCCAGCATGCGCCTTGCCATCCAGGCGGTGCGTGACGGCACCGCCGAGGGTGTCGTCTCGGCGGGCAACACGGGCGCGCTGATGGCGATGTCCAAGATAGTCCTCAAAACGCTTCCGGGCATTCATCGCCCCGCGCTCGCCACAATCTTTCCGACCAAGCGTGGTGAAACCGTGGTGCTCGACCTAGGCGCCAACGCCGAGTGCACGGCCGAAAACCTGGTCCAGTTCGCGGTCATGGGCGAGGTCTTCGCGCGTACCGTGATTGGCGTCGTCAAGCCGACGGTTGGGCTGTTGAACATCGGCATCGAGATCACCAAGGGCAACGAAACCGTGCGCAAAGCGGCGAAACTGCTCGACGAGGGAAATTTGCCGATCGTCTTCCACGGCTTCATCGAGGGTGGCGACATTACCGCTGGCACCGTTGACGTCGCGGTTACCGACGGCTTCACCGGCAATATTGCCTTGAAGACGGCCGAGGGGACCGCGCGCCTCATCGCCGATTACCTCCAGGCGGCATTCGAGCAATCATTGATGTCGCGGCTGGGTTATCTCCTTGCGCGGCCGGCCTTGAACGCGATGCGCGCCCGGGTCGATCCGCGCCACTACAACGGCGCCGTGTTCCTTGGCCTCAACGGCGTCGCGGTCAAGAGCCATGGCGGCACAGACGCGCTCGGCTTTTCCAACGCCATCGGTGTTGCCGTCAACATGGTAGCGAAGGGTTTCAACGACAAAGTCATCGCGGAACTCAACCAATGGCACGCCGATCACGTTGCAAACGAAAAGGCAGCCACAATTTGAAGATGTACCGGTCTCGCGTTGCTGGATGGGGTTCGTACCTGCCGGAGCGTGTCGTCACAAATCGCGATCTTGCCGAATTCGTCGATACGTCCGACAACTGGATCGTCGACCGTACGGGGATTCAACAGCGCCATATTGCCGCGACCGGCGAATACACGTCGGATTTGGCGACCAGGGCCGCCGAACGAGCGCTTGAAAGCGCGGGAGTCGATGCATCGGATGTCGACCTCATCGTCGTCGCGACTGCGACGCCGGATCAGACGTTTCCAGCCACCGCGGTCAAAGTTCAGGCCGATCTCGGCGTCAGCCGCGGCGCCGCGTTCGACGTTCAGGCGGTGTGTACCGGCTTCGTCTATGCGTTGGCCGTGGCCGATAACTTCATCCGGCTGGGACAGGCCGAATGCGCCCTCGTCATCGGCGCGGAAACGTTTTCTCGCATACTCGACTGGAGCGACCGGTCGACCTGCGTGCTGTTCGGCGACGGCGCGGGCGCCTTGGTGATGCGCGCCAGCGAGGCGAAACCGGGCACCAATTCGCCGGGCGTACTGTCGACCCACCTGCACGCCGACGGGACGAAGCGGGGCTTCCTTTACGTCGATGGCGGGCCCTCGACGACGCAGACCACCGGCCATTTGCGCATGTCGGGCCGCGAAGTATTCCGGCATGCGGTCGGTTTGCTCGCCGCCGCCGTCGACGAGGCGCTGGAGGCCAATGGACTCGAGCCGGACGACATCGACTGGCTGGTGCCACATCAGGCGAACAAACGAATCATCGACGCGACCGCGAAGAAACTCGGCATGCCCGAGGACAAGATCGTCTATACCATCGACCGTCATGCCAATACGTCGGCGGCATCGATCCCTCTGGCGTTGGCACAGGCGGCCGAGGACGGCCGCATTCAGCGCGGGCATCTGATCCTGATCGAGGGCATGGGCGGCGGCTTCACCTGGGGATCGGCCGTTATCCGCTGGTAGGCTGGCTCGTCGAACGCGAGGTTCGCATTAGCGAACCATTGCATCCCTTTGATATTGACGGTTTTTTCACAATGCTGTAGGCTTTTGTCTTTGGCCCCGATTGGCATGGAGCGATGGCCGGGATGACTGTCACGAGATCCGATCTCACCGAGGCGGTATATCAGGAAGTCGGCCTGTCACGGAACGAGTCGGCTCAGTTGGTCGAATCCGTGTTGCGCGAAATCGTCGATACGCTGGCGCAGGGCGAAGCGGTCAAGCTTTCGTCGTTCGGCACGTTCTCGGTGGTCAACAAGGCACAGCGCATCGGTCGCAATCCCAAGACTGGTGAGGAAGTGCCGATTCTGCCACGGCGCGTTCTGGTGTTTCGCGCCTCGCATGTGCTCAAGGATCGAATCAACACGACGACCCCGTGGAGCGGTGACTGATCATGGCGACCGCACCATCGGTCGCGAGGACGGATCGCCGTGTGGGTAAGTCGCCAGCGGCGTTCAAGACGATTAGCGAAGTCGCTGGTCAGCTTGACGTACCGCAACATGTGCTGCGTTTCTGGGAAACCCGATTTTCCCAAATTCGACCACTGAAGCGGGGCGGTGGACGCCGGTATTACCGACCCGAGGATATCGAACTTCTCGACCGCATAAAGACGCTGCTTTATGCCGATGGCTATACCATCAAAGGCGTGCAAAAACTTCTGCGGGAAAGCGGCCGCGGCCCGACCACACCCGACGTCGTCGAAACCGAAGAAGCCACGCCGTCCGACGGCAGGCAAGTCAAGATCGAAGCGGTCTTGGCCGAGCTCATTGCTGTCCGAAATCTCCTCAAGAACACATCCTGACGCGTTGCCTCCTCTGCCCGCGGCGGCTATAGTGCGGGCCGCGTCGGCGAAACACCGCCGAACGTTGGCCGGAGCGTGGCGCAGTCTGGTAGCGCACTTGTCTGGGGGACAAGGGGTCGGTGGTTCGAATCCACTCGCTCCGACCAATTTTTCAATATGTTATGCCGTGTTTCTAAGAAATTACTCGAGTTTCTTCTGGCATTGCTCATTGTAAGACGTTAGGCGGCCGACCCGGCGTCGCTGACGTCGTTAACGCGGCGCTGCCGGGGTTGCCGCAATTTCATAGGGAGGGGCGTGATGGCGCTGGAACTCAAAGCTGCGCCCGAAGGGTTGATGTCGGACGCCGAGCTCGCTGCATGGCATGACATTCCGCCGGCCGTAATCAGCGACGAATTGAACCGAACGGGGGCGATGGCCGCGGCCATCAAACCCCTCGCGCCGGGCATGAAGGTCGTCGGCCAGGCGCTGACGGTACAGACGATGGTCGGTGACAATGCGGCGCTGCATTACTGTTTGACGGTTGCCTGGCCCGGCGCTGTCATCGTCGTCGACGCGCGCGAATATTTGGATACGGCCGTGTGGGGCGGTATCCTTACCTACGCTGCGAAGCATGTGGGAGTCGCCGGCGTGGTCATCGACGGCAGCGTTCGTGACGTTGCGGAACTGCGGGAATCCGGGGTCGCCGTATACGCCCGGGGCGCGGTCCCAAACGGACCCCACAAGGGATGGGGCGGTAGCGTCAACGTGCCGATCCAATGTGGCGGCGTGGCCGTCGATCCGGGTGATCTGATCGTCGCCGACGACGACGGCGTCGTGTCCGTCGGTCGCCGCCATTTGGACGGCTTGCTGGTGCGTTGCCGCGCACGCATCGAGCGCGAGGCCGTGATGCTGCAACGGATCGATGCGGGCGCGACGACCGTTGAATTACAGGGATTGCCGCCGGCCGCGGAATTCGGCGGCTAAACTTGGCGATACTTCCGGGGCGATACTTCCGGCCGGTCAGCGATTGAACTTGCTCAACGGTCGAAGGGCCGGATCGACGCCGGGCTGCTTCGTGAAACCCTTGGATTCGAGCCGCGGCACCGCAACGACCTTGTCGTCGACCCCGTTATAGGATGACGTCCTGCCGGCCCGGTCGACGACCCATAGACTCAGCGGGTCCTGCGTATGGAGATACTCGAAGACCTTGGCGTACCATTCGAGCGCCTTTTCGTCATTCTGCTCGACCCCTCGGCCACGATGGTAGCTGTTGGCGAGGTTGATCTG
>JAPUHN010000143.1 GCA_027297685.1 Alphaproteobacteria bacterium | reverse complement strand
CTGTGGTCTATATCGCCCGTAGCCGCCATAATGGTCCAAGCGCCGAGCCGGTGACCACGAAGGGGTCGGAGGATCTGACATGGAACTAAAGCTGAGCCCGAAAGACGAAGCGTTCCGCGACGAGATGCGGGCATTCATGCGCGACAACCTGCCGGCGGAGATCAGGCACAAGGTCGAGATGGGGCTCGGCCTTGGCAAGAACGATTACGTCACCTGGCAGCAGATCGTTAACGATCGCGGCTGGCTGGCACCCGGCTGGCCGGTCGAACATGGCGGCACCGGCTGGCCGCCGATGCAGCGGCATATCTTCAACGAGGAGATGGCGCGGGCCGGGGCGCCGCGGATCATTCCGTTCGGCGTCGCCATGGTCGGCCCGGTGATCATCGCCTTCGGCAGCGCGGCGCAGAAGCAACGCTATCTGCCGCGCATCCTGACCAGCGAGGACTGGTGGTGCCAGGGCTATTCCGAGCCGGGTTCGGGTTCCGACCTCGCTTCGCTCAAGACGCGGGCCAAACGCGACGGCGACCATTATATCGTCAACGGCGCCAAGACCTGGACCACCTTCGCCCAATACGCCGACATGATGTTTTGCCTGGTGCGCACCGCGGCCGAGGGCAAACCGCAGGCTGGCATCTCGTTCCTGCTCATCGACATGACCAGCCCGGGCATAGAGGTGCGGCCGATCACCACCATGGATGGTGGCAGCGAGATCAACGACGTGTTCCTCGATGACGTTCGGGTGCCGGTCGAAAACCTTGTTGGCGAGGAAAACCAGGGCTGGACCTATGCTAAATACCTGCTCGGGCACGAGCGCACCTGGACCGCCGATGTCGGCCAATCGAGAAACCAACTCGGCCGGGTCCGCCAGATTGCCGCCGAAGAGCTTGTCGACGGCAGGCCGCTGCTCGACGATCCGGCGTTTCAGACCAAAGTCGCCGAGGTCGAAATCGATCTGCTGGCGCTCGAGGCGGTGCTCCTGCAGGTACTGGCAGGCGAGGCGGCCGGCCAGCCACCGGGACCCGAAGCGTCGTTGCTGAAGCTTCGCGGCACCGAAATTCAACAAGCGATCACCGAATTATTGCTCGAGGCGGTCGGCAACTACGCCCATCCGTTTGTGCGCGAAGCGCTCGAGTATGGCTGGAACGAAGAGCCGATCGGCCCCGACTACGCCGCCGCCATCGCGCCGCGTTATTTCAACTGGCGCAAGGCATCGATCTACGGCGGCAGCAACGAGATCCAGAAAAACATCATCGCCAAAGCGGTGCTCGGCCTCTGACCCGCCGCCGCTGCCCGTTTCGAGACGCAACCACGCACGGACCACCCGCCCATGGAGATCGCGCTTAGCGAAGAACAACGACTGCTCAAAGATAGCGCCGAGCGTTTTATCGAGCGGGACTATCCGTTCGACAAGCGGCGCCAATACGCTGCCACCGAGGAAGGCTTCAGCCGCGATGCCTGGCGCCAGTTCGCCGAACTGGGCTGGATCGGCCTCGCCATGCCGGCAGACCATGGGGGGCTGGACGGCAGCCTGACCGACACCGCAGTGCTGATGGAAGCGCTCGGCCGCGGCCTGGTCGTCGAACCCTATCTTTCGACCGTGCTGCTCGGCGGTGGACTATTGCGCCACGGCGGCTCTGCCGACCAGCAGGCGGCGCTGATCCCGCCGCTGATCGATGGCGGGCTGCTGTTCGCCTTCGCGTTCGCCGAGCGGCAGTCGCGATACAATCTGGCCGACGTCAAAACGACGGCGCGCGCGGCCGGCGACGGCTATGTGCTCGATGGCGCCAAGGGCGTAGTCATTCATGGCGGCAGCGCCGACAAGCTCATCGTCTCGGCGCGCCTGACGGGCGACAGCCGCGACGCGGCGGGCATATCGTTGTTCCTGGTCGATGGCGACGCCGAGGGCGTGAGCCGGCGCCATTACCCGACTGTCGACGGCTTGCATGCCGCCGAAATAACGCTAAACAGCGTCTCGGTCGCCGGCGGCGACCTACTCGGGCCGGCCGGCGCGGCGTACCCGCTGATCGAACGGGTAATAGATGAAGCAAGCGTGGCTATCTGCGCCGAAGCGGTCGGCATCATGAGCGTGCTGGTCGATGCAACCGTGCAACACCTGAAGACCCGCCAACAGTTCGGTGGCCCGATCGGCCGGTTCCAGGTGCTGCAACACCGCGCCGTCGACATGTTCAACGCGCTCGAACTGTCACGCGCGCTGGTCTATCGCACGGCTGAAACCATCGCGGCAACCGACGATAGCGCGAACCGGGCGCGCGCCGCCTCGGCGACAAAGGTGCAGATCGGCCGCGCCGGCAAGCTGGTCGGCCAACAGGCGATCCAACTGCACGGTGGCATGGGCATGACCGACGAGCTGTCGGTCAGCCACTACTTCAAGCGGTTGACTATGATCTGCGCGCTTTTCGGCGACACCGACCACCATCTGAAACGCTACGCCGCGCTCGGCGCCAACTGATGACGCCGCAATGTCCGGTGTTGGGGAGTAATTCGGTCGCTCTTAACCCCCACCGCTAATTGCGGGAATTAATCAGAAGCAGCTGTTAAGTAAGTATTCATAAAGCGCGCTGGCTGTTCATACGTTATTTACGTCTCGCTGATAGTTAATACTCCAAATTATCATTTGCCACCTCTTGTTAGAACAATTTGGGGCAGCATGAGTTTACGCGGAAAGTGGTCGCTACAGACCAAATTTCTTCTCTCATTAACCATCGGCGCCGTGGTTATGACGTTTCTCGGCGCCTTCGCCACCTATCACATCGCTTCTCAGCAACTGCAGGCACAGTTGGTGCAAAGAGGACGGCTGCTCGCCAGCGCCATTAACCATTCGGCGATGATCGCCAGTAACGAGGCCGAATTCGCTCACGTCGCCGGCGAAGTGATGCGCGACAATCCGGAAGTTACCGGCGTTGTAATCCTCTCGCAGGACGGCAAGCGCACGATTTTTGAGGAACATTCGAACCCACAAGCCGTATCACGGGAAACGTCCGAAGGACTGAAAGCGGAAGCTCGTGATGCGCTAAGTACAGGAACATTCGGGCTTCGCCCCAGTGACGGTGACTATCTGAAAATAGTCGTCCCTTTGACCGCTCCGATCGGCATGCACTCTCAAATGATGATGGGAGACGATAAAGTTGCCAGCGGCATGCCGCAGCAAAAGCAGATGGCCATGCCGGGGCCCGCGCAAATGTCGATGGCAGACGATCAGGTTGCCAGCAGCATGCCGCAGCAAAAGCAGATGATGATGCCGGAGCTCGCGAGCAACACGCACGCCAAACCAAACTCGGGCTTTATGGGTCCGGCAAACCAATCCATGTCGATGGGCACCTTCGGGGCGGTGCTGATGACGTTCGACCGGAATAGCATAACGCGGAGCTTGAATGCCATTCTTTGGCGGCTGTTGCCGACTTCGCTCATCGGCGTCTTCATGACGCTGGCACTTTGCTATCTGCTGCTCTATCGCCAGGTATTGAAGCCAATCGGCGGCATCCGCGGCGCCATGGTGCGCCAACA
>JAPUHN010000142.1 GCA_027297685.1 Alphaproteobacteria bacterium | reverse complement strand
TCCCGCTTGGCCTCGCGGACGCCGTCCTTGGTGAAATCGAGCGGTTGGCGGTAATGGGTCTTGAGCAACGCCAGGCGTAAGGCCTCACCCGGGAATTCCTCGAGCAGTTCGGTCACGGTGTAGAAGTTGCCCAGCGACTTCGACATCTTCTCGCCCTCGCTCATCAAATAGCCGTTGTGCATCCAAACCTGCGCGAAGGTCTCGTCCGGGTGGACGCACAGCGACTGGGCGATTTCGTTTTCGTGGTGGGGAAACACCAAGTCGACGCCACCGCCGTGGATGTCGAATTGCTGGCCCAGATAGTGCTCGCTCATCGCCGAGCATTCGATGTGCCAGCCCGGGCGGCCACGCCCCCAATCGCTGCCCCAGCCGGGCTGGTCGCCGGACGATGGCTTCCACAGAATGAAATCGGCGGGATCGCGCTTGTGGCTCGATACTTCGACGCGCGCACCGGCAATCATCTCGTCGCGGTTGCGCCCAGACAATTTGCCGTAGTCGGGCATCGACGGCACGCTGAACAGAACCTCGCCACCGGCCTCGTAGGCGTGGCCCTTCGCGATCAATGTCTCGATCATCGCCTTCATCTGGGCGATATGGTCGGTCGCGCGCGGCTCCTTGTCAGGCTTCAGGCAGCCCAATGCTTCCGCCGTTGCGTGAAAGCGTTTGGTGGTGCGGCGGGTAAGGCTGTCGATCGACTCGCCACTTTCCGCCGCCCGGTCGATGATCTTGTCGTCGACATCGGTGATATTGCGCACGTACGTGACTTTGGCGTCGCGATAGCTGTGTTTGAGCAGCCGGTAGATCACATCGAACACCACCAGCGGCCGGGCGTTGCCGATATGGATGTCGTCATAGACCGTCGGCCCGCAGACGTACATGCGCACATGCTTGTCGTCGAGCGGTCGAAAAGGCTCTTTCGTGCGGGTCAGTGTATTGTGGAGTTGGAGCGTCATGCGAGGGTTCCCAGAATTATATTGCGCAGCAGGTCTGCGCGGAAGCCGCGCAGCAACAACGTCGTCAGCCGATAATTCGCCGGCTGGTCGCACAACATCGATGGGAACGGGTCGTCATGGGTCCGCTGTATAACGCCGAACGGAAACTAAGGCAATTCAGCAGGTTACCGGAGTCCCCTCACCCTTCGACAAGCTCAGGATGAGGTCTTAGTTTCTGCGGAGCGACTTTCGCCGTGCTGTAGCACGACGGCTCGCTCCACAGCCTCATGCTGAGCCTGTCGAAGCATTAGGACGGCATCGTTAGGCCTTACCGCGAAATGCGTTGGTGATGGGATAGCGGCGGTCGCGGCCGAAGGCGCGGCTGGTCAGCTTGACCCCCGGCGGCGCTTGGCGGCGCTTATATTCCGCCATTTCGAGCAAGCGCCAGATACGCTGAACGACCTCCGCGTCGTAACCGCGGCTAACCAGATCGTCAGCGCCCAGATCTTCCTCGACCAAGCCGTGCAGGATGGCGTCCAGCTCATCGTACGGCGGTAGCGAATCCTCGTCCTTTTGATCGGGCCGCAACTCGGCCGACGGCGGCTTGGTGATCATGCGTTCGGGGATAACGTCGCCGGCCGGGCCGAACACGCCGGCGGGGTAGTGTTCGTTGCGCCAGCGGCACAGGCGAAACACATCGGTCTTATAGACATCCTTCAGCACCGAATAGCCGCCGGCCATGTCGCCGTAGATGGTCGCGTAGCCGACCGACATTTCCGACTTGTTGCCGGTGGTCACCAGCATATCTCCGGTGGTGTTGCTGATCGCCATCAGAGTCAGGCCGCGCGCCCGGCTCTGAATGTTCTCCTTGGTCACGCCCGACGAGGGTTCGTTGAGCCCCTGTTTCAGCATTTCATCGAAGGCCTCCATCGCCGGTTCGATGTCGATGGAGTCGAGGCGAACCTCCAAACGGTCGGCCAATTCCTGGGCGTCGTCGAGACTGTCCTGGCTGGTGAACGGCGATGGCATCATGACGCAGTGCACCCGTTCGTGGCCGAGCGCGTCGACCGCGACGACCGCGGTGATACCCGAATCGATACCGCCCGACAGGCCGATAACGACACCGGGAAATCCGTTCTTGTTGACGTAGTCGCGCAGGCCCAGAACCATCGCCTGATAGATGCGCTCGCTGCCCTCGATCTGCGGGGTTAGCTCGCCTTCCGCGCAGCACCATGGCTTTTGGTCGCCACCGCGCTGCCACTTTGTGACCGCCACGCTTTCGACGAACTGGGGCAACGCTGCGGCCATCTTGCAGTCGGCGTTGAGGACGAACGAGCCACCGTCGAACACCAGTTCGTCCTGGCCGCCCACCTGGTTCACATAGATCAGCGGCAGGACGGTTTCGGTGACCCGCGCCACCGCAAGGTTGAGCCGCACGTCGACTTTGTCGCGCTCGTAGGGGCTGCCGTTGATAAAGACCAGAATTTCGGCGCCCGACTCCACCAGCGTCTCGGAGATATCGGCGGTCCACATATCCTCGCACACGGCGAGCCCCAGCCGCACACCGCGGAAATTCACCGGGCCGGGCGGCGCGCCGGCGTCGAACACCCGCTTCTCGTCGAACACGCCGTAATTGGGCAAATCGTGTTTGTCGCGGCGGGTGACGATCTTGCCGCCATCGAGCACCAGGGCGGCGTTGTAGCGTTTGCCATCCTCAGCCAGCCACGGCGCGCCGACGATCAATCCCGGACCGCCGTCGGTGGTTTCCTCGGCCAGCGCCTCGACGCCGCCGCGCACCGCATCGAGGAATGCGTTCTTCAGCACCAGGTCTTCCGGCGGATAGCCCGACACGCAAAGCTCGGTGCCAATCACCAAATCGGCTCCGCCGGCGCCGGCGGCCAGGCGGGCGGCACGAATGCGGGCAACGTTGCCGTCGATATCACCGACCGTCGGATTTAGTTGCGCCAGCGCGATGGTTAAAGAATCGGTCATGAAAAAATTTGTCCTCGAACGGCGGCGACCCTATGTCCCGGTATCAATCGCTGTCAATCACGGCGGGCAAATTCGCCGGTAAGCGTTGCTTTGCACACAGGGCAGATGTGCCGACGAATTCGATGGACTGCTCCTGCGGCGACCTTTAACAAGTGAACGCGGGTATTTAAATTCCACATGGACACCGAACACCATAGCGGCTGGCGTCGTCCTGAAATCCTGCTGTTGCTCATGGCCGCGGCAGCGCCGTTGAGCTTTGCGACCTGGATGGCGCTGATCAACAATTTCGCCGTCGAGCGCGCCGCCTTCGACGGCGCCGATATGGGTATTCTCCAGTCGGTGCGCGAGATCCCGGGCTTTCTCGCGTTCACCTTCATTGCATTGCTGTATTTGCTGCGCGAACAAACCATCGCCATCATCGCGCTGCTGCTGCTTGGCGCCGGAGTCGCGTTGAGCGGCCTGTTTCCCAGCTTTGTCGGTCTGTTGGTGACGACAACGATCATGTCGGTCGGCTATCACTATTTTGAGACCGCGGCGCAGAGTTTGGCCTTGCAATGGTCGAGCCGGGAGCGCGCGCCGATCGTGCTTAGCCGCATGATTTCAGCCGGCAGCGTTGCTTCGATCGTGGCCTTCGCGCTGGTCTGGTTCGGGCTTCAGTTTTTCGATCTCGACTTTACCGTAATCTACGCCGTCGCCGGCGGCGCGACTGCGGCCCTCGCAGTGCTCGTCTATTTGGCTTTTCCACGCTTCAATGTGGACAGCGAACAACGGCGCGAATTGTTCCTGCGCCGGCGCTACTGGCTGTTCTATGTGCTCACCTTCATCAACGGCGCGCGGCGGCAGATATTCATTGTCTTCGCCTCCTTCCTGATGGTGGAAAAATTCGGCCTGTCGGCAGCTACCCTCACCCTGTTGATGCTGACCAACCACATCATCATCACGTTCCTCGCACCGCTTGTCGGACGCTTCATCAGCCGCTTCGGCGAGCGCCGCTCGCTGACCCTGGAATATATCGGCCTGATCGGCGTTTTTGTGGCCTACGCGTTGGTGGAAAATGTGTGGATCGCCGGCGCGCTCTACATCGTCGATCATCTGTTCTTCGCCATGGCGATGGCGCTCAAGACGTATTTCGGCAAGATCGCCGATCCGCGCGACATCGCGCCGACCTCGGGCATCGCGTTTTCGATCAATCACATCGCCGCAATCGTCGTGCCCGCCGGATTTGGGCTGATCTGGCTGATCAATCCCAGCGCGGTGTTCTACACCGGCGCTGGACTGGCGGCGGTCAGCCTGCTGCTCGCCCAGCTCATCCCGCACGACCCCGATCAGGGCAACGAGACCGTGTTGAGCCGCCCGGTGGCGCGGCCGGCGGCGGCGTAACCGGCACTCGGAACTCGTCCTTCGACAAGCTCAGGATGAGGTCCTCATGGTGAGCCTGTCGAACCATGAGGGTGCAAACGCCGGCTGAGCGGATACTACCTCCGTAGCAGGAACTCGCGCCCAGCCTTGACCCGTGCTTGCCCGCCGTAATCGACGATGTCGGCGGTGGCGTAAGTCTCCGGCCAGTTATCTGGCAGAAAAGAGCCCGTGCCAACGGTATCGATGGGCGCGTTGGCCGCCGCCATGGCGCGGCATTTGGCCAGTCCGAAGCCGGACGAGGCGACGATTTTTACATTTTCGAAGCCGGCTGCATCGAGACTTTCGCGCAAGTTCCAGACCGCCGCCGCCGAAGTGCCCTGCCCCACCAGGTAATCCGCCGTTTCGCCATCGACGCCGGCCAGCACACCGGGCGCGTGGCGCTCGATCAGCGCACGGCCGGCGGCATCATCGAGCCCTTCTGCATAACGCCCGCTCGGCGTATCGATGCGCAACGATAAATCGCCCGCCGCGGCCAGATCGGGGAAGCGTTGGCAGACGACAATGGCGTCGCTGTTCTCCTGCCCATAGTAATCGATCAACACGGTCATCGGCTCGCCGGGAAACGTCTCGTTGAGCATTTCGGCGGCGCGCACGGTCGAACCGGCATAGCCGATCAGCGCGTGGGGCATAGTGCCGAGGCCCTTTTCCTGGCCAAAAAAATGCGCCGTGGCATCGGTCGCGTTGCCGACGAACCCAATGGCGTCGGCGCGCCGTTGCGCACGCTCGGTGCCAACGGCGGCGGCATAGGCCATCATCTCGGCCATGTCGGCACCCGCACAGTGGCGCGCGTCGAAGGCCATGAAGGAGGCCTTAGGCAAGGCAATACACATTTCCGACGCGTTGTAGGCGGCGACGCAAGCCGCACCGAGTTTTTGCAAGTAGAGCGTTTCCAGATCGACCAGATGATAGAGCGAGCCGGTGATGTAGAGCATCGCTTCGTCGGCTTCGGCGATGTGACTTTCGGCGACGCACAGCTCGATGTCGAATGCCGTATCGCGCGCCGCCGCGACGGCGCGGAGCCAGTCGGTGGCGAGGCGCGGGGCGCACACCACCGTGCGACGCATGAACACGCCATAGGTGACGGTCATATCGCCAAACTTTTCGACCGCCGCGCGCGACTTGCTGAAATAGACGTCGGTCAGCGCCGAAATGTCTTCGACCGCCGGACGCACCGGCACTGGCTTACTGGATTTGCCGCTGGCCATCGCGCGTCCCCGTAATTGCGGCTCCGTAAATGAGCTGGCGAAAAATGCGATGTCAGGCGGCGGAAGCCGCGGCCTTGCCGGCGCCGTCAGTGTCGCGGTGACGCTTCAGGCGCTCGGCGATCTGGAAGGCCAGCTCGAGCGACTGGTTGGCGTTGAGCCGCGGGTCGCAGTGCGTGTGGTAGCGATCCGACAAAGCTTCTTCGGTGATCGCCTGAGCACCGCCGGTGCATTCGGTGACATCCTGGCCGGTCATTTCAAAATGCACGCCGCCGGCATAGGTGCCCTCGGCGCGGTGGACATCGAAAAAGGCATCGACTTCGCCGAGAATCAAATCGAACGGGCGGGTCTTGTAGCCGGTCGAGGCCTTGATGGTATTGCCGTGCATCGGATCGCACGACCACACGACGGCGCGGCCTTCGCGTTCGACGGCGCGGATGAGCGCCGGCAAATGGTCACCCACCTTGTCGGCGCCCATGCGGCAGATCAGGGTCAGGCGGCCGGCCTCGTTCTCAGGATTTAGGGTGTCGATCAGGCGCAACAGGTCGTCCGGGTCGAGCGACGGGCCGCATTTCAAGCCCAGCGGATTCTCGACACCGCGCAGATACTCGACATGGGCGCCGTCGGGCTGGCGGGTGCGGTCGCCGATCCACAGCATATGCGCCGAACAGTCGTACCAGCGCCCGGTCAGGCTGTCCTGGCGGGTCAGCGCCTGCTCGTAGACCAGCAGCAGCGCCTCATGGCTGGTGTAGAAATCGGTCTCGCGCAGTTGCGGGACGGTCTCGCTGGTGAGGCCGCACGCGGCCATGAAACCGAGCGTCTCGTCGATCCGCGTCGCCATTTCCTCATAGCGCTCGCCCTGCTTGCTTTCCTTGACGAAGTCGAGGTTCCAGCGGTGGAGCTGGTGCAAATCGGCGAAGCCGCCCTGGGCGAACGCACGCAACAGGTTCAGCGTCGAGGCAGACTGGTTGTAGGCGCGCACCATACGCTCGGGATCGGGCTGGCGGCCCTCGGCGGTGAACGCCATATCGTTAACGATATCGCCGCGATAGCTCGGGAGCTCGACATCGCCGATGGTCTCGGTCGGCGCCGAGCGCGGCTTGGCGAACTGGCCCGCCAGACGGCCCACTTTTACCACTGGGCACGACGCGCCGAAGGTCAGCGCGACCGCCATCTGCAGCAGAACTTTGAAGGTGTCGCGAATATTGTCGGCCCGGAATTCGGCGAAGCTCTCGGCGCAATCGCCGCCCTGCAACAGAAAAGCGTCGCCCTGCGCGACGCGCGCCAGATGGCTGCGCAAGGTCCGCGCCTCGCCGGCGAACACCAGCGGCGGCGAGGCCCGCAATGTCTCTTCAACCCGCTCGAGATGGGTCGCGTCCGCGTATTCGGGCACCTGCCGGATTTCCCGGTCGCGCCAACTGCCCAAGTGCCAGGCTGTGGACATATCTCTTTCCTCCGGGCGCCACGCCTTGGGCGCCCCTCTTCGTTTATATCAACCCGAAAAACCTATTTACGTTCGCTACGCGGGCCAGCGTATACGCCTATTGGGGGCCAGGTTCTACTAAAAATCGTCCAAAATCAACGCACTAGCGTTAACAATCATGCAGGAGTGAGCGGGCGCGAATTCACCGGCAAACGTGCCTGTAACGACCGTTTTTGATCACCTACCAACACGAGAATTGAGCAGCCACAATCCCGAATCTTCCCACGTCTGATTTCGGGGTAAACCGGACATTTTTTCTATGCTCTCTGATGTCCGTTAATAGCCAATAACAGCCGTTCAGCAAAAGCTAATAAGGCACCGGCAGCCCGACTTCGGCCCTGCGGCGTTAACTATGTTCGCGGCGGTTATTCCGCTAGAGTTATATCCTTGTCGAGAATAAGAGCCGCGCGCCAAGCGTCGGCAAGGCGCAATTTTGGCTCCTCACTGCTCCGACGCGGGGCAACATGAACGGAGGAGATAAACATGCCTATTGTTCGTATTTTGTCGGTCTTTGGGAACATCAAAAACCTTTCCATCGCCTCTACAGTGGGCCTGATGGTGGCTGTCCTGGTAACCCCGGCGTGGGGATTTGAGGTCATTCGGACCAAAACCGTGGCCCAGATTATTGCCCTCCCCCCCACCCAATTACTCCGGTTATCGAGCTTGGCTTTAAAGCCGAACTGGCCAACGATGGCTTGGAGGATCTCGCCAACGACAATGTCGTTGTCAGTTGGGAGCGGTTTGGGGGGGTTGAGCCCCAACCTTTCTTATTCTTGATCCCGGCAGGCTGCTTTGTCGCCAATAGAGGCTGGCACGTCGAAGATTTCCAAGAGTGCGGCGTCACAATGACGTTTGTTCCCGGCGACAGGGAACCAATTGATTTACGCATCTTGGAATTTGACGCCAGGTTCGTTCCGCGCCGCGACGGCACCGCTCGCTTTAGAGTGGAGACAAGCTTCACGGACAACGGTCAGGAAACCGCCATCCTCAGCACGTTAGGCGGGGCAGCAGTCGAGATCGTCATCGGAACCGAGACCGGGCTGTCGGTACCGCTCAGTGTCGAGACGGTGGGAGGGCAGCCGCCTGACGATACCTAGGATCGTAATTAGAGACGGGGTATTTGCTGCCCTGGTGGCCTGTTGCCAGGTGACCAACGAAAAAAGTAGGTCGCGCCGAGAACAGTGGTTATTCAAGAGCTCCGTTTGTTTATTCAATGTCCGTTTAGGGTCAAAAGCAGCCGTAATCCAGCGCGAACTATGTCCGTTTTTAAGGACATAACAGAAGACGTATCTACAACTCATACGGGATATAGTTGGGTCAACAAGTGTTCAGACCGACAAGGTTTTAGCCGGTATTTTGGCACGTGTCGTTTACGAGCTATTCCGCCGCCTCGGCCATCGGTTCCGGCACCGGCTCGCGCATGGTCACGAATTCCTCCGCCGAGGTTGGGTGGATACCAATCGTCGAATCGAATACCGCCTTGGTGGCCCCTGCTTTCAGAGCCACAGCGATGCCCTGCAAAATTTCGCCGGCATCGTCGCCAACCATATGAACCCCGAGCACCCGGTCGGTCTTTTTGTCGACGATCATTTTCATCATGGTCTGCGCGTCGCGCCCGGTCAGGGT
>JAPUHN010000141.1 GCA_027297685.1 Alphaproteobacteria bacterium | reverse complement strand
AGCCCGCTGCGACCCGGACTCGGTAGAATATCGCATAGAGCACCGGCACAACGATCATCGTCAGTACCGTGCCGAAGGCCAGGCCGCCCATGACTGTCACCGCTAGGCCGACCCAAAAAATGTCCTGCAATAGAGGAATCATGCCCAGCACCGTCGTAGCAGCCGCAAGGAATACCGGCCGAAGGCGTGACAGCGCGGCGTTGATGATGGCATCAAACTGTGCCCGGCCTTGCCCAAGTTCGTGATTAACCTCGTCGAGCAATACGATCGCGTTCTTGATCATCATGCCGGCTAGGCTCATGCCGCCGAGCAAAGCGACAAATCCGAAAGGTGCTCCCGTCGCCAGCAGGCCGGCGGTGATGCCGATGATTGCGAAGGGGATGGTCAGGAAAATGATCAACGGCGGCCGAAGCGCGTTGAACAGAACAACGATGATCAGAACCATCAGCACAACTGCAGGGATGACGCCGGGGATCAATGCTTTCTGGGAATCTGTAGAGCTTTCGAATTCGCCGCCCCATTCCAACAGGTAGCCCGCAGGCATCGGCACGGCTTCCACTTGGGCGGCGAGTGCCGCCTGTTGCGCCGGAAAGGTGAACCCGGCAGCCGGATTGGACTGGACCTTGATGGTACGGCGGCGGTCGCGCCGCAAGATCAGGGAATCCTCCCAGGTTGGCGCGACCTCATCGGTAACTTGGGACAGCGGGACTGCATCTGTCGAAGCTCGCGGCTGCACTGGCAGCACGTCGAGTGCACCCACGTTCAAACGTTCTTCCTCGATGCTACGCATAACAATGGGGATCAAGTCGTCCTGCTCGCGGAACAATCCGACCCTACGCCCATCGAAAGCCATCTTTGTTGCGCGCGCGACGTCCTCGCGCGAAACCGACGCCCAGCGGGCGCGATCTTGACTGTATTCGGTAACGACCTTCTGGACGCGCTGACGCCAATCGGTCCGGGTGTAGGCGGTGAGCGGACTGTCTTCGATTTGGGCGATGACATTATCTGCGAGCTGGCGAAGCGTGGCAGGTTCGGCGACCGCTGGGCCGCTAATTCGTACCTCGAATTTGAACGTGTCACTCGGTCCAACGCCGAAACGCCGGACCGGAATCAACGCCTCCGGCAAGGTCTCGGCGAGCCACGGCTCGATCTCGGCAATAATCGCCTCGATTTCGCTGCGGTCATGCACGTTGACGATCAGTTGTGCGTAGGAAGGATTTGGCGCTTCGGGTTCAACCGGCAGATAGAAACGCGGTGGGCCTGCTCCGATAAAGGCGCTGACGTTGTCGACCCGGGAATCATCGATCAGGCGCTGTTCAACAGGTCGGATTTTGCTCGCAACCTGTTCAATTCGCGTTCCCTGGGGAAACCAGAAATCGATCATGAATTTGGTCATCGATGAATCGGGGAAGAACAGTTGGGTCACATTACCAAAACCGACAACGGCAACGGCGAGCAGGCCAACCATCGAAGCCATGGTCAGCCAGCGCCGGCGGATCGTTGCTGTCAAAATTCCCCGAAACATCCTGAACAGGCGGCCACCGTAAGGGTCCTTTGCATCATCGGCCGATTTCGGGGATGGCAGCAAGTCGAGGCATTGCAACGGCGTCAATGTCACCGACACCAACCAACTGATCAGCAACGAGATCGCCACAACGAGGAACAGCGATTGCAGGAACTCGCCGGTTCCTTCCGTTGAGGCAAAGATCGGATAAAACGCCATCACGGCGACGATGGTGGCGCCCAATAGCGCCCATGACGGCTGGGAGGCCGCCTCGATGGCAGCCTTTTTTCGATCCATGCCGCGGCCAACCCGGATAACGAAGCCGTCGGCGACGACGATCGCGTTGTCGACCATCATGCCCAACGCGATGATAAGCGCGCCCAAAGACATGCGCTGCAAGTCGATCCCCATGGCAGCCATAACCATGAACGTTGCAAGGATCGTGGCGATCAACGCAACGCCAATAATCAGGCCAAGCCGCCACCCCATGAACAGGGTGAGCACGACCAGAACAATGGCCAGCGCCTGAGCAAAGTTGATGAGAAAGTTCGAAACCGCTTCGTCGACGATGCCCGACTGCCAATGGACGCGCGTGACCTCAACGCCGACAGGTAACTGACTGATGAGCTCGCTAAGGCGCTTGTCGATAGCGGCACCAACATCGACAATATTCACGCCCTTTGCGTTCGTAATCGATATGCCGATCGAGGGAACACCGTTGAATCGCATCTGCGTTTGGGGGGGCTCCTGAAAACCGCGTCGGATCGTGCCGATATCGCCGATCCTGAGCAGCTCGGCGGTGCCTACCGCCGCACCACTGCTGTTACGCCCAGCGAGCAGGGTGTCGATCACAGACGGCCTGACTAATAGATTCTCGATATCCTCTGTCGTCTCGAAGGCGCCGGTCGTCTCGAAGCGTAATCGTCTCTCACCGACATTGACGTTCCCCGAATCGACCACAACGTTCTGCTGGTTCAAGGTTTGCTCGATGCTCGTTGAGGTGAGACCGAGTTGGGTGAGTTGCACCTGCGAGACATCGAAGTAGACGACCTTTTTCTGCACCCCCCAAAGATCGACGCGGGCGACACCCTCGACCAGGCTCAGCTCTTTTTTGAGACCCTTGGCATATTGCTCCAGCTGCGCGTAGTCAAAACCGTCGCCGGTGACGGCAAGCTGGTGGCCGAATACATCACCGAAATTGTCGTTAACGTTCGACGGCCCGGCGCCCGGCGGCAACCGAGGAGCGACGTCGTTGACCTTGCGGCGGACTTCGTCCCAGATCTGTGGCAGTTTGTCTGACCAAAATTCCGCTTTGATGTTGACCTTGATGGTCGATAGGCCCGCAGCTGAAGTGGATTCGAGAAAGTCGAGCTGCGGTACCTGCTGCAGGGCGATTTCTATCAGGTCGGTGACCTCGAGTTCGACTTCTTCCGGACTGGCGCCGGGATAGGGCGTAACAACAACCGCTGTCTTGATAGAGAAGTCGGGGTCTTCGAGTTGTCCGAGGGCAAAAAAACTGGCGATACCGCCGACCAAGATTAAAAAGGCGATGAAATAGGTCACCAACCGCTTTTCGATGGCCATAGCCGCGAAATTCATGGCGCGAAACTCCCTAGCGCTCGATGATGCGGACGGTCTGTCCTTCTTTCAGCGAATTGACACCCGCCGTGACGACCCATTCACCCGGTGTAATCCCTGAGGCGATCTCGATGCCTTGGTTGGAGAGCTGCGCGGTTTCGATTTCGCGCCGAGCCACTTTTTTCGACACCTCATCGACGACCCAAACGAAGGTCGTACCTCCGTCAACATCGGTGAACGTCGCGGTCAGCGGAATCTGCATTCGCGACTGTTGCTGCACGGTGATTTCGCCTGGTGCAGCCGTCGCTTTGCCGGCCATACCCGGCAGAATCTGGACATCCGCCAGTTGATCCATAATCAGTGTTACCGGAAAGGTGCGCGTCGTCTCCGATGCCTCTGATCCGATTTCCTTGATCGCCGCCGTATAAGTGAGGTCGGGAAAGGCGTCGAACACGACATTAACGTTTTTGATCTGTGGTACGAGCGAAATCAGGTTTTCCGGCACATCGACAACCATCTCGATACGCGAGTTGTCGATCAACCGCACGATTGTTTGCTGCGCGCGAACGTCCTCGAACCTTTCAGCGAAGGTTGTGACGACGACACCATCGAACGGTGCGGTCATCTTCGTGTACCGGATGTCAAGGTTTGCCCGTTCGAGCTGTGCTTTGACCGCGGCAACCTGCGCTTCGGCTTCCTTGACCTCGCCGGTGCGGATGTCGAGACGCGCGGCGGCTACGTGCCCTTTTTCAAACAATATCTTGTCGCGATCAAACTGCTGGCGAGAATTTGTGAGGGATGCGCTGGCGCCTTGCAGCTTAGCGGCGATGGCTTTTCGTTCAGCCTCGAAAGGGGCGGGATCGAGTCGAGCGACCAAATCGCCCTCGCTATAGGTGTCGCCAATGTTTACGTCGAAATGGGAAAGCTGGCCGCCGACACGAAAGGAAAGGACAACCTCGCGCGTTGCCTTGGCCCGGCCCGGAAATTGACGCCGCTTTAGCTGCGTGACGTCGCTGACTTTCACGGCAAAAACGGGGCGGACAGTTTTGACTGCTACCTCGGGTTCGTCCTCGCAAGCGGCCAACCCAAACAGGGGCAAAACCAACATCGCAAGGAAACGCGAACGAATTTTACCAGGCATTTTTTTGAACTCCATTCCCTATTTTCTTGCTGCCATAAGGCAGGCGACAGCAAATCAATCTACGGCAGTGTTAGAAGGCGATCGAGATCGGATGCTGGCGCTCAGCTAGCACCATTCTTCTAGCGTAAGCATGCGTCGGAGATCAACTGTTCACCTTTCTCCCAAGTCTCTGTCGCTGTTGCGCGCTGTGCATCGCTACACTATTACGGCGCTTTATTACGGCGCTAGTCCAAACTTCCGATAACCAAGGAAAATAGCCCAAGTGGTTCAAACGATACTGTAGGATTTATGGCGAAAGTGAACTGTCAATATTGACAGTTTGCTGGAAAATTATTGACAGCTTTATGCGCCTGCCTCCAACCTCGGTAAGGGTTGCCGGTACCGCGAACCCAGGGCCGCAATGCGCTCGACGAGCTCGAGTTCAATGCAAACCGAAAGCTCGAGCGCAAAATCACCGAGCGCAGTCGATCGCAAGAATTGTACGAGACCATCCTCTACGCCGCACCCTGTCCCATCGTCATCGTGGCTCGGGACGGTAAGGTTGTCGTGGTCAACAGACAGGTGGAGCGAGTGTTCGGCTAACCGTGGATCGACAGCCTCGCCTTCTGTCGAGCTTGTCGTAAGGCGTTATACCGGATTGGAAAACGGGTCCACACACCCTGCGAACCTGTTTTATCAATTCGCCGGGCCCTGGGCAGCTTTGTGTTTTTTTTGGCTCACAAAGGACGCTTCTTTGGGACCACTCTTTCCGGTCGAGATTTTCTTACCCGGCGAACGGGATTCTGGCACCCGACACCACTATTAACCTCCCAGAAAACTAGCATTAATTTCCCAGAGAACTGTCAATTTTGACAGTTCACCCTGCCATCGTTCCAACAGTATCGTTTGCACCATTCTGAGGCTATTTCTTTGGCAATCAGAAGATTGAGCAAGCGCCGCCTTAGGAGCGCTGCGACGCAAAGCGCGCGGCGCTCCAATGTTGGATTCGGAGAGCCTTCCATATATTCGGCTAATGCTGTGAACTATGCGATAATCTCAGATCGTTGTTTTTTGAACAAAATCTAGCACGGAGAACAGAGATGTTTTGGAAGTCTCTTTTATTGATAGGCGCGGTTGGGGCACTGACCGCCATTGGGACAAATCAATCTTATGCGCAGAAAACTCAAACCTGCGGGGAACGCGAACTGGTTAAAGCCGGTACGATTCGGGCAACTGGCAAAACAGTTGGCATTCTTATCGGTGCCCGGTGGGGTTCGGGGACTGTTACCTTGAACAATGGCGAATCTTTTAGGTTCACATTCGAGGGAGGTAAATTGCTGGACATCGGTATCTCCGAAACGGATATTTTCGGTGTCGTTTATAATCTCGACAAGAAAGAAGATTTTTTCGGAACTTATCTGGGTATCGGCGGCGGACTTACGTTGGTTACCAAGTCTCTAGGCGGCGTCTCGTTTACCAACGGGAAATGTGTCGTTGTGAACGCTAAAGCTGTTGGTGGCGAAGGCGTTCGCTTGACCAACCCCCTCGGACCGGGCGGCATTATAGTTAGCCCGGCCAACTGAAGGCTTTAGCCGCGCATAGCCAACTGCTGTCAGGCTGGGAGGTGGACTAACTGTCACAATGAGACATTTGCTATTTGAAATGACGATCAAGGTCGTGGGCCGATCGGGCATGCGGTGCTTGACGACAGTCGCGCTGATTGCGGCGATCAGCTCGCTCGGCGTAACGATGTTTTCGCCAGCCGGCTGGGCGCAGACGCAAGCGGCTGCAGCGAATGCCGGGTCGAAACTTTCGAACAAACAGCTTGATGACTTGGTGGGGCCGATCGCTCTTTATCCGGACGAGTTGCTGGCGATTGTCCTGCCGGCCTCGACCTATCCCCTGGAAATCGTCCAGGCGGCGCGTTACCTGGAGAAGCGCAAGAGCGAGCCGAAATTAAAGCCCAGCGAGAGCTGGGACAGCAGTGTCCTGGGACTGCTCAACTATCCGGAAGTCGTTGAAAAGATGAACCAGGATCTGGATATAACCTCGCGGCTGGGGGACGCGGTCATCAATCAGCAACAGGACCTGATGGACGCGATCCAACGGTTTCGGACACAGGCATATTCGGCGGGAAACCTTGAGTCCGGCGAGCACACAACGATCATACGAGAAAAAGAAATCATAAAGATAGAATCTGCGACGCCGGACGTAATTTATGTGCCGGCGTACAACCCAACGGTCGTTGTCGTACAACAGCCGGCACCGTACCCCTACGTCTACTCTTCGCCCTATCCGTATTATCACAGCCCGGCGGCGACATTCTGGACCGGCATGTTCGTCGGCGCGGCCATCGGGTACGGCATCGGCTGGAACGGGCACGGTAACAACGACATCAACATTAATCGAAACTTCAGTCAAAACGTCAACGTCAACCGAGGCTCGGGAAACAAATGGAACCCGAACCGCCGGCCGGGCGGTCAGGTCGGCCGGCCCGGAACCCGTCCCGGCGTCGGCACGCGGCCGGGCGGGCGTCCCGGCGTTGGCACGCGTCCGGCGGGGCAGACCAGGCGGGATTCATCGACGTTGTCGAACCGGAATCGCCGCGGCAGCGTAGGTGGTGGCGGACAAGTGAGAACACAGCAAGGACGTGGTGGACAAGTGAGACGACAGCAAGGCCGTGGCGGAGCGTTCGGCAATTACCAAAGTGGTCGGAGCGCGAGGAATCACAGTAGTCGGGGCCAAAAGAGCCGCGCCAGCCGGTCGAATAACCGAACCTCGAAGGCCTCAGGCGGTCGCTCCGGCGGCGGGCGAGGCAGCGGCGGGCGAGGCGGCGGCGGACGAGGTGGAAGGCGTTGAGCCGATGCGCGACGCAGCGCTGATCTGAAGGATTACACCATGGAAGAGCCTGTTTGATGGAATCATCGATCATGCAGAGAATTGATGAAGCGCATCGCCATGACAGATCGCGTACGTTTTCGCGTTTTCTACTGGTAACGTTTGTCACACTCGGCCTTTCGGCGATCGCGCAATCGATCCCTTCAAGGGTCATGGCGGCCGAGCAGCTGACTTTCACGAGCCCGGATGCCGCGGTTGACGCGTTGGTCGCCGCCGTAGCCGCGGATGATGTGGAGAAGCTGTTCGATATCTTCGGGCGAGAATATAAAAGTGAACTTATCGGTGGCGATGAGATCGCATTCCGTGAGAACCGAAAAATTCTCGCCGGTGCATTGGCGCAAGCGGCAAGCTTGTACGATGACGACGTGGACACCAAGACCCTGATCGTCGGCGCCAAGGCGTGGCCCTTCCCCTTCCCCATCGTCAGACAAGCCGGCGTTTGGCGCTTCGATACCGAGGCCGGCATCGAAGAGGTGATCAACCGTCGGATTGGCCGCAACGAGTTGGGCGCCATCGAAATCTGTCGCGTTTACATAAATGCCCAGGTCCAATATGCCAGTGCGGACCGCGATGCGGACGACGTTCGCGAATTCGCCCAGAAGGTCGCAAGCCAGGAAGGACAAAAGGACGGCCTCTATTGGGAAGCCGGCGACGGCGAGGAGCTTAGTCCCTTCGGGCCGTTGGTGGCGGAGGCACGGAATTACCTGGAGGGCCGCGAGGTCGGCGACCCTTTCCACGGCTACTATTACAAGATCATCACCCGTCAGGGCGCCAAGGCGCCGGGCGGCCGTTATGATTACATCATCAACGGCAACATGATCGCGGGCTTCGCCTTGATAGCCTTCCCTGCAGAGCACGGCAATTCGGGCGTCATGACCTTCATCTGCAGCCATCAAGGCAAGGTCTACGAAAAAGATCTCGGGGAAGACAGCGACCTGATCGCCGCCGGTATCGGCGTCTACAACCCGGACTCGACGTGGTCGGAAGTCCGCGACTAGGCTGTAGACTCATCAACTCTCAACCAGATGCGGATTGCGGCGAGCTTCGCGTAGCACGCGGCCGGTCGACAATAGCGTTCTAATATCTTCAAGCGATACTGTTATTGGACACCAAGCGAGCGCTGTGGTGGCTTAATCACACGCTTTTTTTCGGTAGCTGGGGCACTCTGGAATATTTTCCTTAAACGCCTTTTACGCGAGGCCATTTAGCGTACGGCACGATAAAGTTAGACAGTATGGGATTATTCCGATCGATGCGCCGATTCAAGAAAAGTATTGCCCTGGGCGTTGTGGTCCTGCTGCTGGTCGGCCTTGGAGTCTACATTGGTACCGATAAGGCGCGGCAGCGCACAATCCTGATAGCAGCGGTCGAGGCATGGACCGGCGGGACCTTTCTTATCGAAGGCGACGTTTCGTTCTCGATTGGCCGAATTTCGTCGTTCTCGGCCGAGCGGGTCACCTTCGCGCTGCCCGACGCCGGCAGCGCGGGCACAGTCGGCCGCGTTCGCGTTTCGATCGACACTTTGAGCACGGTTTATGGTCCACTGATCATTGAGGAATTGCTCGTTGAGCAGGCACGCATTCGCGTGGATGACCTCCCTGATTCGGAAAACGTGCCGGCAAATGCTGCCGGCGATGAGGTGAGTCTACCGATCGTTGAGCGTATCGAGATCATTGATACGCGGCTCGACGTCTCGCTCTCCAAGCCCGACGAATACTCGACGATAACGATCGATGAATTAACGGTGCTGCAAGTCGGCGAAGGACGTGAACTGGAGATCGCCGGTGAAGGATTATTCGACGACATACCGCTGGCGCTGACGGGAGGTATCGGACCGTTTGAGGAGTTGCAAAACTCGGCGGTGAATGCGCCGCTCCGACTAACCTTTTCGTCGTCGGGGGGGCGTATAACCGCGGTCGGCACAATTTTCAATGTGTTCCGAGACGCCCAGTTAGACGTTGCCGTGACGGCGATTGCCTTCTCAGGTGGTTTGCTTGATCGGCTGACGGACCCTTTGGCGCTGCAAGACGCCCAGATCAATTTCAACGGCAAATTGCTCGGACCGATTGTGCGCCCGCGGGTCGCTGATCTAGAGGCCAGTATTGAAGGTGATGGATTCTCCCTGGAGTTGACCGGGGAGATCAGTGATGCGGCATATGGCGCCGGGATCGATGTCCTATTCAAAGTAAGGGTCGGAGGAGACTATTTGCACCGCGCGATCGCCGTCGTGCCCAAATATATAGGGCTTGGGCAAATTGACGCCAGCGGTCGCGTCAGGGGCGCCCTCACGCGGATCGATCTGTCCGGGCTGGACTTGACCGCGCAGCTCACCGGTCAGGCGCGCCTATCAGCAAGCGGCCGAGTAACCCTTGCGGGCGCTCTGGGTGAATTGAATGTCACCGACGCGGATCTGACGATGCAACTGAACGCGCCGACCGCGCAGTTACTTGGCGATCTGATCGACGACAAATTGAACACAATTGGACCGATTGAAGGTGAGGCACACCTTGCCGGCAGTGACGGCACGGTAGCCCT
>JAPUHN010000140.1 GCA_027297685.1 Alphaproteobacteria bacterium | reverse complement strand
TCGAGCAAGCGGTCGAGAATGTGAAAGTAAGTGAAAACGCGAAAGCCCGTCTTGCGCTACAGGCGCCGTGTGCGATGACCGTGGGCGCGAAGAACCGTGTTCTGAGTGAGGACGAAAAGCGCCACGTCGAAGCGCTGTGCGGCGGCGACACCGAGCGCCCGGTCACGGTCGAAGATCTACGGAGTTTCCTCGCCACCCCGCGTTAAAACCACGCGCGTTCGGCGCGTTTCAGACTGATTTTGAGCCCGCTCCCTGAGGGGAGCGGGCTTTTTTTGTGCCCAAAATTACGTATGAAACTGAGTAGGAGCTGGCAAAGTATTTCCGGACAGCAGGCTCGAACAGCTCGTTAGCTGCCCCGGTAAGTGGTATAGCTCCACGGGCTGGCCAGTAGCGGCACGTGGTAATGTTGCGACGCGTCGGCAATGGTGAAGCGAACCGGCACCACATCGAGAAAATCCTGTTTAGGAGCTGTCGCTGAAGCGCTGGCAAAGTACGCGCCGACGTGGAAAAGAATTTCAAAAACGCCGGTACGCATTTGAGCCGCGCCGAGCAGCGGCTTATCGGTTCGACCGTCATCGTTTGTGATCGCGTCGCAGACCACCCGGCGCTCGTCATCGAGGAGCTCAACCAACTCGATGCGAATTCCGGCCGCCGGAACGCCTTGGGCGGTATCCAGAACGTGCGTGGAAAGTCCTGCCATGCTTCATCTCCACTCGATTTGAGGCAAGGCTTAGCTCAAGTCGGCATCTGCTTCCAGTAATTGTCCGCGGGCGCGACGGCCTAAGCCCGCAAGGTGATGCTAGTGGCCGCGCCTGCGGCTGGTAACTTAATCGCCGCATGTGATAGCTAGAGCAATATCCGGCAACGGATTTTGCTCGAGGCCTGACGCGGGAGTGAGAGTATTAGGATGGCTGCAGAACAAGATTACCCGCGCGACCTCATTGGCTACGGCCCGACGCCGCCGAACCCGAATTGGCCGAACGGCGCCCGGCTAGCCGTTCAGTTCGTGGTCAACTATGAAGAGGGCGCCGAAAACACGATCCTGCATGGCGATGAGGCGTCGGAGGCATTTCTGTCGGATATCGTCGGCGCCCACCCTCGGGCCGGCGTTCGCAATATGAGCATGGAATCGATCTACGAATATGGCAGCCGCGTTGGTGTGTGGCGATTGTTCCGGCTGTTTCAGGAACGGCAAATTCCGCTAACGATCTTTGCCGCTGCGATGGCGTTGGAGCGTCATCCGGCCGTCGCCGAGGCGGCTATGACGGCGGGCTTCGAGATATGCAGCCACGGCTACCGATGGATCGACTACCAATATGTGCTCGAAGAGATCGAGCGCGAACACTTGTATAAGGCGATTGAGATCCAGACGCGCATTGCCGGCGAACGGCCGCTCGGCTGGTACACTGGCCGTACAAGCGAAAACACCCGTCGTCTGGTTGCCGAGGAGGGCGGGTTTCTTTATGACGCCGACGATTACAACGATGAATTGCCGTTCTGGACCAGTGTTGTGGGCAAGCCGCACCTGGTCGTCCCCTATTCGCTTGAATCCAACGATATGCGGTTTGCCATGGCCCAGGGATTCAACGCCGGCGATCAATTTTTCAATTATCTGAAGGATAGCTTCGACACCCTGTACGAGGAGGGCGCGAGCAGTCCGAAGATGTTGTCAGTCGGCCTGCATTGCCGGCTCGCTGGCCGACCCGGCCGGTTTGCGGCATTGAAACGCTTCGTCGACTACGCGCAAAACCACGATGACGTATGGTTTTGCCGACGCGTCGATATTGCACGCCACTGGCGGGCCGAATTTCCAGCGCCGGCCGGAACCTGATGACACGGCGGGCAATGACGATGAACAGCGATGAGGCGTCACATATGCTACGTGTAACGCATGATTAACGAGACCAATCCGCCGGCCTTCACGATGCGCTACGTCAATCTTGCGAGCGCTTCGCTGGGCGCTCGCGCGATCAGCGCCAGCGACGAATTTTTTGCCGCCAAGGAACGTATGCTGAGAGACTCGGAACCGGTTTTTCACCCCGATGAATACGATGCCAACGGCAAATGGATGGACGGTTGGGAAACCCGACGCCGCCGTCACGGCGGCCACGACCATTGTATCGTTCGGTTGGCCGATGCGGGGCAAATCCACGGGGTTGAGGTCGACACCAGTTATTTCACGGGCAATTACCCACCGGGTTTTTCGCTCGACGGCGCGTTGTGCGGTGACCGCGAGCCTAACGAGAGCGATTGGCAAACCATTGTCGAAAAATGTGCGATCGCCGGCGATTGTAAAAACTATATTCCGGTCGAGAGCGCCGGTATCTTCGATACCATTCGCGTACACATCTATCCCGACGGTGGGCTCGCCCGCCTTCGTGTCTACGGTCAGTCGGTATGGAATGTCGCCAATGTTAACGCGGCCACGGAGTACGAACTTACGGCAATCGAAAATGGCGGCCGCGTCATCGGTTTCAGCGACTCCCACTACGGGCCACCCTGGCGCATTTTCATTCCGGGACGCGGCGCCAACATGGGTGATGGCTGGGAGACCCGCCGGCGCCGTGATGGTGGCAGCGACTGGTTGGTGGCGGCGCTGGGCCACCCCGGGCGGGTGACGCGAATCGAAGTCGATACCGCAAATTTCAAGGGAAATTATCCCGACCGGTGTTCGATCCAGGCGGCATTGGCAATCGGCGAGAGCGACGAGGCGGCGGTCGCGGAAGCCGAAGGCTGGCCGATGCTATTATCCGAACAGAAGTTGGAGATGGACCGGCAGCATTTTTTCGCCGATGAAATCAACCGTGATATCGGGCCGGTGTCGCACATCAGGTTCAACAACATTCCCGATGGCGGGATTAGCCGGCTACGCATCTACGGCACGGTAGACATCGATGATTAGTCTGACGCCGCAACCGTTGACGGTGGAAGTTTTTGCACCGTTTGGCGACGTTATTGAGGCCGGAACGAGAACGTCGTTTGCGATCAACGACGATATGGCGGAACGCTACGACGATTTGGCGTTCATCGACGCCAGCGACGAGGGCGGCCGTCCCAACGTCAGCATCTTTGTCAGCAAGCCGAGACCGCTACCTGTTGTGATCGACATGGTCGAACGGCATCCGCTCGGCAGTCAGCTGTTCGTACCGTTGGGAGACCACCCTTATCTCGTAGCTGTCACAGACGGTACGCCACCATTTTATGCGAAAGATCTTTCGGTGTTTCTGATTACCGACGGACGCGGCGTGAACTACCGGAAGGGACTATGGCACTTGCCCCTATGCGCGTTGTTCGAACCGGCTCGGTTCCTTGTCGTCGACCGTGGCGGCCCGGGTGACAATTGTGATGAATATCATTTCCCGTCGGATACGCGGATAACGGTTGAACTCGATCCGCCGCGCTGACCAACCACTCTCACTCAATATTCGATCTTGTCGTCGGAGTCTTCCCAAGCGCGGAAAGCTGCCATCGCTTCGTCGGCCAATAGCTGTTCGGTGGGAATAGCGCGCTCGCTGATCGGCAAGGCGATCTCGCGATAAATGTGATCGTCGTCGAAACCAATTGCCGCTGCGTCGGATTTGGTGTTGCCATAATATATCCGTTCGATCCGAGCCCAATAAATTGCGCTGAGGCACATGGGGCAGGGCTCGCAGCTGGCAAATATCTCGCATCCTGCCAGACTAAACGAGCCGAGTTGGGTACAAGCGGCCCGAATTGCAACCACTTCGGCGTGCGCGGTCGGATCGTGGGATCCGGTTACCTGGTTCGTTCCTTCACCAATGATGTGTCCGTCATGAACGACGACGGCGCCAAACGGGCCGCCGCCACTGTCGGCTACACTTTGCTGGGCAAGGGCGATCGCACGTCGCATGAAAACATTCCGTTCCATGATTACACTGCTCTCCTCGCACAACCTTCCAATGATACAGGCACCAGCGTCCATGCCAATTTAGCCGGTGTGTTTTGAGTTATAGAATTAGTGGACCCTATCACGTTGGCTTCAGCGTTAAATACCTTCGAAAAGACAGATACGAGCCGGTTTATACTTTTGTTTGAATCGCTCTCGTGTCGGTCCGGAAAGGCTCGCCATTGTGTGAATACCAATGTACGCTGGACATGCGATATTAAGAAATGCGCACGCGTCTTGGCGTTTGAGTTCGGCTCAAAGGCCTTAGTCCAGAAGGCGCGCAAGGAATTATCCGCATCATCCTCGATCGGAAAAACGCGGGCTTTGGTCGTCGGTGCGTCGACAACCAAGCTCGCCGATGGTGAGTGCGCGATGGTTGAATATGAGGGATGGCGACTGGGAAATGAAGATGGGTGCCGTGACCTTGGCGGAAATCAACAACGGTGACGCTGCAAAGTTTGTCGAAGTTCTGGGCGACGTGTTCGAAAACTCGCCATGGCTCGTCGAACGCGCCGCTGCCGCGCGTCCCTTTCCGTCGTGCGAGATCCTCGTCGCCAAACTTATCGATGTCTTGAATACAGCTGGACGAGACGAGAAAATGGCCTTGATTTGCGCCCATCCCGATTTAGCCGGCAAGGCGGCGCGGGCGGGTGAGTTGACAGACAGTTCCACACGCGAGCAGGCGAGTGTGGGTCTCGATCAACTGACCGACGAAGAATTCGAACTATTCAATCGGCTTAATGACGATTATCGCGCGCGTTTCGGTATTCCCTTCATCATCGCGGTTCGCGATCATGACAAAGCGTCAATTTTGGCCGCTTTCGAGACCCGTTTGAAAAACGAGACAGCAATAGAGATCGCCGAGGCGATGCGAAATATCGCGCGCATCGTTAGTCTACGTATTGTCGATACGGTTTTGGAGTAAACGGATATGGAATCCGTCATTCTCGACTGGCTGAATTTAGTGGTCCGCTGGACCCACGTCATTACCGGGATAGCGTGGATCGGCTCATCATTTTTCTTCATGTGGCTCGACGCCCATCTCGAGGCGCCGGGGCCTGGCAAAGAGGGCGTCGAGGGCGAGCTTTGGATGGTCCATAGCGGCGGGTTTTATGAAGTCAACAAATTCCAGGCCGTGCCGACGGCGATACCGCGCACGCTCCATTGGTTCAAATGGGAAGCCGGTTTTACCGGCATCTCAGGCCTGATCCTGCTGGCAATCGTCTATTATCTGGGCGCCGAAGCCTTTCTAATTGACACCGACGTAGCCGATTTGACGCGCCTGCAGGCTGTCGCGATCGGTGTCGGCACGCTTGTCGTTGGCTGGTTCGCTTACGACGGTTTGTTCGCCTCTCGATTTGGGCAGCAAAATATGCTGATCGCCAACACGATCTCGGTAATCGTGCTTTGCTTGGTCGCGGTCGGTCTTAGCCAACTGTTTACCGGTCGCGCGGCCTACGTCCATGTTGGCGCTCTCGTCGGCATCGTGATGGTGATCAACGTCTTTGTGCGGATAATTCCCGCTCAGCGAAATCTGATCGCGGCGCGAAATGCCGGCGATGAACCGGATCCGACCCTGGGTAAGCGCGCCAAACAGCGCTCGGTTCACAACAATTACCTGACCTTGCCAGTCGTGTTTATCATGATCAGCAGCCATTACCCGATGACATTCGGTCATCCCCAGGGCTGGTTTTTGTTGATCGCCATTTCAATTTCTGGGGCGCTGGTGCGTCACTGGTTTAACCTGCGAAATGCCAGCACGCTGGCGATATGGCCGATACCTGCGGCGGTCGTCATTTTTATTGCCGTCGCCGCTTGGGCGTCATTGCCAACGTTGCAGGCAGAGCGGTCGGCGGCATCAGCAGAAGCGGTTAGTTTCAGCAAAGTCCGCTCGATAGTCGATGCGCGCTGTATCGTCTGCCATGCCGCACGACCTACCTATGAAGGTTTCGATGTGGCGCCAAAAAATATCCGCTTCGATGCGCCAGCGGAAGTTCGCAAGCATGCTGCGGCGATCAAGAAGACGACCGTCGATACGAATACCATGCCATTGGGCAACGTGACTGAGATGACCAACGAGGAACGGCAATTGCTTGGCGGGTGGATTCGCGCCGGTGCGAATATCGAGTTAGCGAAGTAGCGAGACGGCTATAATGGCGGCGATCAGTTTCACATTGAACGGAGAGCTTCGGCAGGAATCGTCGGTGTCGCCGACAATGACTGCCCTGGATTTCTTGCGTGAAAATGCCGGCCTCACCGGCACCAAGGAAGGGTGCGCCGAAGGCGATTGCGGCGCGTGTACCATCGTCATGGTGCGCAACGGCGCCGATCGGCTCGAAGCCGTGATGGCTTGTCTGCTCGTGGTCGGGCAACTCGACGGCGCACAGGTGGTTACGGTCGAGGGGCTCACCGAAAGAGGTGGGGAACTCGAGAGCGTCCAACAGGCTATCGTCACGCAAGACGGTACCCAATGCGGCTTCTGCACCCCTGGTTTCGTGATGGCTCTGTACGCTTTGCGCCACAGCGGCGAGACGGTCACCGACGAGGTCATACACGATGCACTTGCGGGCAACCTATGTCGCTGTACCGGTTACCGCTCGATCGTCGATGCCGCGCGCACCGCATGCTCTGTTTCTGGCAAAGACAATATTAATAGCCGCGATGACTCAAACACATTGCCGGCAAGTGATGCCTATGAGGCTGGGGGTCAGCTTTATTTTGCTCCGAAGACAATCGATGCGTTGATTGCACGGCGTGTCGAATATCCAGATGCGCCTTTGTTATCGGGTGGAACCGATCTCGGCTTGCTCTTCAGCAAGGAACGTCAAAAATTTCCGGTCACGATCTACACACAGAACGTCGATGAATTGCGGCGGATCGAAGAAGACGACACGTCTTTCACCATCGGGGCTGCCGCAACCTATACCGAGGCGTTACCTTACATCGAAGCCGAGTATGCTTCTTTTGGCGTTCTGATCCGTCGTATCGGATCGCGGCAAATCCGCAATGTCGGCACAATCGGCGGTAACATTGGAAACGCTTCGCCGATTGGCGACACGCCGCCATGCCTGATCGCACTCGATTCCGTTTTGACGTTACGCGGGCCCAACGGCGCGCGCGAAATTTCCTTGGAAGATTTCTTTCTCGACTATCGCAAAACCGATCTGGCGAAAGACGAAATCATCGAGAACGTGCGAGTGCCCAAACTCGGCAACGGGCAAATATTCCGTACCTATAAAATCTCGAAGCGATACGATCAGGATATTTCCTCGGTCATTGGCGCATTTCGGCTGACCCTGGAAAACGGCGTGGTTACCGCCGCCAGGATAGCGTTTGGCGGTATGGCGGCGGTTCCCAAACGGGCGATCGGATGTGAGGCCGCGCTGACCGGAGCGGTTTGGTCCGAAGACGCGGTTCGGCAAGCAGCAGCGGCTATCGAGGAAGATTTTTCGCCGATCGACGACCATCGCGCTAGCGCAGCATACCGATTGCGCGTTGCCGCCAACCTTTTCGTGCGGTTGTACCGCGACCTCGAGGGCGCAGACGACGTGGAGGTGATGGCGTTATGAGCGTCGATAGCGACATTGTCGGTGCGGTTCACGCAAAGGTCCGCCATGACAGCGCACGCGGCCATGTCACGGGCGAGGCAAGATATATCGACGACATGCCAATGTTGCCGGGCACTTTGGAAGTGGTGTTGGTCACCAGCCCGCACCCACATGCCGGCATCGTCTCGATCGATGTTTCTGCGGCACGTTCCGCCGACGGTGTCCGGGCTGTCATGTCAGCTGACGACATTCCGGGTGTCAATGATGTCGGCCCGGTGTTCGAAGATGAACCGGTTCTGGCTGCGGGATTTGTCGACTATGTCGGCGCGCCGGTGGTCGCCATTGCCGCCGACAGCTACGATCAAGCGCGCAATGCTGCTGCTTTGGTGACGGTGGAGTACGATGTGCGCCCGGCTGTCCTCGAAATCGAACAAGCGCTCGAGCAAGAACTCTATACCTACCCGCCGCAGTTTATGACGATTGGCGAGCCCGAAGCAGCGATAGCCAAGGCAAGCCATCGCATCGACGGCGAAGTGCGTTGCGGAGGCCAGGATCATTTTTATCTTGAGGGCCACATCGCCATGGCGATTCCCCACGATAATGGCGATCTGGATGTCTACAGCTCGACCCAGCACCCCAGTGAAGTTCAGCACGGTGTTGCCCATGTGCTCGGTGTTCCGACCAATGCTGTAACTGTCGAAGTGCGGCGCATGGGCGGCGCGTTTGGCGGCAAGGAAAGCCAGGCAACGATCTTTGCGGCTATCGCGGCTGTATTGGCCGATCGCTGCGGTCAGCCAGTCAAGATTCGGTTGCGCCGCGACGACGACATGATCATGACCGGCAAGCGCCACGATTTTCTGTTTCGCTACGATGTTGGATTTGACGACGATGGGCGAATTGAAGGTGTCGATATTTTGATGGCCATGCGGTCTGGCAATGTCGCCGATTTGAGCCCCGGCGTATTGGCGCGCGCATTGTGCCACGCGGACAATTGTTACTATCTGCCGAACGCCCGATTACGCGGCTATCCGTGCAAGACCAATACGGTGTCGAATACCGCGTTCCGTGGATTTGGCGGACCGCAAGGCATGCTGGTCATCGAAACCGTGATCGAGCATATCGCGCGGACTCTTGGACGTTCGGTCGATGAGGTGCGTGCGGTCAACTATTATGGCGCCGAAGACCGGAACGTGACGCCGTACCAGCAACGCGTGAAAGACAACATTATCGTTGCGCTGGTGGATCGGTTGCGCTCGGAAATCGATTTCGACGGAATGTTGCAGGCCGTCGATTCCTTCAACGCGTCGCACGAGACGCTAAAGAAAGGCATCGCCATGATGCCGGTGAAATTCGGCGTCTCGTTCAATACGCCGAAGCTCAACCAAGCCGGGGCGCTGGTACACGTTTACACCGACGGCAGTGTCCATCTTAACCATGGCGGCACCGAGATGGGACAGGGCCTTTTCACCAAGGTGGCTCAAGTGGTCGCATCGGTGTTCGAGATAGATCTCGATAATATCAAAATCTCGTCGACCCGTACCGACAAGGTCCCCAACACGTCGGCGACTGCGGCGTCGTCGGGTTCTGACCTCAACGGCATGGCAGCCTTCAACGCGACGAACACCATTAAGGCGCGTATGGCAGAAGTTGCGGCGAGCCATTTTGAAACCAGCGTCGATGCCATCGAATTTCGCCAGAACCGGGTTTACGCGGGCAATGAAAGCCTGTCGTTTGCCGATTTGGCGCAACTCACGTGGGACGAGCGGGTGTCGCTGTCGGCGACCGGTTATTACAGCACGCCAGGCCTCCATTGGGACGCCAAGTCATTGATCGGTAATCCGTTTTATTATTTCGCCTATGGTGCAGCGGTCTCCCAAGTGGTCATCGATACCCTGACCGGCGAAAGCCGCGTGTTGCGGACCGATATTCTGCAGGACTGCGGCAATTCGTTGAATCCAGCAATCGACCTCGGCCAGATTGAAGGGGCCTTTATTCAGGGCCAGGGTTGGCTCACATCGGAGGAACTTGTGTGGGACGAATCCGGTCGTTTATTGACCCATGGACCGTCGACATACAAGATTCCGGGAAGCCGTGATGTGCCCCGCGAATTCAATGTGCATATTCTTGAGGACGCGCCGAACCGCGAGCCGACGATATTTCGCTCCAAGGCGGTTGGCGAGCCGCCGCTGATGTTGGCTTTATCCGTCTGGCTTGCGATACGCGACGCTGTCTCACGGGTCGTCGACCATCGCCATATGCCGCACCTTGATGCCCCGGCGACACCCGAGGCGATATTGATGGCGGTCGACGACATCAGACGGCGTGACAGCCAAACCACCACTGCAGCGAAAGTGTGAAGGCCGGATATGACGGATACGCCAAGATTGGAACTGATCGGGATCACCAAACGCTACCCGGGAGTCGTGGCGAACAATAACGTCAATCTTAGGGTTATGCCGGGCGAGATTCACGCGCTTCTGGGTGAGAACGGTGCAGGGAAAAGCACGCTAGTAAAGTTCATCTACGGCGTCCAAAAGGCGGATTCCGGTACGCTGATGTGGGAGGGCGAGAACACCGAAATCTCCAGCCCCAATGCCGCCCGCAAGCTCGGCGTTGGCATGGTTTTCCAGCATTTCTCGCTATTCGACGCGATGACAGTGGCCGAAAACATCGCGCTGGGCATCGCGCCGGAATTGGCGAAGTCTGGGTTGAATCAACGGATCATCGATATTTCGACGCAATACGGACTGCCGCTCGAACCCGACCGGTACGTCCACACGCTTTCGGTGGGTGAACGCCAACGCATCGAAGTTGTTCGCTGCCTGTTGCAAAATCCGCAACTGTTGATCATGGATGAGCCGACTTCGGTCCTGACGCCGCAGGAGGTGGAAGTGCTATTCCATACCCTTCGACAGCTTGCGGTCGACGGAGTCTCCATCCTCTACATCAGCCATAAGCTGCAGGAAATAAAGGATTTATGTCACACGGCCACGATCATGCGCATGGGCGAGGTCGTTGCGGATTGCATTCCAGCCGAAGAAACGCCGCGTAGTATGGCGGAGATGATGATGGGTGGAAATTTGACGCCACCCGAACGGACCGGCAAGGCGACGCTCGGTGCGCCGCAACTTATCGTGAAGGATTTGAACGTCGTGT
>JAPUHN010000014.1 GCA_027297685.1 Alphaproteobacteria bacterium | reverse complement strand
TCCGGGCGTTAGAACGCCAGCGCGCTGGAGTGCCGGACCACCAGGTCGCGGATTTCGCCGCAATGGCGCGTGCCGACCTGGCGCATCGCTTCGGCGATTTCGTCGAAAAAGAAATTGGCGACATGGCTGGGCCCCCGGGGTCCCAAGGCGGCGAGGCCGTACATGAAGGCGCGGCCCGACAGGGTCGATTTCGCCCCCAGCGCCAGCGCGCGCACCACATCTTCGCCGCTACGGATACCGCTGTCGAACAGAACGGTCGCACGGTCGCCGACGGCGGCGGCAACAGCGGGCAATACATCGATGGAGGCGGGTGCGCTTTCCAGTTGGCGGCCGCCATGGTTGGAAACCACGACACCGTCAACGCCCAATTCGACCGCCCGTTCGGCGTCGTGCGGGTGCAATATACCCTTGACCACCAGCGGGCCTTTCCAGGCGTCGCGGAACCGGGCGACCTCGTTCCAGGTGAAGCTGCCGCCCGATTGCTCGCGCACGAACTTCACCACCTCGCGATTCGACACTTTCTCGCCGGCATAGGCCTGATAGTTGGCGAAGGCAGTCTGGCCGTGGCGCTGCAAGGCGAGTAGCCAGGCCGGATGGGGCAACACGTGGGCGAAAGTGCGCAAGCCAACGGTGTAGGGGATGATCAGCCGGTTGCGCAGCTCGCGCGGGCGCTTGGTACGCGCCGGCACATCCAGGGTCAGCATCAACGCCTGCACGCCGACCGCCTCGGCCCGGCGCACCAGATCGAAATTGATGGCGAGCTCGTTGCGCGGCATGCGGTAGAGCTGAAACCAGGTGCAGTCGGGGGCCAATTCGGCGACCCGTTCGATGGTGGCGCCGGCCGCACTGCTGAGGATGAAGGGGATGCGCGCAGCCTGTGCCGCCCGGGCCAACGCTTCCTCGCCGCCCGGCCACACCAGCCCGGGCAGGCCCATCGGAGCAATAGCGACGGGGGCGGCGTAGCGGCGGCCGAACAACTCGACTTCCGTATCGGCGGTGAAGTTCTCGACACCGTAGCGCGGCACCAGCTCCACCGCGTCGAGGGCGGCGGCATTGCGCGTCTTGCAGGTCTCGCCGGCGCCGGCGGCGCCGTCGACATAGTCGAAGGTGAACCGCGGCACCCGTCGGCGGGCGCGTTTGCGCAGATCCTCGATCGTCGGATAGCGCAGCGCCAGCCCGCTCGGGCGCGGCTTGATCGGCGCCGGCCCGTCGGTCTCGTTCGTCTCCGATTCTGCTTCCTTATCGTCGCCGGACATGCGCGCGCTCCCCAACAAACCTGCGGCCGCCGCTCCGTTTCGACCGGCGGGCGGGCGCCATGCTAACGTACAACCACCGGCAGGGGCAGGTGGTGATCAAGGACAGCTTCGCCAGGCCGCATACCCTAAGGTTGGTGGTTCGGAGGCGTGGCCGGACTGCCGCAAATTTCAGTCAATAAACGATAGGCCTCGGCGCGGGCGTGTTGATCCCGACGCTCAAGCCGGCGCACAAGCAGACAGTTCATTAGACTCATTAGAAAGAAGAATAGGGCGAAGAATGGCAAATAGGAGATGAGGGCGTTATAGAAAAAATGTGTCGAAACGACGCTGGTGAGTATCTCAACGCCGTATGCAGCCGCCGCCACAATAAATACGATGGCGCCGTAGATCAGGCAGGAATTGATCATGCGCAAAACTCCACGGGCAATTTGGTGCGGCAGTCGAAAATGTCCATAAAGATATAGTCCCCCGCGATCTTGATTGAGTGACCCGTGAAAGTGATAGATTGAAGTCTCTCTATCGAGAAATTTCTTAGACGAACCGGTGGATCGCGGATTTGGCACGTTAACCGCTACTTCACCGCGTTCACAAAATCCCGAATGTCCCGAAGTTTTGCGTCTTTTGTGCATGTTGAAGAATTCGTCTCGAAAAACCTGGGGCACAAGGAATTTGAAGCGCTGTTCGAAATCCTCGACCGTGCCGTAGATCGGAAACCGCCACTCCCGTTCGCGGAGCAGTGCGAGACGCTCCCACTGCACGAAGCGCTGATACAGCGCTTTTAGTTCTGTATACGTGTCCGATAACCAGGACATAAGCGGGCGACCACCGGTAGTTGGCGTACGAGCGCCATAGTCTACCAAATAGAGGCGTCTGCCAAAATCATATGCGGCGGCTTTTTCAACGATCACGATGGTTGGCATGATCGAAGCATCGAACTCCCGTGCTCCCACTCCGGCTTCGCCACCGCACTCAATCCGGAGAAATGCTCGTTCGAAATTGCCGACTCCCTGTATTTGACCGGACAGCTAGCCCTGCGACAACAAACCGAAGCCTGGCAGATCGACAGGTTTACCTTCTCCCGCGGGGAGAGGGGCTTAACCCGCAGTAGCGTTTACGGCGACAGGGTCACCGGTTGCCTGGTCTTGGCCGCCTCATCGATGGCCAAGGTTACTTCGAGCGTGCGGCGCGCCTCGGCGGGGGTGGTGTGGGGGATCTCCTGGCCGGTCATCAGATGGTCGAACCACGAGCGGGTTTCGTTGGCCAACCCGCCCCAATAGTCGCCGACCGCGTAGTCGGCGGCCGACGTGGTCTGCATGAACATCAGGTTGATGTTGTGATCGGGCACGTAGGTGTGGGGCGCGCCATTGTCGGTGTAGAGCAGGCTGTCCTTGTTATCGACGTCGAGCAGAATGACCCCCTCGTCGCCGAGAATTTCGAAGCGCGAGCTTTGGCCGACCGTGGGGTATTTCGCCGGCAGCGCGTAGCAGATGCCGAGATTGACCACTGCGCCGCTCTCGAAGGTGATGATCGCCCAGGTTACGTCGTCGACCTCGTAGCCCAAGCCGGCGAACACCTTGGCGTTCGATCGCGCAACCACCTCGACCGGGCGGATGCCTTCGAGAAACCAGCAGGTGAGGTCGACATAGTAGGTCAGCGCGTCGAGCACCGGCGTCGCCGTGGGCGAGCGTTCGAGGATTTGCAGCATCTGGGCGCGGGTATTGTAGACCCGCGACTGGATGCCCAGCACTTCGCCGAGACGGCCTTGAAGCAATTGTTCCTTGGTCATCATCCAGCGCCGCTCGTGGCGCCGCGAATAGCCGACCCGGAACTCGGTGCCGGTACGCTCGGCGGTTTCGATGATGGCGTCGGCGTCTGCCAGGGTGAGTGCGATCGGTTTTTCGATGAGCACCGGCTTGCCGGCTTCGAGCGCCTGGACGATCGCTTCCCGGTGATCGTGTTCCGGTGTCGAGACGATGACCGTATTGACGTCCGGATGGGTGATCGCCGCCAGATTATCGTCGGTGCTGAAATCGGCGCCGGTGCGCTGCGCCAGAATATCGGCGCGGTGTTGTTCGGCGTCTGATACGGCGAGGAAATTAACCCCCGGATAGCGCGCCGCCAGACTGGCGCGCAGGGTGCCGATCCGCCCGCACCCGATCACGGCAACGCCGAGATGTTCTCTTTTCAATTCTCCACTTCGCATTTCCCTACCTCCTACGCCGTACCACGGCCCATGCTACAAGCCTATCATAGGGTGGTGCAGACAATGCGACCGCGGTGGTTGGAGAACGTTGGGGGAAGGCAACAGGTGAGCGAGGCGATACAGATCCGGATGGGCGGCTACGGCCCGCCGACGACGACCCATAGCCGGGCATTGAAATTTATCGGCGACCGGCTGGAGGCCCAGTTCGGCGACCGGGTCGACGTCAAATATATCTGGAATATCATGGACTTCGGCTACCGCTCCAGCGACATCATGTGGCTCACCGAATGCGGTATCCTGACGCTGTCCTACCAGTCGACCAGCTATCTGAGCAAGCAGGTGCCGGAGCTCGGTTTCGTCGACCTGCCGTTCCTATTCCCCGATCTCGATGCCGCCCGCGCGGCGTACGACGGCGCGCTCGGCAAGCATCTGACCGGTTGCATCGAGGCGAAATATAACTTCCGCGTGCTGGGTTATTTCGAGAATGGCTTTCGCCATATTTCCAACCGGCTGCGGCCGATTCATACGCCCGAAGATTTGGCCGGCATGCGTGTCCGCATGCTGTTCAGCGATATCCACGCGCGCACCTTCGAGCTGTTGGGTGCCGAACCGCTGCAAATGGACCTGACCGAGGCGATCGAGATGGTGAAGGCGGGCACGCTCGACGCCCAGGAAAATCCGCTGGCCAACACCGTGACCTACGGCGTCCACAAGTATCACCCCTATCACACGCTGAGTGGGCACTTTTATCTGTCGCGCGGCATCTGGAGCCATCGCGACACCATCGACGCCTGGCCCGACGATTTGCGCTCAGGTCTGGCGGCGATCATTCCCGACGCCGTTGCCTACCAACGCGGGCTGGCCGTCGAGGAAGAGGACGTCGCGCGCAAGACCATCGAGGATGAGGGCTGCGAGATCGTCGAGCTGACGGCGGACGCGCAGGCCGCTTTTGCCGCCAAGGTGGCGCCGCTGCGCGAAGCGGCGTACGGCATCTTCGGCGACGCTATGTTCGAGATGCTGTAGTCGCCGCGAGCTCTGATTTTTTTTTACACCCCCCCCTCCCTAACCCTCTCCCTCGCTGGGGGGAGGGAATGATAACGAGATGCGGCTAGGCTGCTCCCTCCCCCCCATTGGCGCCATGGGAGGGGGAGGGATGGGGTGGGGGTCGATTAAGACAAAACCGGTTTAGTCCCGTCCGGCACGATCCAGGTGCCGGTCTCGCCGGCCAGGGCCCGGCCGAGGTTGGGCGGGTTGGTAATCACGCCGGCGCTGCCGCCGGCGTCGAGGAACTCCAGGATGGCGATAATCTTGGGACCCATGCTGCCGGCCGGAAACTGGCCGTCCGCCAGGTGGGCGCGCGCTTCCGATGCCGTCATTCTGGCCAGCCAGCGCTCGCTGTCCTTGCCGAAGTCGATGGCGACCTGCTCGACCTCGGTGGCGATGACAAGCAGTTCGGCGCGCAATTCCTGGGCCAGCAGGCCGGACGCGAAGTCCTTGTCGATCACCGCTTCGACCCCTTGCACCACCCCGTCGTCGTCGAGGAAGACCGGGATGCCGCCGCCGCCGCAGGCGATCACGATATAGTCCTCGTCGACCAGGGTCTCGATCGCCGCAATGTCGAGGATCGAGACCGGCCGTGGCGAGGGCACCACACGCCGCCACCCGCGCTCGCCTTCCTCGCGCACCGTCCAACCGTGTTCGCTCGCGTGCTTCTTGGCTGTATCTTCGTCCATGAACGAGCCGATCGGCTTGGCCGGTTCGGCGAAGGCGGGGTCCTTACGGTCGACCAATACCTGGGTGACCACGGCGATGGCGTTGCGGTCGATACCGCGTTTCTTCATCTCATTGCGCATCGCCCGCTGGAACATGTAGCCGATGGCGCCCTGGGTATCGGCGCCGGCATAGTCCATCGGCACCGGCGGCACCTCGGCGATGGCGATCTCGGAGCGCCGCATGATGAACCCGACCTGCGGGCCGTTGCCGTGGGTGATCACCACGTTCCAGCCCTGCTCGATCATATCGGCGATGTAGCGCGAAGTGATCGCCGCCGCCTCGTACTGGTCGGGGATCGACTTATGCTGCTCGTCGATGATCAGCGAATTTCCGCCCGCTGCGATAATTGCTGTCTTTCGGCGTGCCGTCATCGGCAGCGGCCTCCCTTAATTGATTTTCTGCTCAGTCGCCGAAGGTCTCCGCGAGCGCCGAAACCGCCTGCGAGAAACAGGCCATCGGTGCGTGGGTAATGCCGGCGCCGATCTGTCCGATACCGG
>JAPUHN010000139.1 GCA_027297685.1 Alphaproteobacteria bacterium | reverse complement strand
AAATCGACCGTCGCGGCTTGCGCTGCCGCGCCGCAGGCATCGATCGCCACCGGGTCGCCGTCGGGCGGCGCGACGATCCAAAACCCGTCGCCGCCGATCGCGTTCATATGGGGATAGACAACGGCGATCGCGGCAGCCGCGGCGACCATCGCCTCGATGGCGTTTCCGCCATCGCGCAGGACGTCGAGGCCGGCCTCGGCAGCCAGATGATGCGGGGCCACGACCATACCGTTGGTGGCGTAGGTGGACTGGAGCATTAAAAGACCCGCTGATGAAAACCGGCGGTACTAGTAGCCGGAATTGGCGGCCGGTAATAGCCGCGACGGCAACTCATCTTTCGACTGGTTCAAGATGAGGTCTTCGTGCTGAGCTTGTCGAAGCACGGCAGAATGGAGTGGCGGTGATCAAATTGAAAACGGGCGGCAGTTTGTCGCTGCCACCCGCTCTTGGCGTTTGCGCCGAAGTTTACTCGGCGGCTTGTTCGATTTCCGGATAGTCGGTCAGCTCATCGAGGGCCGGTTTCACCTCATCCATGAAGATCTTGACGTTGTCGATAAAGTCCTGCTTGGGCGTCTGGGCATAATGCGAGATCAAGATGAAATATTCCGCCGGCAGCTGCTTCCACTGGTCGATATAGTAGTCGCGCACCTCCGAAACCGTGCCGTACTGGAACAGTCCGGTGTCGTCCATCAGATTGAGCAGTTTCTTCGGATCTTTGGCGTCCGCGGCCTTGTCTTCCCATTCGGGAAACAGCGGGCCGTAGAAGTGCTGGAAGATGTCGCCCGACCAGTCGAGCGCCATTTGTTCGCCCGCTTCCGTCGTGTCGCCGATATGGGGCCACCGACAGATCGCCTGGTTCTGGCCCGGCGCGAAATTGAAGCCGTTCTGGTTGGCGATCTCGGTATACCGCGGCCCGTAGTGGGAGCAGCGGCCGATGCTGGAGAAATAAGACGGCACGAAACCGCGCTCGCCGGCATATTCGACAGTCTCGATGCTGGCGTTACTGGCGATGAAAATTTTCGGATGGGGATCGGTATAGGGCGCCGGCACGACACAAATCTTGCGCAAATTACCGTCTTCGTCCATCTCGCCGGGGGCGCCCATTTGCCGAGTGACATCGCCCATGAACCAACCTTCGACACCCTTGTCATGGGGATAGGGATATTCCCAAAGATCGCTCTTGTAGTCGAAGGCCTCTTCCTTCCAGGCCTTCAACACGAGATCGACCTGTTCCTCGAAAAGCTTCCGGTTGCGCTCGTCATCCTCGCTTTTGTCCGACATGGTGGCGACGCTACCCAGCTTCTGCCCCAGCACGTTGGTCCAACGCGCCTGGTAGCCGCGCGCAAAACCGACGAAGCAGCGCCCCTTGGTGATGTGGTCGAGGGTTGCGGTTTCCTCGGCGACGCGGATGGGATCGTCGACCGACATGACATAGCCCAGACTGCCGATGTTTAGCCGCTTCGACAGGCCGGCCCAGTAGCCGGTGTTCATGCCGATCGACGGGCCAACTTCGTAGCCTTCAGAATGGAAGTGATGCTCGATCGACGAGACGCCCCACACCCCCATATCGTCGAGCGCGTGGATGATGTCGGGCATGCCGTCCATGGCTTCCTGGAAGCGCTCCTTGTTGCGCCCGATTGGCCTGAGTTCCTTACGCTCCTCGGGACTCTCGGCGCGCAGCACCGGATACATCTGGACAATGACCTTGACCATGGGCTTCCTCCTTATTGGCCTTTGGCGAAATGCGGCCAAATATTTGCAGCGCCGATGCTAGTGTCTGACGCTCATCAATCCAAATATTAACTCCCGATACCGCCTATAGCGCCAGGCTATATTAAATCTAGGCTATCGTGTTGAAACTGATGTCGTCATAACTGGCTTCGACGGGGATTCGGACGGTGTTGATGAAACGCGCCAGCATGCCGTAGTAGCCGGCCATGATCGTTAGATCGACGAAACCGCGAACACCGAATTGCTCTTTCAGGGCATCGACAATATCGTCGCCGATCGGCTCGTTGTGGGTCAGCAGCCGGGCAAACGTGACCGCCGGCCCGACCGGCGCCGGTTCGGCTTCGAGTTCCGGCGTGCCGATTTTCTTCAGCTGGTCCTCAGTTGCGCCAACCCGTTCGGCGATCCGCCAGTGGTGCTTCCATTCGTATTCGCAGCGCAATTCCTGGGCCACGGTCATGATCACCAACTCGCGCAACACGTCGTCGAAATCGGTTTCGTAGCGCACGTAAGCGCCGACCGGCGGCACCACGGACAGGGCGCCAGGGCTATTGGCCAGCAAGGCGAACACGTTGGGCATAATATCGAAACCGCGGGTGCGCAGAATTTCGTCGTAGGCGTCCAGACATTCGGCAGGACAATCTTCCCGTTCAACGCGCTCCAGTCGTGAGCCTTCCAAAGGTGTGGTCACGGTATAATTTCCCCCGGTAGATTTCGTGCGCGATAAGGCTGCCATTCGCGCTTTCTTTGTTGGGTTTCAGCAAACCATTTTCCCGCCCTCGCCGTCAACGCGGGATCGGCTCGCTCGATACTGCTGTAGAGCAGTATCCGACCAGATT
>JAPUHN010000138.1 GCA_027297685.1 Alphaproteobacteria bacterium | reverse complement strand
AAGTTGTTAGCGTGGCGTGGACGCTCAACGGCGATACGCTAGGTCGATGACGGATTGACCACCTCTCCCTCCGCCTTCAGAGAGATCTGCTACTGTCCGCTGCCTAACTATCTACTAGCTGCCGCCTCACCGGCCCCCATCAGGCGAGCCACGCAGCCCAACCTCGAAGGCCCCAGCCAACCCAAGCAGCTTCCATGTCCTGTCAGATATGGGGCTACACCCATGCGCCGCAAAGTTCAGGAAAAGTTCACGGGCCCCAGAAAGGGCTCACCAAGCGTGGAAGAGCTAACTGCCTGCGAGAATTGCAATTGCGAGCACGCCCGGCAGGACTCGAACCTGCAACCTCCTGATCCGTAGTCAGACGCTCTATCCAATTGAGCTACGGGCGCTTATGTGAGACTGCGTAAGGCCGGTTCGGCGACAACAACGAACAACCGGCCTAGCAGCGCGCGCGAAGTTAATCAAAAGCCCGATCGATAGCAAGCGCATGCCGCAGCGTCCGCACCGGGTCGCCAAAAAATATTGAATCGTCGAAAATGCGCGGTAAAGCACCTTGCCGCGAGTCTTGGACATGGTTAACATCGCGCGCAAATATCTGGGGTTGCTTAAATTTTCGGGCGGTAGCCTAGCGTGGTCGGGACCGCAAGCAAGATCCGTTACTGAGGGGCAAGAGAGTTAATGTCTGGCAAACGAACGTGGGCCACCATCGTTGGTGCAGTGGTGTTGCTGGCCGGTTGCGATTTTATCGACGAGTCGCTTATTCCAACACTGACCGGCGAAGATCCCGCCGATAAACCAGCCGCAAGAGAACAGATCGCGATTCCGGCCAGCGCGGCGGAAAGAAATCCCCAGCCAACCCTCTCCGGCGGACCGCCGCGACTCGGCGATACGCGTTTCGTGCCAGCCGGCGTCACGCCGGGTGAGGTGACGGGCACGGCCATTGGCCGGCGCGTCGAGCGCTTGCGCAACGATTTGATCGAGATGCAGCGGAGCGTGGGCACCGACAACGTCGAATTGCAGGGCCTGCGCCAGGGCTCGATCGGCAATGCAAACCAGTACCAGCAACTGGTTGCCGGTATTCAGGCGAAACTCCAGGTCGGTACGACGCCAGGAAATCCGAATTTGGTTCGCGCCTGGAACGGCGCCCAGGTGACGTTGGATCAAATTTCGAACAATATCGGCCAGATGAACAATCTGGCGAACAAGGTCGCCAACGACAGTTCGCTGGCGTCGTTTATCCTCGAATCGGTACAAGCTACCTTCGGGTTATCGGGCGCCGTCGACGCCGACCACGCCCAACTCACAATTCTCGAGGACGACACCAATCGAACCGTGGTGCTGATCGACCGGCTGCTCAACGAGCTGAACGAAGATATTTCCCGGCAGACCAACTATGTCGGGCGGGAGCGGGCCAATTTGACGGTGTTGAGCTTGGCCGTGAAGAACGGCGAATTGTTCGGCACCAGCCTCGCCAACCGCGCGTTTGCATCTGCCGGCGGCGTGGCCAGCCAACCCGCACGCGTCGGCAATCTGGCGAACCGGAGGCCCCTCGTTGTCATTCGCTTCGACCGTGAAGACGTGCCCTACGAAGAGCCGCTGTTCACCGCCGTCAGCGAAGCGCTCAACCGGCGCCCATCAGCGGTCTTCGATCTGGTATCGGTAGTGCCTCAGCAGGGCACGCCGGCGCAAGTGGCGCTCAACGCCAATACCGCGCGGCGCAACGCCGAGCGGGTATTGCGCAACCTCACGGCGATGGGCTTACCGACCGACCGCATTTCGCTTAGCGCGACGTCGAGTAGCGAGACGACGTCGAGCGAAGTTCACGTCTACGTCCGTTAGGGCGCGTTAATTCACTGGATCAACCCCTCTCCCCTAGGGCGAAGGGCTTTGGGTGTTTCCGGCACCTTGAATTATACTAAGTCTCGTTAATCACTGTGATCGGAGCGGTTTTCGAGAATGCGGTTGTATTCGACCAACCGCTCGGCGATCCGCCCGTAAATCGATTCCGGCGGATAATCGCCGTTGGCGTCGGCGACCCCGGCGGTCTCGCCGGTAAATAACTCCAGACCATCGGCGACCGTTTCGACCGACCAAACGTGGAACCGCCCGGCCGCCACGTCCTCGATAATATCGTCGTCGAGCACCAGGCTCGGCTCGTTCGATGCGGGAAACACCACACCTTGGGTGCCGGTAAGCCCGCCGGTCTCGACACAAGTACGATAAAAACCCTCGGCCTTGTGGGTCAATCCACCGATTGCCTGAACTTTGCCGCGCTGGTTGACCGAGCCAGTTACCGCAAGGTCCTGGCGTAGCGGCACGCCCGATAGGTCGGACAGAATCGACAGCGCCTCGGCCAGCGATGCGCTGTCGCCTTCGACACCGCCATAGCTCTGCTCGAATGTGATCGAGGCGTTGAACGACATTGGCACCCGGCGGGCAAACAGCCCGGCGAGGAACCCCTGGATCACCATCGCGCCCTTCTGTTGGATCGGGCCGCCGAGCAGCGTCTCGCGCTCGATGTTGGTGACGCCGTGCCGGCCGATCGACGTGCGCGCGGTCACCCGTGCCGGCGCACCAAACGCGTGGTCGCCCAGATCGCGCACCGTCAGGCCATTAATCTGACCGACAACGGCGCCTTCGGTGGCAATCATTACCGTGCCGCGCCGGATGCCTTCGTGGATGCGGTCCTCGATGCGGGCATTGCGGTTGCGCCGGTTGTTGCGGGCCGCCACGACCGCTGCGCGGCTGATCGGGCTGCCCTTGCCGCCCTCGGTCAAATAGGCGGCTTCGTTGACAATATCCTCGATCAACTCGAACTGTGCCGTCAGCTTGGTGCGGTCGAAGGCCAACCGCGAGGCGTAACCCAGCAGGTACTGCAGGGCATCGGCCTGGCAGCTCGCGCCGTCGTGGCGGGCGGCGAAGCCTTGGATGAGGGTGGCATAACAGGATGCGCTCTGCTCCGTCGCCTCGAGGTCCGGATCGATCTCCGCCTTCACCTTGAAATAGGCCTGAAACTCGGGGTCGACCGAGAAGAACGTGTAATACCATTTCGGCGCCCCGACGATGACGACCTTCACGTCGAGTGGGATCGGTTGTGGTTTCGGCGCACCGGCGATCGGCACACCGCCGGCGCGGTGCCTCTCCTCGACCCGGATCTGGCCGTCGCGCAGCGCGCCTTTGAGCGCGAGCCAGCTATCCCCGTTAGCGGCCAGGGCCTCGGCCCGCAGAACCAGTATGCCGCCATTCGCCTGGTGCAGCGCGCCGGGCCGGATGAGGGAGAAATCGGTCTGCAGCATGCCGCCGATTTGGCGGTACTCGATGCGGCCAAAGATGTTGGTATAGGTCGGGTTGGATTCGAGAACAACGGGCGGTTGGGTGGTGGCGCTATTGTCGACAAACAGGTTGACGGCATAGCGATCCTCGGGCCGTTCGACCGGCGGTTGCGGCATGGGGCCACCGCCAGCGCCTTCGCCGGGCGAAGCCAGAAACGTCGTATACTTTTCCAGAATATCGACGCGAAACGCGACGACCCACCGGTTGAGGCTGGGATATTCGCTGAACTGAGCGGAGAATTCGTCGAGCAAACCGTCGGTCGCCGCTTCGGCGACTTGGCGGTTGAAGTCACGCATTCGCTCGACGAATTGCGACTGTTGGCGCACAGCACCGCGGTTAATCTCGGTCAATTTGTCGTTAATCTGCTTCGCCGCCGCTTCGATGGCGAGGCGCTCGGCATCAGGCAGTTGGTTGACATCGCGCGGCTTGTTGTCCTCGCCCAACGAAACCACCATCAGCCCCTGGGGCGACTGTACGATCGACAGTCCCTGGCCCTTCGCTTCCTTGCGGACGCTCTCGATTTCGGTGTTAACGCCGGCGCGCATTTGTTCGGATTCTTCCTGCACCCGCTGCTGGTACTCCTCGCGCTTAAATGCTTGGGCGAACGCATCGCGAAGCTGCGGTATAAGCGTCGACACCGCATCGCGTAGGGACCGGCCAACACCCGCCGGCAGTTGCGCCGCGATCGGTTCGTTGGAAAGCCGGAAATTGTTCAGATAGACCCAGTCGCCGGGCTTTTCCTGATCGGCCACCGCCTCGCGCAAGAACGACAAAGTCGTCGTCATGCGGCCGCTGCGGTTCTCGCCGACAACAAAGATATTGAACCCGGGATCGCTCGCGATCAGGCCGAATTCCATCGCCTCGCGCGCCCGCGCATGGCTCGACAGGGAAAACACATCGACGTCGCTGCCGATGCTCGCCTGCGAAACAGTATGAACCGGCATTCCGGCCGCGGCGGCGTCAAGTTTCTTAGCGGTCATTAAAATCCTCCTGGTACTTACATTATATTCTGAGCCGGCAGTTTGCCATGACCGATGGCACCCGGTTTAATGGTGTCTCAATTCACTCTAGCCGCAAGACAAGTGTCGGGGGTATTCACATGGCTGTTGAACCGCAACACGACTTCCCGGTTTCCTGGGAACAACTTCACCGTGACGCCAAGGCGCTCGCCTGGCGGTTATCGGAAAAAGGACCGTGGACACAAATCGTCGCGATCACGCGCGGCGGGCTGGTGCCGGCCGCCATCGTCGCCCGAGAACTTGAAGTGCGGCTGGTCGATACGTTCTGCGTCTCGTCGTACGACCACCAGAACCAAGGCAGTATTACGGTGCTCAAGGAAGTGCCCGGAGACGGCACGGGTACGCTGATCGTCGACGATCTGGTGGACACTGGAAGAACCGCCAAGCTGGTGCGCGATACGCTGCCAAACGCCCATTTCGCCACCGTCTACGCCAAGCCGGCGGGCCGGCCGATGGTCGATACGTTTGTCACCGAAGTCAGCCAGGACACCTGGATTCACTTTCCCTGGGATCTTGCGCTGCAGTTCGTGCGGCCGATCGTGACAGCGGACTAGTCGCAGCAGAGGCGCGGGCCGTCTGTAACGACCGGTTTAACCCCGAAAGCAGACACTAAGCGGCAAAGGAAAAGCCTCGCCATTACCTGCGCCCGTGCTTTAATGGGCGGACGTCAGCCCGCCGGTTGGGGAGGGATTTTAGATGGGAAATAACGCCGCCTGGCTTGCGCTCACGGAGGAAGAGGCGCTCGAGCCCGACCTACCGATCTGCGATCCGCATCACCATTTGTGGGAATTTCGCGAGGACCAGGTGGAACCCCGCTATCTGCTCGACGATGTGCTGGCCGATACCAATAGCGGCCACAACATTGTCTCGACGGTCTTTATCGAGTGCGGCGCCATGTACAGGTCCGAGGGGCCAGAGGCCATGCGGCCGGTCGGCGAGACCGAATTCGTCAACGGCATCGCCGCCATGAGCGCGTCGGGCCGTTATGGCGCAACCCGAATTGCCGCCGGCATTGTCGGGCACGCCAATCTGTTGCTGGGCGACGATGTGGTGCCGGTGCTGGAAGCGCAGATCGCGGCGGGCGGCGGCCGTTTTCGCGGCATTCGCCACAGCGTGCCGTGGGATGCCAGCGACGATGTGCCGGTCATTCGCGGCAAACGGCCCCCGCACCTGCTTGTCGACGACACCTACCGCGCCGGTTTCGCCCATTTGGCGCATTTCGGCCTGAGCTACGAAGCCTGGCTATATCATCCGCAAATACCCGAGCTGACCGACCTCGCCCGCGCTTTTCCCGACACAACGATTATCCTCAACCATTTCGGCGGGCCGCTCGGCGTCGGGCCCTATGCGGGCAAGCAAGAGGAAATATTCACGAAATGGCAGGCCGATGTGGCCGAGCTGGCGGCGTGTCCAAACGTTGTGGCCAAGCTCGGCGGCCTCAATATGGAGATCAATGGGTTCGCCTGGCACGAAAAGGCGAAGCCACCGGCCAGCGACGCGCTTATGGCGGCGACGCGACCCTATTACGAGTACACAATCGAGCGATTCGGCGCCGACCGCTGCATGTTTGAATCGAACTTTCCCGTCGATAAGCTGAGTTGTGGCTATGGCGTTTTGTGGAATTCGTTCAAAAGGCTGACCGGTGGCTATTCAGACGATGAAAAGGCAATGCTCTATCATGACACGGCAGCGCGCGTTTACCGCCTGGAGGCGTAGGCTGGATATTGCTTTAAAACGCGGCGATGAATGTCAGAATTAGGGCCCAAACTGCAAAAGAGGCGGCGCTGACATTTAGGTTCGCGGGCCAGATCTCTGCGTGATAATTGTTGGTCGTCTTATCCATCGTTTCATCCCTTCCAGTCGCAACTCTCGGGTGTATCTTGAAAATGGGCGCTGGAATGGCTGGCCAAAGTGACGGAGATCACTCGGTGCGTAAAAATTTCTTTCGATGGCTTCCAAACACCCCTATTCGTGATTGGGAACAGCGCGGGCAGGTATCGTAAACTGGCCGTATTTATGAACTAACGGCATCAATACAATGCAGTACGACGGAATTCCGGAATGCAGCGCGTAATTATTGCGGTTGCCTTGGGGCTGGTCGCGGCGGCGGCGAGTGCGTCGGCAACTGCGCAAACATCACAAGGTCAGGCCGCCGCCGCCGGATGCAGCGAATCCGGCCCCCTCCCCAATCAAATACGCTGTTTCATCGACGCGGCGCAGTCAGCAGGCGATGTGGGGCTGTGCGATGGCGCCTACGACTTTGCCGTGCGTTTCAACTGCATTTCCCTCTACGCCGAACGCAGCGCCGATCCAGCGCCGTGCGAGCGCATTCCTATCCGCAATAACCGGATGCTGTTGTTGCGCGATTCCTGTATCGCCGGTGTTGCCGCCGCCACCCGCTCGCCACAACTGTGCGAGCAGGTACAACTCGCTGTCGTGCGCGATGGGTGCTTCCTGACGCAGGTCGTCGAATTCGATGGCGCTGCGGAACTGTGCGCACGCATAACCAAAACCGTTGTGAAAGAGCTCTGTTTTGCACCGCCGGCGGATCCCAAATAGCGCGAGCGAGAACAGGATCCAGCCGTGCATCGGTATTGCGCATCGGCGGCAATTGCGCACGTCCCACCGCTCTTTCGCCCGAAACCAGCGGGCGATAAGGTTGTCCCCTGGGGAACAGAGGCGCTTTCGATGTTACTTTTGGCAAACCTTCTCAAAGGGTTCGTGCAACGCGGCCGGTTAAAACTTTTCGACGCTAGAGGCAAGCTTCATGAGTTTGGCGACGACGACGAGACGGCGCAGGTAACGTTTCGCCTGCATGACCGCGCCTTGCATAGGAAACTGTTTTTCAACCCCGAATTGGCGGCGGCGGAAGCCTATATGGACGGCACGCTGACATTCGAGGAAGGATCGACGATCTACGATCTGCTCTATCTATTCTCGATCAACCGCCCGTCCCTGGGCGCCCATCCGGTACAGAGCCTGCAGCGACGGCTATGGCGGGCGGCGCGCCGACGCCATCAAGCCAACGACGTGGAACGGGCAAAGCGCCAGGCACGCCATCATTACGATTTGTCGAGCGATTTATACCGGCTGTTTCTCGATGAAGATCTAAACTACAGCTGCGGTTTTTTCCGCTCACCCGATGACAGCCTCGAGGTCGCCCAAAAGGCCAAGCTCACGCGCGCTATCGCAAAGCTCGCGCTGGAACCAGGTATGTCGGTCTGCGAGATCGGCGGCGGCTGGGGCGCCTTTGCGATCGAACTTGCCAAGGCGGGGGCCGAAGTGGTGTCGATCAACGTTTCGCCCGAACAGATACGCGTCGCCGAACAGCGTGCGGGCGAAGCGGGGGTCGGCGACCGGGTCCGCTTCGTTTTGAAAGATTACCGCGAAGTGGAGGGCAGCTTCGATCGCGTGGTCTCGATCGGCATGATGGAACATGTTGGCATCGGCCACATCGACGAATACTTCGCGAAAATTCGCAGCCTATTGACGCCCGACGGTTTCGCGTTCGTTCATTCGATCGGACGGATGACCCGGCCCGGGACGACCGGGCCGTTTATTCGCAAGTATATTTTTCCCGGCGGCTACGTCCCGGCGCTCTCAGAGGTGTTCGCGGCAGCAGAGCGCCAAGGAATTTGGGTCGCCGATATGGAGATATTACGTCTCCATTACTACTACACGATTCGGCATTGGCGGCAGCGCTTCGCCAAGCGCCGCGATGAGGCGGTGGCGCTTTACGACGAGCGGTTCTGCCGCATGTGGGAATTTTACTTGGCTGCCGTCGAACTGGGATTTTTAAATGGCTCCAATATGGTGTTTCAGCTCTTGCTGTCGACCCGCCGCGACGCCGTGGCGATCGATCGAGGCTACATGTTTGAAGCCGAACAACGCCTTCGCACGTCGGCGGACTGACCGATGTGCCATACTAGTTTGCCGCCGATTGCCATAATCGTGCCACGAGATTGTGCGAACAATGGTCCATCAGTGGCGTTCAATCAGCCGAATTTCTTCCTTTGGCATTGCCCAACAGGATCGGAAATGGGTTAGAATGGGGCCGATCAGAAATGTACCCCGGGCTAGACCGGTAATGGTGCAGGATAATAAACCGGGCGGCGTTATCGTGCCGCTTGCACAGGAGTGGATGGTGACATGTCTATGAGCGACGGCGAAAAAACTACGATTCCTCTCCCTTCCCTCCCTTCCCTGCCTTCCCGCACCTTGCCTGAAATTCCGCCAGTGCGGCGCGATGGGCGCGACGGCGATGGACTATCATCATCGCTTGCCCAGGGAAGCCGAATGACGGTCGGTCCCGGCATCCAGCTCAAGGGCGAAATCAGCAACTGCGCCGCCCTGGTGGTTGAAGGAAACATTGACGCGACTTTGGATGGCGAAGCCTTGGAAATATCGCAACGCGGCGTGTTTAAGGGGACGGCGCGGGTCGAATCGGCCGAAATTCAAGGGAGTTTCGAAGGCGATCTTTCGGTATCCGGATTGTTGCGGATCGAAAACGGGGGGTCGGTCTCCGGCAAGGTGCTCTATGGCCGCATCGAAGTTGTTGCGGGCGGGGAGCTGTCCGGTGAAATCAACAAGTCAGGCGCCGAAGACGCGCCCGCGAAACGGGCCAATAGCGTCGAGATAGCGGTCGAAGCCGACTGATCGATCTGGGTACTGCTTCTGGTTTTGCGGCGAAACCGCACAGGGTTGCCAGACTTGATTGACAGGTCACCGGCGGCTACCTACATTCCGGCCACCGAAGACATTCCCTACCGGTATAAACGGATGTGCGCTGCATAACCGTTGGTGATTGCGACCCGTCGATTGTGAAGGCGTCGCGCCGCAATAATTTATGCCGGAGGCCGCAACATTGAGGAGTTTATCATGCCAGAAAAAAATCTACCAATCGCTATTGTCGCGGCCGCTGGGTTTATCGAGCAATCCTTGACCAATACCCAAAAAGCGTTAATTGCCGCCAACTTGCCCTATCATGTCATCTCTCCGGAAGGTGCATTGGTTCAAGGCTGGCACGAGGAATCCTGGGGACACCACTTCATGGCCGATGAGAAATTGGCCGATGTGATTTCGGCAGATTACTGCGGGCTCATCCTCCTTGACGGCCCCAACTCTGCCGACAGCTTAACGGAGAATGCCCACGCCAAGCGGCTGGTGAAGGCCGCTATCGAGAGTGGCAAGCCGGTTCTCGCCATCAACGATGCGATCCGCCTATTGATAGCCGCCGATGTGGCTGCCGGAAGGCGCATCGCCGCCCCGGAGGCGCTGCGGAGCGACCTGACCCGCGACGGCGCTGAAGCCATCGACTCGGAATCGTTGGTGACAGATGGCGCCCTTGTCACAGCGACCGCCGAAGCTGCAGGGCCTCGGCGTCTCGAGGCCTTTCTGACGCTGCTCGCCTCAGGATCGGTGCCGCAAGCCGCCTGACCGGTTGGAATTGCTAACTCGGATACGCGACGGCGATTTCCGCCTGGCGCCCCCATTCTGTATAAATGAGGGCGATGGCCGATCACGCTGAAGCCTCGGTGACGACACCCGACATGACGCGCCAAGTAACGCGGGGCGTGTGCCGCTACCTGTCCAGCCTGGGATTCAGCGTGCTGACCGAATTCACGCTGAAAAATGGCCGGCGGGCGGACGTTATCGGACTGGGACGCGATGGCAGTGTGGTCATCGTCGAGGTGAAAACCAGCATTGCGGACTTGAAAGCCGACCAAAAGTGGCCCGAATACAAAGAATTTTGCGATCAGCTGTTTTTCGCAACGCCACGTGACTTCCCCCTGGAGCTGCTGCCTGTAACCTGCGGAATATTGGTGGCGGACAGTTGGGGAGCCGATGAGATACGCGCCGCCGAGGTCGTGCCGATACATGCCAGCAGGCGGCGGGTCCTAACCCTTAAATTGGCCCGCAAAGCAGCGCAGCGGCTCTTCGATCTGACCGACCCGCGGCTCAGTTAGGTTGCTCCGCTTGGATCGAACCGGCCCAGGCCGGGTCCGTAGAGCCTATTTGCGTAAGTTTGGTGCCGGTCTGGCGATGCTAAAATAATTCGCTCTGGCAGGCCACAGGCTGCAACGGTTGGTCATCCCATCCATCAAAACGATGTGGTTCTTACAGGGGCGGACGGATCGATCGGCGTGACTTTCACCGACAGCACCATGTTCTCGGTCGGGCCCAACACGGAGATCGTGGTCGACAAGTACGTATTCGACCCCAACGCCAACAATGTGTCGTTTACCGCGAATATAGCGAAAGGCACGCTTCAGTTCATATCCGGGAAAATTGCAAAATTGTCTCCCGACGCCGTCAAGATCAACATTCCGACCGGCACCATAGCGGTCCGCAGCACGCGGTTTCTGGTCGAAGTTGGCAGGCCGTCACCGTAATTCGACTACTTCACTTTCGCTGAAACGAAACTCTATTTCCCGTGGGTCATCCTTCGCTAATGGACATGCAAACTCGTGCTAAAAATTAAATCCGCAACTTGGCGTCTTTCATTTGTGCTGTTCTTGGCGGCGTGCAGCCCGCAGGAATTTCCACCGACCGGATCGGCCCTCTTCGACAACTTCCGATTTTTGGCTGGAGACTGGGATGTTGAGGAAGTCAAAAATCTTCCCAGACCCAGGGGAGAGTTTGAGGCTGCGTTGTTCGACGAGTATATTCGGCTGGGTGCGGTTGAACGCGCCGAGGCGGATTGGAACGACACGACTTTCTTCCTAAACCGCGCGCGTCGGCTGTCGCGCGGCCGCTACAGAGAGCCCACAAGTATTGTCGCCCGCGATTTGCCGGCTGATTCGCTTGCAGAGCTTACGGATGCACGCCGGCGATTGATAATTGCGTTGTCGAGTAGCCGCCGGTGGAAGCAGCCTGCCGAGTCGGCTCGCGCGCAAGCCGCGTTCGATTGTTGGATGCAGGAACGCGAAGAGAATTTTCAAGACGACGACATTTCGAGTTGCCGTACGGCGTTCTTGGCGGAAATAGAAAAATTGGAAACGACGAAACCGCGAACGCTGGTCGTTCTGTTGCCTGACCTGAATGGTGACATTGGTGAAATAGACTTTACAACCAGATCGGGCACGCAAACTTTGAGCACTGCGCGCTCTGCAACCACGGCGAACAAATCCGGCGATATGCCGGCACCGGCGTTCGAGTTGGAGCAGGCTTCGGTTGAAAAGACTTTCGGTGCGGCCATCAGAGCACAGCCGGTCCCGCCGGAACGCTTTATTATATTCTTCGAACTTCGATCTTCCGATCTAACCGAGACGTCATCCGCCCATATACCTCATATTCTAGAAGCGATTGCCAGGCATCCGGCGGCCGAGGTCGATATCGTTGGTCATGCCGACCGTTCCGGTACTGACGAGTACAATGACGCGTTGTCGCTGCGGCGGGCCAATGAAATCCGGCAGAGAATAATTGAGAAAGTGGACAACACCGAAGCGGTGCGGATAACCGCGCTAGGCGAGAATAATCCGATAGCTGCCACGCCAGACGGTGTTGTCGAACCTCAAAACCGACGCGTCGAAGTGACGGTTCGGTAACGGCCGATCTAGACCGATTTCTGGTTCGTTGGTGTCAAGTTCCGAACGCGGTCGCTGTCCTCGTCGGTGCGCGCCGGGCACCTCCGCGCCATTACCGGCAGGCTTCGGCTCGGCCGTAGGACGTTCGCCGAACCCCCAAAAGGCATGTTGCGACCTTGACCCAAATCGGTCCGCCAGAATTGTTCAATCTAGCCGGAAGTTGCTCTTGATCGGTACAACGCTATTCAAACACCAAATTCGGTAGCCAAGTCGAAATCTCGGGCACGAAGGTGACAAGTATCAGCAACCCCAAGAGCAAAATTATGAAGGGATTCACGCCGCGAATAACTTCGGCGAGCGGCGCCCGTGAGATACTCGACAAGACGTAGAGGTTAATACCAAATCTCGTTAATACGAACCCATTTCATGGGGACGGATTAACGAGATTTGGTATTAGTCGGCGTGACGGCGCTCCTTCCTCCATGGGTCGCACGCACAGAACAATTTCAGTCAAATTCCCGGATGGCACGCATCAACAAATCAAAAAACTCGTTTTCTTTGCCGGGCGTTATAACCTCGAGCGCTACATGGTTTGAAACGAATTCGTCCCGTGCTATTTCACCGTCGGCTAGCGCCATAATTGGTTCATAGGAAGTTGTCATGACTACATCCGCATTTTCGGCCGCGCCTGCGCGAATTTGAGCATCACCGTCGCGGGCCGTCAGCCGATACGCTTCCCCGTCGATCAACAGCGTCGCCGCAAAATTGTGATCAGGGCCAACTGCCCTTTTGCATGCTGTTCCAAGCGAAACCGCTATGGTTCTGAGATTGCCGGGTTTTTGGATTTTTGATGGGTGCGGCATCTGCCGGCCAAATCGCGCAAGCTCGAACAACAGTTGATCTGTTTTTTCACCCTGTGGGGTCAGCGAATACAAGGACACGTCATAATCAGACTGGTTTTTCTGAACCAGCCCGTTCGCCTCAAGTGCATGCAACCGATCCGACAGCAGGTTGGATGCAATGCCTTTGAGGCCTGTCTGCAGGTCCTTGAAACGCGCCGGGCCTGCGTGGAGATCGCGCAGGATCAGCAGTGTCCAGCGATCACCAACGTGATCCAGCGCCCGCGAAATAGGGCAAAGCAGATTGTAGCTGCGTGGATTGGTAATTTGTCCTCACAAAACAGTTGCTTTATTTTATAAAGTTGACAATTTATAAAATAAAGTATTAATTCAGTCTTGCGGTTAGTCACAGGAATGGCAAGGGGCTGTTTCTCGCCAATCTTCGACCCTGTTGCGACTGACAATCGCGAATTAAATCCTTGAAAGGAGAATCTAATGTCAGCTTATATGATTTCACAAGTGACTGTGACCGACAAAGAGAAATTTGAAAGTTACCTTGCAAACACCCGATCCGTGAGTGCCAAATACGGCGCAAGACCGGTCGCAATTGGTGCCCAGCCTAAAATGCTAAATGGTGAAAACGACGGCCATCAGATGGTGTTTGTAATTGAATTCGAAACTATGGAAATGCTCGATTCCTGGCACAACTCGGACGAATATCAAGCGTTGGTGTCCTTGCGAGAGGAAGGATCGGATCAGCGCATGGTGGCCTATGAAGAATGGGCCCTACCACCGTCATAGTGGTCCGAAACAGGTAACCGCCGGAATTGCGCTGTGTATTCCTGTTCTTGATCATGCTGCCATAACCCTGTTTGACATATCCTGCTGCTGTTGAGCCTGTGGGTATGTGGGCAAGCTGCTTGGCTTATCCACCCATATCCACAGGTCTTCCGTCCCCGTAGGCCTCCGCCGGCGTTTGATCGGCGAGGACATCCAGGTGTTCGAATATACCGTCAGTGTTAACCCGGAAAATCGGTATTCGTTTTCCATGCGCCTGACCCGCGACCGGGCCGGCTGAATACCGGTACCCGCGATCAAAACGGTGGTACGCGGCGCGCGTCGATATATCGTCCGAATCACGGAAGGTTTTAGTCGGCGTGACGGCGCTCCTTCCTACATGGGTCGTGTTTGCGACGTCCGCATTACCCGGAAAGCAGACATCCCAGCGCCGGGAGGGGGTTGGTGTTCAACCGTCCTCGTCGGTGACCTCGCCACCGTCATCTTCGTTATCGGAAGCGATCGCGGGACGCTTATCGACGACCTCGTCGATGAGGCCAAATTCCTTAGCTTCCTCAGCGGGATAGAAGCGGTCCCGCTCGAAAGCCTCGGCGATAGCGTCGACATTTTGTCCGGTATGGGTGGCATAAAGTTGGTTCAATCTTTCGCGGAGCAACAGAATTTCCTTGGCGTGGATCTCGATGTCGGTCGCCTGTCCCTCGAACCCGCCGGACGGCTGATGGACCATGATTCGCGAATTGGGCAGCGAATATCGTTTACCTGCCGCCCCGCCACACAACAGCAACGAGCCCAACGAGGCGGCCTGCCCGATGCACAGGGTGGTCACCTCGGGGCGGATGTATTGCATGGTGTCGTAGATCGATAAGCCCGCCGTTACCACGCCACCGGGTGAGTTGATATATAACGCGATGTCCTTCTTCGGATTTTCCGCTTCAAGATATAACAGTTGCGCGCAGATCACGCTGGCAACCTCGTCGACCACCGCGCCGGTTAAAAAGACGATCCGCTCTTTCAGCAAGCGCGAATAGATATCGTACGCCCGCTCACCCCGGTTGGTCTGCTCGACCACCATAGGGATCAGGGTGTTCATTGAGGGTCCGTTGGCAATCGGCATGGTATCGTTTGTCCTACGTTCATCATGGAGTTACAGCCGTTAACCGGGATTTTCCAGATGGCTCCTCCCAAGCACCGAAAATGATAGCGCAATCGAGTATCGATCGGTAGCCTGGAGGGACCACGTGCGTATTGGCAAACCTACGTTCTGGCTTATCGGTCGACCGCTTCTGGTTCGGTCAGGCGGTCGATGCGGCCATCGCCGAACTCTCGATAAGCGGCGTCGATTGCCTTCGAGCACCAGCATATCAGCGATTTCTTTCGCCTATTCGCCAAGGTCTGTCGAGCCGGGCCACCAGCCTATCCGGGATCACCGAGCGAGGAAATTCAGCGGTTGGTCGGTAATCACGCCGGTCAGACCGGCGCCCCACAAGGCGTCGACACGTGTCGGCTCGTTAACGGTGTAAACATAAGCATCGCAGCCGACGGCCCGAATGTCGGCGATCTCCGCGACACCGACGCGCTGATGGTCGACAATGATGCTCGTTGCCCGGCATCGTTCGACGGCCCTTTGCCAGCACCTTGTGAGTCCTCCGAAGAGCAATCCCCGAGGAACGGGCGGATGGAGGTCGTGTAGAAGCTCGATGGAGGCGTGATCCAGACAAGATACGAAAATGCGTTCCGGCGGGAAACGACTGTCCTCGAATACGCGAACGACGCTGCGTACCAGCGCCTCGCTCTCATGCTTGTGGACCTTGAGCTCGAGATTGAACGACAGTCCAAGCTCCTCGGCTTCCGCGATGGCTTGTGCAAGGGTAGGCACCCGCTCGCCGGCGAAATCGGCCGCAAACCAGCGGCCGGCATCGAGTCTCTCGAGGTCCGCAAACGCGCAATCGACGAGCCTGCCGCTCCCGTCGGTACAGCGATCGAGCGTGTCGTCGTGGAATAGGACGGCAGTCCCGTCGCCGAGCAATGAAACGTCGACCTCGACCCAGGTCACCCCGCCTTGCGCTGCCTCTCGCAGAGCGGCGAGTGTGTTCTCCGGAGCGTTCGCAGCGCCGCCGCGGTGCGCGATAACGCGCGAACCGGGCGGGAGGTGAGGTCTTGTCGAGTCGTTTATCATGTTGCGGTCTGCGAGGTCTTACATGATTGCTGCGGGAAATGCCCGTGTGCCCGCCGGTCAGCGAAATGCAATGCTACCTCGGCCTCCGCGGTCACCAATCATCCCGACGATCTTCGTTCCGATCGTCGCGCGGGTTGGATTTGTGACTGTATGTCCGTTTGGCGAAGGTGCTGTCCATTAGATTGGTCCCATCCCCCGTTCTGTTATGGTCCCTGCACGCAGCATTGTGGCAAGCCGCATCGGAGCTGCCGGATATAAGTTGATACGATCCTCGCACGAGACAGGGACATCATCGCCGGGCCCGCTCAACGCACACCAGCTGAACGAAAAGGAAAACCACAATGCGCCAGCTAATTAAACCGCCTTGACAGCAACCGCCTCATATAAGCCGACATAAGAAGATTTGGGATTGCGATTACGCAACTCGCGTGATGATTGGCGATCCAAAACAGTGGCACCGATAAGGCGCACCAGTAAAATTATAGATGCGGCTTCCCGCTAAGCTCCGCTCCTTGAGGTACCGTCGTTTGCGCCTATTCCGGCACCGGAATCGGCTGGTCGGTTTCGGGTATGTTCCAGCCGCGCTGAACCGCCGGCCGGTCGAACATCGTCATGTACCAGCGCCGCACATTGGGATAATCATTGAGATCTATTTCTTGCCAGTCATGGCGCGCCGTCCACGGCCACACCGCCATGTCGGCGATCGAATAATCGTCGACGATGTATTCGCGACCGTCGAGCTGCCGGTCGAGCACGCCATAGAGGCGGCGCGCTTCTTTTTCGTAGCGTTCCTGGGCATAGGGCGCTTTGCCGGCATTGTATTTGGTGAAGTGGTGCACCTGGCCGAACATCGGGCCGACCCCACCCATTTGCCACATCAACCATTCCATCGTGCGCCAGTAGACGTCGCGGTCGGTGGAATTGAGGAATTGGCCGGTCTTTTCCGCCAGATACAACAATATTGCGCCCGTCTCCATCAATGAAAAGTCGTTGTTGTCGTGATCGACGATCGCTGGGATCCTGTTGTTCGGAGCGATCTTGAGGAAATCTGGCGCGAACTGCTCGTCATTGCCGATATTGATCGGAATCATTTTGTATTCAAGCCCGGTCTCCTCGAGCATGATGGCCACCTTGCGGCCGTTCGGCGTGGTCCAGGTATGGAAGTCGATCATCGGCGGGACTCTCCTCATATTCGATTATTTTCGCGGTGGCGCTGCCGCACGCCGGCAAATTTGGCGCACCCTATGTGGCACCGGGCCAAGGGTCAATTGAACGGGGGTCGTCTGAAAATGTCATACGCGCGCCGCGCTCGTCCTCGACGTACGATTCGTCGAGAATCCAGGAACCGAGCAAGTCTTCCTTGTGTAGTGGCGAAGGTCGTACACCGGCGTTTTGTAGTATTGTGGCGCGGCACGATACGCGGGCCGCCAATGTTGCGCTAGACTGGATGGATGACCACCGGCACCGGCCAAAGTAAGCATACTCCTGGCGAGGCGCGGCCGACGCTTGTGCGCCGTCTACTGCGGTGGTGGCCGGCCGCGGTGTTGGCCGCCGGGTTAGCGGCGTTCTTCGGCAGCGGCGCCGACCATTACCTGATGCTGCAGACCCTGCACGACAATCGTATGGATCTCATGGCCTTTGTGCACGATTACGGCGTGCTGGCGGTTGTCGTATTTCTGGGCGTCTATACTGCGTCGACCGCGCTCGCGATCCCTGGCGCCTTGGTCTTGACCATCGCTGGCGGTTTTCTGTTCGGTACCTTGTGGGGCACGGTTTGGGTGGTAATCGGGGCGACGGCCGGGGCGTCACTGTTG
>JAPUHN010000137.1 GCA_027297685.1 Alphaproteobacteria bacterium | reverse complement strand
TGGACCGCTTTGAGACTCCGTAGGGCTGGTCTACAGTAAAAATTCGAGCAACAACTGGAAGGAGGTGATCCCATGTCTAACGGAATGGTGACGGCGAAGGCCGTCGTGCGAGACACTGGTGATCCTCTGGCGATGGGTAACGCCTGGTAAGCTGCCTAAACGCGAGAGATTTACCGCGAGGGTGATCTCGCATGCCTGCTGGCGATGCGTTCGCATCGCCGGTTTGAGGCTATACGCCACGGGCAAGGATTTACGTTAAAACCACCCGGCGATCACCTAGCGTTTGTACTTAGAGCGCCGCTCCGCAACCGTGGGGCGGCGCTTTTCCATCAGACGTATATTTCCGTCTCGAAGGGCGCGGGGGAGCAACGCGTAAATCTGAAGGTGCGTTTCATTGGCGCCGCCGCACCATCAGCGGCGACTTTAAGGTCAAAACCAGATCACCTTCCTGGTTACGTACTTCACCAGCGGTCATGATAATGCCCCGGTCGGGCTTACTCTTGGAAACGCGAACCTCGTCGATACGCAGTTTTGCCGACAGTGTATCGCCAGGCCGGACCGGTCCGAGCCACCGTAGTTCGTCGACACCGGGTGACCCCATGCTGTGCACCTGCAGGAGAAAGCTGTCGCACAACAAGCGCATATATACGCCGCAGGTCTGCCAACCGCTGGCGATGAGTCCGCCATAAATCGACTGTTCTGCCGCTTCCTCGTCGACATGAAACGGCTGCGGATCGAATTCTGTGGCGAAATCGACGATGGCGGCGCGGTCGAGCGTGCGGCTGCCAAGGTCGTATTCCTGTCCAGCAGCGAGATCTTCGAAATAAATATCGGGCATGACCTGCGTTCATAATTGATTGTACGCTTATGCGGCGCAACGGTGATAGCGATGTTGCGCCCCGGTGCCAACATTTGCAGCCGATAATTCTGATCGTGATAGCTAGAGAGTAGGCTTAGCGGGTGGGCAGGCTGGCCAACTCATCGCCTTGCGGCGTTACCAGCACGCAATCCTGACCGTTACGTACGAGCTGCCGGCACGAGGCACGCGCAGAAATTTCATCCATCCCCATCAACCGGGCCCGAAATAGTGTACCGGGTGTCCGAGATACCGGCTGAATTTTTAACGATGCGGTTACCGGCAGATTGGACAAGTGCTGCGCAACATTGCCGGCCGCGATATGCGCATCCGTGTACCCTTCGAACGCGCCAATCTGAATGCCCCATTCGGCCGCTGTTCTGCGCAGCACGGTCGGCGGGATCGGAGCATTGATATACGCGGTCGCATCGGCCTCGGTGCCGGGTATCTCGGGTTTCGGAATCGGCCTGGCCGCAAACGTCGACGCGGCTCGCGCCTGCGCCCACGAGCGGTTAAGCAAGCGTCGCATCTGCCGATCGCGGCGTTTGGCGGTCTTACCGCCAAAGACAACACCGATCAACCGAACGCCATCCCGTTCAGCCGAAGTGACCAGATTGAACCCCGAGGCGCGGATATAGCCGGTTTTTATGCCGTCGGTGCCGGCGTAGTCCTTTAGCAGGGAGTTGTGACTGCGGTAATTCTTGCCTTTGTATTGGAACGACGGCACTGAAAAATAGCCGTAGTAGTCGGGCAAGCCATCGATCAACGCTCTAGCGAGAATGGACATATCTCGCGCCGTCGTCTTTTGTCGGCGGTTCGGCAGGCCCGATGCGTTGCGAAACGATGTCCGTGTCATACCCAGCGCACGAGCCCGCTCGGTCATCATTTGTGCGAATTTGACCTCGGTACCGCCAAGCGCCTCGGCAATTACCGTGGCCACATCGTTGGCCGATATAACCGACATTGCGCGGATGGCGTCGTCGACGGTGATCGTCTCGCCTTCTTTCAAGCCTAGCTTGGAGGCCGGTTGTCCGGCCGCGCGCTTGGACACGCGCAAATGCTGGTGGAGCGACAGTGTGCCTCTTTCCAGGGCCTCGAAAGTCATAAACAAAGTCATCATCTTGGTCAGCGACGCCGGGAAATTCGGTGTGTTGGCGTTGCGCGAGTGAAGAATGCGACCAGAATCGGCGTCGATCACGATCGCCGCGTACCCAGCCTGAGCCGGATTTGCCAACAACATAACGAGAAATAGGGTCGAGACGGCGACAAGACGCGGCAATATGCCTGCGCGCCGGCGGTTGACGCCGACACGCTTCGAATGTCCAATTGCTAAGTCCAACATGTACACAACGACCGCGTTTATTCAAAAAGTTCTAATCGAATCAAAGGGATTCTAGTTGTTGTCATGGTTTTATGTAAATAGCATTTGAGAATTATAATTACGTTAACCGCAAAATTGGCGGAAATTCGCAATGAAATGGCCCAATTTATTTTTTGTTTTTGCCACCCTCGGCGTGGCTGCGTGCACGACGTATCAAGGAACGCCGGCAAATCCTATCGAGCGGTCGCTCACCTGGTTCAGCTATCTGGCCGGAGACGATATCAGGTTGGCCTGCCGTTCCGGCCGGCCGGACCACTACCGTTTTGTCTATAATGGTATCTACGAACTCCAAATCCGTGGCTATGAGCTCACACCGGTGCCCGGCGGGGCCGACCTGACGGTCCGCGCACGCGGTCGCAGCGGGCTCATCAATCGGTTTACCATCGACAATCCGTTCGGTCCCTGGAAACTTCTCCAAAGCCAGGCGCATCTCGACAACCCGACAGCGGCATCGATCATTGAAGCCTACGCAGCGGCGATTGCCACATCGCCGCCATCGGCCGGCCAACTGCTCGACAGCAATGAATACTATTGGATCGTCGCCGGGTGTTCGGCCGGCAAATTTACGCTAAATGCATTCCTCGATCCGAAGGTCAACATCAACGCGCTCGAGTTTCCAAGGCTCCTGCTGGCGCACGACGAGAGCGGTGTTCCGTTCCGCAAGGCCGAGTTCGTCGAGGGGTTCGACGATGCCGTGTTTACGATCCAGATAAATCGTACCGGCGATAATCTGAGCGGTCGTTTGTAGACGGTTCGCGATTAATCGAAGCGGTCGAAAACCAGACTGCCGTCGCGGGCGATTTGTTCGACGAGCGCGACTTCCCATTTCAGATAATCTTGCATCGCTGCTTCGACGCCGCCCTCGCGGTCGTAGGGCTTGTATTGAACGTCGTCGGTGGGGCCGAGCGGATGTGTGAGGCCGGCCTCTAGCGGTAGGCCCCGGAATTTCCAATTTTGGGTCCCGCCAGCGAGGGCGTGGACCTCCGCGCCAGGTCGAAGAAGCGCAACTTCGCCGGCGGCCAATGATGCCACCCGTCCGTCACCGCTGGTGACTACAATGCGCGGCGCGGACGGCAGACCGTCGATCTGCGCCTCGAGCCGGGCACGGACCGACCAGTAGGCGCCAGGAATATGACCATCACGATAGACCAAGCTGCTGTCGAGATCGATTATCGCGGCGTCTCCGGCGCCGAGCATTTCGCTCAGTGCAGTCGGGTCGATCATGTTCTGCCAAGGGTCGCCGTAAACGCGGGCGGCGTGGGGCTCGGCGGTGAAATCTTCGCCTGCCAGCCCTCCAGCAAGAACGTGGACGTCGCGCCAGCCCATTTGGATCAGCCACGAGGCGGTCATGACGGCGCGGACTTCGGTATCGTCGACCAGCACGACCCTCGCGTTACGCACGCCGATATACTCGTCTGTCGCCTGCACCAGTTGGCCACCCGGCGCGTTGCGCGAACCGGCCAGATGGCCGATGACGTATTCGCTTGGCGAGCGGACATCGAGGACGAACAAACAGCGTTTGTCGTTATCTTGGCGCCATTCGGTTAGCGTTTCGCGGCTCACGCGGCGGACCCCGAAACGGGTTGCTACGCGTTCTGCCGCTCCGCGGGCGTGTTCTAATCCGGATGCCGAGGGCAGCGACGCGACCGACGTGGCGCCACGGGCCACATCAAAACCGGCGAGGTGCCACCCCATGGTGCCGTTCTCCAGAGCCGCGATCGGGTTGGGAAAGCCGGCATTGATCAACGACTGTGCGCCGATAATGCTGCGTGTCCGGCCGGCGCAGTTGACGACAATCGGTATTTCCGGATCGGGCGCCATGTCGTGGGCGCGATAGACCAGCTCGGCGCCAGGAGCGTCGATGCCGCCGGGAATGCTCATGCGGTGGAATTCATCGAACGGCCGCGAATCGAGCACGACGATAGGCTCGCCGGCGTCGAGGCGCTGTTTTAATTTGTCGGCGGTAAGCCGCGGGGTGTCATAGGTAACTTCGATATATTCGCCGAACGCCTTTGAAGGGACATTGATGCCGCTAAACACTTCGTTGCCGTCTTCCTGCCAACCCGCGATCCCGCCTTCGAGCAGACCGACATTGTCGTATCCCCATTTTCGCAGCCGCTCGGCCGCTGTATCGGCCAATGTGTCGCCGCTGCCGCCATTTCCTCCATCGTCGACCAACACCATGCGTGTGTGCTGTTGCGGCACCAGATCGCTGATGCATACCTCCAGTTGGCTCAGCGGGGCGCACGAGGCAAGCAACAGGTGGCCCTGTCCGAACACGCCTTGTTCGCGCACGTCGAGGAGAGCCAACTCATCGCCATCGGCGAGCATTTGTTTGAGTTGCGACGGGCTGATCTTCTGCGTCACGGCATGGTTCCACCGGATAGATAGCGTGGTCTTTGCAAGCTTAGCATCGCGTCCGTCTCCTGTCCGATGCCGGTCTTGCGCCATCTGTGCGAAACCGTTTGACTAGGGCCACCGGCGTTTCGGGATCTGTCGAGAGGAACTGTCATGACGCTCTTGCGAATCGAGCAATATCCGCCGCAGCCGCCGCGCGCCGAGGCGTCGCAAGCCTACCAGCAGGTCGTCAATGCGCTGTCTTATGGCATCGACGGTATCGACGTGGCGTACGGCGACGATATTTATCAGCATATCGCGCTGTTCGTGCCCGAGACGCCCAACGGTTCGGTGCTCGCTTTTATCCATGGCGGCCGCTGGAGTTACGGATACAAGGAATCGGCGGCGTTCATGGCGCCCGCTTTCAACTCGGCGGGTGTCACGCTCGCCAGTATCGGCCACCGGCTTTATCCCCATCGCTACGACGCCGGTTTTGCCGACGTGTCCCGCGCTATCGCATGGTTGGTCAATAACATCTCGGACCATGGCGGCGACGCCCAGCGCATATTCGTCAGCGGCCACTCCTCGGGCGGCCATTACGCCGCACAACTGGCTGTAACCAGAAATTGGCAGGCGCGCGAGGGCGTATCGCGCGACGTCATTCGCGGCTGCTTACCCATATCGGGCGTCTATGATCTGACCCCGGCGGGCTGGCAGGGAGAGGAGCGTCCGCCGTGCCTACCCGACGACGACGAGGGCAGGGTGGAAAGCCCTGTTCATCGGCTGCAGGAAACGCCGCCGCCGTTCCTGATTACCTGGGGCAGCGACGACTATCCGTTCCTTATCCAGCAGGGTAAGGCCTTCGCCAACGCAGTCGGCGACGCCGGCGGCGAGGCCAAGACCCTGGAATTGCCCGACAAAACCCATTTCACGGTCCACTATGAAGGCGCGGCAGCAGACGGCGCCTGGACCCGGCGCGCGTTGGCCTGGCTCGCGACCCATTGACCCTCCGGTCAAGACGGAAAATTCTAATATTACAACGGCTTACCATCGATCAGTATATTTATTGTGCACTGCAACATTTTTTCTTGACATCCTAACGGAAAGCTCCGATATTAACGCTATGTTGCACCGCAGCATTTTAGCGGTGAGAGGCAAAATTCCGCGTAAGGCACTGAGATTATTACTTCTAATCATATTGCACCGCGATAACGACGATACGGAGATCGAACCATGACAACCGCTAAAAAGAATGGTAGCGCCAAAGCCAACGAGACCCTCGAGGCCTCCGCTGCCGTCCAGCAAAAGAAATTTGAAGCCGCCGCTAAAGCCGGCGCCGAGGCTTTCTCGCAAGGCTACGAGCAGGTCTATGCAAAAACCAAGGAACAGTTGGACAAGGTCAACGAGTTGGCTTTCCTGAACTACGACGAACTCGCCGATTTTAACAAAGACACGGTCGAAGCCGTCATCGCGTCGTCCAACGTTGTCGCCAAGGGCGTCGAGCATTTGGGCCAGGAAATTGCCGCTTACGCGCAGCAGGCCGCGGAGAAGAACATTGAAACGGCTCAGAAGCTGTTCGCGGTGAAGAGTGTGCAAGACGCGCTCGATCTGCAGGCCGAGTGGGCCAAGTTAGCGTTCGACGGTTTCATCGCCGAAAGCGCAAAGCTGCAGGACATCTCCTTGCGGGTCAGCACGCAGGCTTCGGCGCCGATCAGCAAGCAGGTTAACGCTGCCGTAGAAAAGTTTGCAAAACCGATCACCGCGTAAATACCTCCCCCAACGCGGGCGATTGATGGCCCGGTCGGAGCGATCCGGCCGGGTTTTTTTGTCCTCCACCCTTGCTACGGTCTTGTCGTGGGGTTAACGGCACCTCACATAGGTTTTCGGAAATAAAGATACATTTGGGCGTTTCCCCGGCGCGGTGCGTTGGCTAAACTAAGCCTCTCGATTTAGGTGGTCTGCGTTCTCAACTTGTCGTGATATCAATAACATGTGGGATCTACCTCAGACTATGCCGCAACATGTTAGCAGCCATAATGACGACGATGGCGGCGACGCGATTGGCGGTGGTGGCAGTGGACAAACCGGCACCGCGACGAAATCCCGCTCGAAGACAAAAAAGCCCGCCATGTATAAGGTGTTGCTACTGAACGACGACTACACACCGCAGGAATTTGTGGTCAGAGTTCTCGAGAAGTTTTTTAGCAAGCAAAGCGAGGAGGCATTCCGCATAATGCTTCATGTTCACCAGAAGGGCGTTGGCGTGTGCGGCGTCTATACCTACGAAGTTGCGGAAACCAAAGTCACGCAAGTCGTTGACTATGCCCACGAAAATCAGCACCCTCTTCAGTGTACGTTGGAGAAAGATTAACATCCGTCGGGCATTGTTATGTCTCAGCCCGGCTTTTTTGAAGCCCTGTCGGCAAAGGTAAGCGCCGAATATGTTGTCGAGCAACCTGGAACAATCACTTCACCGCGCACTGGCGTTGGCCAATGAGCGACATCATGAGTACGCCACGCTGGAGCATCTGCTGTTGGCGTTGACCGAAGACCAAGATGCGGTCTCGGTCCTGCGCGCGTGCGGTGTCGACATCGATGGCCTGCGGCGCGACTTGTCGAATTACATCGACGAGGAACTGTCGAGCCTGATCACCAACCGGACGGAAGAGGCCAAGCCCACGGCCGGTTTTCAGCGGGTTCTGCAACGCGCGGCAATTCACGTGCAGTCGTCCGGCCGCGAAGAAGTCACCGGCGCAAACGTTCTGGTGGCGGTTTTCTCCGAGCGCGAAAGTAACGCGGTCTACTACCTGCAGCAACAGGAGATGACGCGGCTCGACGCGGTAAACTACATCTCCCATGGTATCGCCAAGGTGCCTGGTCACGAGACCGACGGCACCGTGTCGGGGATCGATGAGGACGCCGATTCGGAATCGGTGGTCAAAAAAGGCAAAGAAGCGCTCAGTGCCTATTGCGTCAATCTCAATGAAAAAGCCCGGGACGGCCACATCGATCCATTGATTGGCCGCGAGCATGAGGTCGATCGGACGATCCAGATCCTGGCCCGGCGGCAGAAGAACAATCCGCTCTATGTCGGTGAGCCGGGCGTTGGCAAGACCGCCATCGCCGAAGGCCTGGCGAGACGCATCGAAGAGGGCAACGTACCCGAGGTTCTTAGCGGTGCAACAATCTACACCCTCGACATGGGGGCGTTGTTAGCCGGTACCCGCTACCGAGGCGATTTCGAAGAGCGCCTGAAAGCCGTCATGTCGGAAATCGAGTCTATCGACGGCGCGATCCTGTTCATCGACGAGATTCATACGATTATCGGCGCCGGCGCCACATCTGGCGGCGCGATGGACGCCTCCAACCTATTGAAGCCGGCATTGGCCGGCGGCAAGCTGCGCTGTATCGGTTCGACGACCTATAAGGAATACCGCAACTATTTCGAGAAAGACCGCGCCCTGACGCGACGGTTCCAGAAGATCGACGTCAACGAGCCTTCGGTCGAAGACGCGGTAAAGATCCTGCGCGGCCTCAAGCCGTATTACGAAGAGCATCACGACATCCGCTATACCGAGCAGGCGATCCGCACGGCCGTGGAATTGGCGGCGCGTTATATCAGCGACCGCAAACTGCCGGACAGCGCGATCGATGTGATCGACGAGGTTGGCGCGGCGCAAACGCTGGTGCCGCCTTCCCGGCGCAAGAAAACCGTTGGGGTCAAGGATGTCGAGATAGTGGTCGCCCAGATTGCCCGCATCCCGCCGAAATCGGTAAGCCGCGACGACCGGACGGCGCTGCAAAATCTCGAGCGCGACTTGAAAACCATGGTTTTCGGCCAGGACAAAGCGATCGAGACCTTGTCGAGTGCGATCAAACTGGCGCGCGCCGGCTTGCGTGAGCCTGAAAAGCCCATCGGCAGTTACCTGTTCTCCGGTCCGACCGGCGTCGGCAAGACCGAAGTCGCGCGCCAATTGGCGCGGGCGCTCGGCATCGAGCTAACCCGTTTCGACATGTCGGAGTACATGGAGCGCCATTCGGTCTCGCGACTGATCGGCGCGCCTCCAGGCTATGTCGGCTTCGACCAGGGCGGTTTGCTGACCGACGCAGTCGACCAACACCCGCACAGCGTGGTGCTGCTCGACGAGATCGAGAAAGCCCATCCTGACCTGTTTAATATTCTGTTGCAGGTGATGGACCATGGCACAATCACCGACCATAACGGCAAGGCCATCGATTGCCGCAACGTGATCCTGATCATGACCACAAATGCTGGCGCTGCCGACTTGGCGAAGCCGGCGATAGGCTTCGGTAAAACCAAGCGTGAAGGTGACGATGAGGAGGCGATCAACCGCATGTTCTCGCCGGAGTTCCGTAACCGGCTGGATGCCGTGATCGGGTTTAACAACCTGACCCCGGCAGTAATGAGCCGGGTCGTCGACAAGTTTATCATGGAGTTGGAAGTCCAGCTCGACGATCGCGACGTCACCATCGAGCTCGACGAGAAAGCCCGCAAGTGGCTCGCCGAACGCGGCCACGACGATGCGTTCGGCGCCCGTCCGCTGGCCAGGGTTATTCAGGACCAGGTGAAGAAGCCGCTCGCCGAGGAGCTGTTATTCGGCAAGCTCGCCAAGGGCGGTGCGGTGAAGGTGGCGGTCAGCGGCGGCAAACTGACGTTCGAGATAAAAGAGAGCAAGCCGGCGAAGAGCGCAAAACCTGCCAAGAAGGGTCCCGGCGGCGAGTCGGACAAGAAACCGGTGCTGGTCGAAAAGTAGCCTGTATCTTACGTCTAGTCTATTTGCCGATAAGGCGATCGCTCGGCCATTGCCTCGATCTCCCATTCGACTTCGCGCTGCTCTTCCCGGCAGAATCGCTGAACGGCGTCGCGGAAAGATTCGTTGGGAATGTAGTGCCCGCTATAGGTCTCGACCGGCTCATAGCCGCGTTGCACTTTGTGCGGGCCTTGGGTTCCGGCCTCGACTCTCGCCAGTTTGTTGGCGATCGCAAAGTCGATCGCCTGGTAATAGCATGTCTCGAAATGCAGGAACGGATAGTCGGCCCGGCAACCCCAATTGCGGCCGAACAGGGCGTCGCTGCCCTGCAGATTTAGCGCGCCAGCGACCGGCACGTCTTCAAGTTCGGCAATCATCAATACAATCCGGTCGCCAAGGCGCTCTTGCGCCACCTCGAAAAATTCGCGGGTGAGGTAGGGATAGCCCCACTTGCGGTCGTAGGTGTCGACATAAAACCGATAGAAGGCATCCCAATGATCGGGACGGATATCGTCGCCAACGTAAGGTCGCACAATCAGGCCCTGCGCGCCGATCGCGCGGCGTTCTTTACGGATCGACTTGCGTTTTCGGCTGGTCAGCTCACCCAGAAAATCGTCGAAGCTTTCATAACCCCGGTTGTGCCAATGGAACTGCCGGCCGACGCGTTGGATCCACCCCGCGGCGCCCATGAGGTTCCATTCGTGCTCGGTTGAAAACGTTACATGCACCGAAGAGATTTCCATTTTTGCGCAGACGGTCTCGAGCGCCCGCAGCAATGTGAGGCGGGAATCGTCGCTGTCGGGAGCGTCGCCGGCCAATAACCGCGGACCGGCGACCGGGGAGAACGGTGCCGACACTTGCATTTTCGGGTAATACTGGCCGCCCGCGCGCTCCCACGCGTGGGCCCAGCCATGATCGAATACGTACTCGCCCTGTGAATGGCTTTTCAGGTAGAGCGGCGCTGCGGCGATCATTCGGCCGTTTTCGTCTTCGACGACAAGGTGGTGCGGCAGCCAGCCCGTCCGGTGGGTGGCGCAGCCGGTCTCTTCCAGGGCATTGAGAAACGCGTGGCTGACGAACGGATTGTCGGGACCCGCCAGCGAATCCCATATCGTTGCGGGAATATCGGCTATGTTTTCGACGACGCGGGCAATAACGGCGCCATTTCCATCGGGCATGTGCTGAACACTTCATGGGTTGCGGCCGGCCCGCTAGAGTAGGAGAGATTAGGGCCAGCGCCAAGGGACCCAATGCCGCACCGGGTATTGCGTTAAACTTTGCCGGCCAGGGATTCGGTTGTCGTAAACTCGAATTCGAGCGTGGAGTGGGTAATGTCGTAGCTGTCCGCCAAACGCTGCCGCAGCAACAGTTTTATCGGCTCCATCTTGGCCGGACTATCAACAAAGATATGGCCTTCGAATGAGCGCCGGTGCTCGTCGATGTGCCAAATATGCACATATTGGATATCGATAATCCCGTCGAGCTGTTTCAAATCCTCGGTGACCGTGGCCACATCCAAGTCTCTCGGGACGCCTTGCATGAGGATATGGATCGCTTTCGGGATCTCCATGCCCGCATGGGCCAATATGTACCCGGCAATCGCCAAGGTGACGATGGCGTCGACGAAGTTCCAGTCGAAGGTGAGAATCAACACACCGCCTATGATGACGCCCAGCGACGCCAATGCGTCCGACAGATTGTGAATGAAGGCAGCACGGATATTCATGCTCTGCTTCGCCATGCGGTAGGTGAGCATGACCGTCGCCACATCGACGACCAGGGCGACCCCGGCCACAACGACAACCGTCCATCCCTCGACCGGTTGCGGGTCGAGTAACCGTTTAATCGCTTCGACAATCAGAAACAGGCCGATGAAAATCAGCCAGGATAGATTAAAAACCGCGCCAATTAATTCGGCACGGCCGTGGCCGAAGGTGTGGTCCTCGTCCGCCGGTACGCGCGCGATGCGGCGCGCAATCAGGGCTATCGCCAGAGCCGCGGCGTCGCTGAGATTGTGGATCGCGTCGGCGATCAGCGCCAAACTGCCCGAAAATACACCGCCGATGATTTGGACGATCGTCAGCAAGACATTTACGCCGATCGCAATGATCAAGCGTTTATCGCCGCCCTGGGCCGACGCCAGGCCGTGGTGATGGTGGTCGTGTGTCACGTAGATTCGAGCACTGCGTTGACGATGTTAGTTCACCTCGAAGATCGCCTCGACCTCCACCGCGACGCCGAGCGGCAACGAGGCCATGCCAACAGCGGCGCGGGCGTGGCGTCCTGCGTCACCGAATATTTCGACCATCAGATCGGAAGCGCCGTTGATTACTTTCGGCTGATCGCCGAAATCGGGGGTGCTGGCGACGAACCCTGATAGCTTTACGCAACGCACGACACGGTCCAGGTCGCCGCCGAGCGCTTCGCGGGCTTGAGCCAAAATGGACAGGGCGCAGGTGCGCGCCGCCATCGCGCCGTCTTCGACGTTTAATTCGCTTCCCAGTGTCCCGATGAAGGCCGGCTTGCCGTCGATAACGGGTATCTGGCCGGAAATGAACAACAGATCGCCGGTTCGAACGAAAGGAACGTAATTACCGGCCGGCGCATTGGCCGGTGGCAACTCGATGCCAAGATCGCTCAGTCGCTTGTCGATTGTGCCCGCCATCGTCGTTACTCCTCTGCAATATCCGTTTGCAACAGTATAAAGCTCGGTTCCGGGCTGCACTAAAAAAATGGGGTGTGCTCAAATGCACACCCCAAGGTCAGGGAGGAGAGTGGCCCGGCGCCCGGGAGAGAGAGGGCGCGGGGCCGATATTCGAGCCGGGACATGTCCAGCCCGACTCGAATCTCTTCAGCTACACCCGCTGGTTGTTCCGCAGGTGTCGCATTTCATGCATGTTCCGTTCCTTACCAATGTGAAATTGCCGCACTCGGAGCACGCGTCACCCTCGTAGCCTTTGAGGCGTGCGGTGCGCATGCGTCCGGTGCGTTCTTCTTGGACGAGGTATTCGAGGTCGAGTTGTTTGTCGGTGGGTGGCGTCAGTGTAAAGACGCCGGCTTGTGCATCAGTGTCCATGTGCACGGCGCCGTCGGTGCCGGTCGCTTCGGCAATCGCTTCCGAATTCGCTTCGACTTTTGCGTGGGGGGGAGAGCCTTCGGGGCTCGACCGGCCCCCTTCGATCACCGACAGGCTGCCACGCACGTACCCGTTGCTCACCGCAATGTCGCGTGGTGTTGGCAACGGTTGAAGCGCCTCGTCGGACGCGCCACGGCCCACGGTATCGGGCTCGAGATCGTCGATCTCGACATGCGCCAAATCGTGACGGCCCATATAGCTAATGGCCAATTCACGAAATACGTAATCGAGAATCGAGCTGGCCAATTTTATCGTTTCGTTGCCTTCAACCGGACCCGAGGGCTCGAACCGGGTAAACGTAAAGGCGTCGACGAATTCTTCGAGGGGGACGCCATATTGCAGGCCAATCGATACGGCGATGGCGAAATTATTCATCAGTGAGCGGAAGGCAGCGCCTTCCTTGTGCATGTCGAGGAATAATTCGCCTAACGTCCCGTCATCGTATTCGCCGGTGCGAAGATAGACCTTGTGGCCACCGACGATAGCCTTCTGCGTATAGCCCTTTCGCCGGTTGGGCAGACGCCTGCGATCGACCTCGCGCTCGATGACGCGTTCGACAATACGCTCAGCGACAATTTCCGCCCGGCGCGCCGGCGGCGCTTCGACGATATCATCGATGCTGTCCGCCGCATCGTCGTCGTCACCGCTGGACAGAATTTGCGACTGCAAGGGCTGGCTCAGTTTCGAGCCATCGCGATAGAGCGCATTGGCCTTCAGCCCCAATTGCCATGATAGCTGATAGGCGTCCATGCAATCGGCCACCGACGCATCGTTTGGCATGTTGATCGTTTTCGAGATCGCGCCGCTGATGAACGGCTGCGCCGACGCCATCATTCGAATGTGGCTTTCGGAGGAGAGATAGCGTGTCCCGGTTCTGCCGCAAGGATTGGCGCAATCGAACACCGCCAAGTGTTCGGGTTTGATGTGGGGCGCGCCTTCGAGCGTCATGGCGCCACAGACGAAGGTATTTGCAAGTTCGATCTGTTCCTTGCTGAAACCAAGATATTCGAGCAAATCGAACGCGAAGTCTTCGATCTGATCTGCGGATATCCCCAAGGTCGCAGTGCAAAACGTCTCGCCCAAAGTCCATTTGTTGAAGGCGAACTTGATATCGAATGCGTTCGGGATCGCCTCTTCGATCGCCGCGATCTGCGCGTCGCCGAAACCCAATTGGCCTAACGCTTCATGGTTGATGTGCGGCGCGTCTGCCAGCGTTCCATGGCCCACGGCATGGGTGACGATCTCGGCGGTGGTGTCTTCGTCATATCCCAAGACCTTCAACGCCTCGGGCACCATGCGGTTGATAATTTTGAAATAGCCGCCGCCCGCGAGTTTCTTGAACTTCACCAAAGCAAAATCGGGCTCGATACCGGTGGTGTCGCAATCCATCACCAGACCGATCGTCCCGGTTGGCGCAACCACGGTGGTCTGCGCGTTGCGATAGCCATGGCGCTCGCCAAGCGACAGCGCCCGGTCCCAAGCCGCGCGCGCTGCCGTCACCAATTCGGCATCCGGGGTGCTGTGCGCATCGAGCGGCAATGGCCGTGTCGCCAGCTTCTCGTATCCTGTTGTTTTACTGTGGACCGACCGCCGGTGATTGCGAATAACTCGAAGCATATCGTCGGCGTTTGCGGCGTATCCTGGAAACGCTCCCAACTCGCCGGCCATTTCAGCCGACGTGGCGTAGGCGACACCGGTCATCAACGCAGTCAAGGCGCCGCACAATGCGCGGCCTTCGGTGCTGTCGTAGCCAATACCAGAGGCCATCAACAAGCCGCCAATATTGGCGTATCCAAGACCCAGGGTTCGATAGTCGTAGCTACGTCGGGCAATTTCCTTCGATGGAAATTGTGCCATCAAGACCGACAGCTCCAAGGTGACAGTCCACAGCCGCACGGCGTGCTCGAAGGTCTCGATGTCGATCGATCCGTCGTCGCGCCGGAAGGCGAGTAGATTAAGCGACGCCAAATTACACGCCGTATCGTCCAGAAACATGTACTCGGAACACGGGTTCGAGGCGTTGATACGGCCCGACTGCGGGCAGGTGTGCCAATCGTTGATTGTGGAATCGAATTGAATTCCCGGATCGGCGCTCGACCATGCGGCTGCGCCTATTTTATCCCAGAGCTCGCGCGCCGATACGGTCTTTGCTGTGGCGCCATCGGTGCGCTGGCGCAGTTTCCACACATCATCCCGTTCGACCGCCTTCAAAAACGCATCGGTCACACGCACCGTATTGTTGGAATTCTGACCCGAGACCGTGCGGTACGCCTCTGAATCCCAATCGGTGTCGTAGGTTGGGAACGCCATCTCGCGGTGGCCATGGCGTGCGAACTGAATGGCCCGGTGAATATAGTTCTCGGGAACCATGTCGCGGCGGGCGGCCCGGACGGCACGCTTCAAGGCTGGATTTTCCGCCGGAGTGAAACGTTCGTCGCCGTCGCCTGCGACGTCTGGCTCGTGGCAGGCGTCTATAATCGCAGCCAAATGCTTATGGCAGATCTTAGAGCCCGCGATCAGCGCCGCGACTTTCTGTTCTTCGAGCACCTTCCAATCGATGAATTCTTCAATATCGGGGTGGTCGATATCGACGATCACCATCTTGGCCGCACGCCGCGTCGTGCCGCCCGATTTAATCGCGCCCGCCGCACGATCCCCGATTTTTAAGAAACTCATTAGACCCGACGATTTGCCGCCGCCCGAAAGCGGTTCGCCCGAACCACGCAGGTTCGAAAAATTCGTGCCGGTACCCGATCCATATTTGAACAGCCGCGCCTCGCGCGTCCATAAATCCATAATACCGCCGTCGGTGACCAAATCGTCGGTGATCGATTGGATAAAACAGGCGTGGGGTTGGGGATGTTCGTAGGCGCTTTTCGAGCGCGTCAGCTTGCCGCTTCGGTAATCGACGAAATAGTGGCCTTGGCCCGGTCCGTCGATACCGTAGGCCCAATGAAGGCCGGTGTTAAACCATTGCGGGCTATTGGGCGCCGCCTTCTGTTGCGCCAACATGAAGCAGGTTTCGTCGAAATAGGCCCGTGCATCTTCCTCGGTATCGAAGTATCCGCCCTTCCAGCCCCAATAGGTCCAGGTCCCGGCCATTCTGTCAAAAATCTGGCGGGCGTCGGTCTCGCCGCCGTAACGGTCGTCCTCGGGAATGGCTTTAAGTGCCTCTGCGTCTTCGGTTCGCCGCCACAGAAACTCCGGTACATCGTCTTCCGCCAGCGCCTTAAGCTTCGATGGGACGCCGGCTTTGCGGAAATATTTCTGCGCCAGAATATCGCAGGCAACCTGACTCCAACCATCAGGCACGACAATATCAATGGCCGAAAACACCACCGAACCGTCCGGATTGCGAATTTCGCTGGTTGTTGTGCGGAACGTAATATCCGAATACGGGCTCTCGCCCTCGGCCGTGAAACGGCGTTCGATCCGCATGTTGAAACCCCCAATAACGGGCGCTCGCCAGAGGGGATGGTTGCGCCTACTGTGCCAGGGAAACCGTGTCGGTTCTCGTTTTAACCCCCAACCGTTCGCGGCCCCCACCGAGTCGCAACGTCAAATCAACCACTTATGTTCTCACGCTACTACATCTCGGTGGACCATCACGCTATACCACTACATCTTTGCGCCGCAACTATATTTTGTGGATTAGTAAAAATAGTGCATAAATCTAGAGTCCTATTTTAAGGTGGTTCGGAGGTCGCCGCGGCGGCTAGACGTTACGGGGTGCCGGTGCAATATTCCAGCCAGCGTGTTGAGCCATCGAAGATCGGATGCCCTTAAGGTGTCCGCTTAACGGATCGGGAAAATGCCTAATGGCGACTATTGGGACGCTGCTGAAGACGTGGTTCGCCGGAAACAAGGTGGGCGAGGACGCGTTCGGTAACCGGTATTACCGGGGCCGCGGCCGCCGCGGCTATCGTCGCGAACGCCGATGGGTCGTCTACAGGGGCGATCCCGAGGCCAGCAAGGTACCGTCGGAATGGCATGCGTGGCTGCACTACATGACCGACTCACCGCTGGACGATACAAACCGTTATTCCTGGCAAAAGGAACATGTACCAAATCTGACCGGCACGCGGGCAGCCTATGTTCCGCCGGGCAGTGTCTTGCGCGGTGGCAGGCGCCGGCGCAATACCGGCGACTACGAACCGTGGACGCCGCAATAATCTCGCAACAGCCTTCGCGGAGCGCTGACATTTAAATGAACGCCGCCAAACGCGAAATATTCGAAACCTGGATCGGCGTCGCGATCATCACGGCACTTGTGGTGATCGTTGTTCTTGTCTTTGCCCGGAGCGGCTTTAGCGACGGCAGCTACGAAATCACGGCGCGTTTTAACCGCGCCGACGGCCTTAGCGCCGGCAGTATCGTACGCGCTGCGGGCGTGCCCGTCGGTCAGGTAGAAGAGCTTCGCCTCGACGAAAATTTCCGCGCCATCGCGGTGCTGCGAATCGACGACGGTGTGGTGTTAGATACCGACGCCACGGCATCGATTGAAACCGATGGACTATTCGGTCAAAAGTTTATCCAACTGGACATCGGCGGCGGCGACGCGCTCATCGGCGAAGGACAGGAAATTGCCATCACGCAGGATTCGTTGGTTCTGGAAGACCTGCTCGCGTTGATTATCAGCCGCGCCAAACAGGTGCGCAGACGCGCTCGCGGTGTGGCAACGGAGGGCCAGCGATGAAACGCAGTATGGTGGAAACATTGCTTGGTGGCGTGGTGATCGTGGTTGCCGCCGGGTTTATGATCTTCGCCCTTCAGGCGACCGAAGTCGGCGCCGTCGACGGCATTGGCCTGGAAGCCCGCTTTCTCAAGATCGGCGGGCTGGAAGTCGGCAGCGACGTGCGAATCAGCGGGGTGAAAGTTGGCACGGTAACCGATCGCGTGCTCGACACCGACAGCTTCGAGGCCGTCATACTGTTCACCGTCAGCACCAAAGTCCAACTGCCGATCGATACCCAGGCAGTGGTGACCAGCGAGGGGTTGTTGGGCAACAAATATCTGCGTCTGATTCCCGGAACCGCGACCGACACGATTGCCGCGGGTGGCGAAATTGTGAAGACGCGCGATTACAAGTCGTTGGAGGATACGGTGTCGGAGATAATTTTTCTGGCAACGGACGGGTAGTGATCAGGCGCCCGAGGACCGAGTTACGCGGATGACCAGGGTGCGCGCGCCCAGTGCGGCAACGGCATTTGGACTGGCGGCAGTTCTTTGGGTTTTGCCGACACTCGCTCAACCGGCAGGCGATGAGCCGTCGCTCGCACCGCCAGCCAGCCCGGGCGCCGTTTTGCAAGGCCTCGACAAGGTGACGGCGCGAATATCCTCCTTCCCGGTTTCGACTGAAGAAGAGGTTCGCTTTGGAACCTTGTCAATTCGCGTTCGTGCGTGCCACAAGGCGCCACCGACCGAACCGCCAGAAAGTACGGCTTTCCTGGAAATATCCGACATTCGTCCCGGCGACGAGCCGGTTCCTTTATTCAGCGGTTGGATGTTTGCGTCGAGTCCGGCTCTGTCGGCGCTCGAGCACCCCGTCTACGATGTCTGGGTGGTCGATTGTATGAACGCTTCCAACTCATCGCCGGAGAGTTCGGACTGAAAGACCGCGGTAACCTTTATCGCCGCCGCAAGACGCGCTTTATATTCCGGGCGGTTGATTTCTATCGCGCCAAACTGACGCAAATGCTCGGTTAGGAATTGCGAATCGAGCAACGTATAGCCGCTTTTTCGAAGACGCGCGGCAAGATGGCATAGCGCAACCTTGCTGGCGTCGCTTGCGCGCGAAAACATGCTCTCGCCGAAAAATGCGCCGCCCAGAGAAACACCATAGAGCCCGCCGACCAACTCTCCGTCCTGCCACGTTTCGACCGAGTGGGCGAAGCCCATATCGAACAACGCGTTATAGAGCCCTTCGATCTCGGTGTTGATCCAGGTATCCGGACGCATCCGCGTTGGTTCGGCGCACCCCCTGATCACGCCGACAAAATCTGAATCGGAGCGGATTTCGTAAGGGCCATTGCGCAACGTGCGCCGCAAGCGGCGGGGTATATGAAAATCGATCAAGGGGATGACGCCGCGCACATCGGGGTCGATCCAGTAAAGATCAGAATCGTGGCGGCTTTCCGCCATCGGGAAGATGCCGCTGGCGTAGGCGCCCAAAAGGATTTGCGGTGTCAGAACCGTCATTGGCGCGGGTTAGTTGTGTGCCACCAATTTTTCAAGCCAATGGATATCATAATCACCAGCTTGGAAAGATGGGTCATCGATCACGCGTTGATGCAGCGGAATGGTGGTTTCGATTCCCGAGACGACCATTTCGTCGAGCGCCCGCCGCAGCCGAAGTAGACAATCTTCACGATTGCCGGCGTGGACGATCAACTTGGCGACCAAACTATCGTAATAGGGCGGCACGGTGTAGCCGGCGTATAGAGCCGAATCGACGCGCACGCCAAGGCCCCCAGGCGTGTGAAATTCGGTAATTCGGCCGGGTGAAGGGGCGAACGTGTCGGGACTTTCGGCATTGATTCGGCACTCGATCGCATGGCCGTTGAGGGTGATGTCGTCTTGATTGAACGACAATGATTCCCCCGCTGCGATGCGAATCATCTCGCGTATAATATCGACCCCGCAGATCATTTCCGTTACCGGGTGCTCGACCTGGATTCGGGTGTTCATTTCAATGAAATAAAATTCGCCATCCTCGAATAAGAACTCGAACGTGCCGGCGCTGCGATATCCGATACGTTGCGCCGCTGCACAACAGATCTCGCCAATCCGCTGCCGCGTTGCCGTGTCGAGCGACGGGGCGGGCGCTTCTTCCAGAACTTTTTGATGATTGCGTTGCAACGAGCAATCGCGTTCGAACAAGTGAACCACATTACCCTGTCCGTCGGCCAGTATTTGGACTTCGATGTGGCGTGGCCTTGCGAGATATTTTTCCAAGTACACCGTCGCATCGCCGAAATTGGTCCGTGCTTCGTTCTGCGCCATGCTTATCGCTGCGGCAATTTCATCGCCACGGGTTACGACTTTCATGCCCCGTCCGCCACCGCCAGCGGCCGCTTTTATCAACACCGGATAGCCGATTTCCTCGGCAATAACGGCGGCTTCGGCGGCACTGCTAACGGCGTCGTCCGAGCCCGGCACAACCGGTACGTTTGCGGCGCGCATCGCGGCCTTGGCCGCAACTTTGTCACCCATCTTGGCGATGTGCTCGGATTTCGGCCCGATAAAGGTAAAACCATGCTCTTCGACGATGTGGGCAAAGTTGGCGTTCTCCGACAAAAATCCATATCCGGGATGAATGGCGCCGGCGTTCGTCAGCGTCGCCGCCGAGACAATGGCGGGAATATTGAGATAACTTTCGCTTGCTGCCGGCGGGCCGATACAAACGCTTTCGTCGGCAAGACGCACATGCATCGCCTCGGCATCGGCCGTCGAATGGACTGCGACGGTGGCGATGCCCATTTCCTTACAAGCGCGGTGAATGCGTAGGGCGATCTCGCCCCGGTTCGCGATGAGTATTTTCTCGAACATCGGGCTCGAACGGGCCTATTCGATCAGGGCGAGGATTTCGCCGTACTCGACCGGTTGACCGTCCGCAACGATGATCCGCGACAGTTTCCCCGAGCATGGCGCCGCGATCTCGTTGAATGTTTTCATCGCCTCCACCACAAGGATCGTTTGTCCTTCGTCGACGGTTTCGCCGGGGCGTACGAAGGGTGGCTCGCCGGGCGCGGGCGACATGTAGATGGTGCCGACCATCGGCGACGTAACGGCGCCGGGATGGTTCATGACGTCCGGACTTTGGCTGTCGGTCGCGTTTCCCTCGTTCGCTGCCGGGACGGTAATCGGCGCGGTCGAGACATTTGCCGGCGCCGCGCCGGGCATCGCTACTCTGATCCGCTTTCCGGCGTCCTCGTATTCAATTTCTCCGAGCCCGGTTTCGGCCAACAGTTCGGCCAGCTTGCGAACCAGATCTGCATCAACGTCGAATTTATCGTCCATGGCGGCGCTCTAGCTCTCGTCGGAAATCCGGTTTGTCAGCGCCTGAAGAGCCAACACATAACTGTCGCCACCGAAACCGCATATGACACCTGTAGCGGCGGCGCTGACATAAGAATGACGGCGAAATTCTTCGCGCGCAAATATGTTCGACAAGTGTACTTCGACAATGGGGATGGCCAACAGCCGTAAGGCGTCATGGACCGCCACCGATGTGTGCGTGTAGGCGCCTGCATTAATTGCCAGACCCGACGCGCTTTCGCGGGCTTCCTGGATCCACTCGACCAGCTCGCCTTCATGGTTGGTTTGACGGAACTCCAGCTTCAAACCCGCCTGCTTGGCCGCTTTGGCGCAGCGCTTCTCGATGTCGGCCAAAGTCTCGCCGCCATAGATGTCGGGTTCGCGCTCGCCCAATAAATTTAAGTTCGGTCCATTAAGGACCCACACCGTCGGGCTTTCTGCCACGCGTCCGTACCTAAGCTTATGAATATCGGCCCAGCGGTTATCACAGAGGCCGAGTCATCGCAACGATACCACACTGCGATATTACGGATTTTCGGCGCTGACGATCCAAGTCGCGCTGTCAATCTTTACCCCATCGTCGGTGAGATAATCTTCGATAGCCGACGCCAGGTCAGCCCTGATTCGAGCCTGGATATCCGCAGTCGCCTGGGCGATCGGCTGCGACATCGGACCAAGCTGAGTTAGCTTGCTCGCGGCACTTTCGATATCGAGCCCGAAATCGAGCGCTAATCGGTTCGGCGTGATCTCAATGCCGGTAAAACCAGCATCGAACAATATTCCATTCACGCGATCTGGTTCGCGGAACGCAAACGGACCCGGATCGTCGGGACCCGGAGGGTCAGGTCTTTCGAGATATTGTGTCGCCACGGTAATCGTCTTCGCCATCCAGGGATTAAGCTCAAGCGGCTGCCAACACACGAACGCCAACCGGCCGCCCGATTTCAACGCAGCGCGAATGTTAGAGAACGCCGCAGCGGGATCGGCGAAAAACATCACGCCGAAACGTGAGAAAGCGCGGTCGAACGATTGTGGTTCGAATTGATAGGTGGCCGCATCGCGGTTTTGCAAGTCGAGGGAACTGTTTTCTTCACGCGCCGCCCTTTCGCGGGCGCGCTCAAGCATGGGGGTCGACACGTCGATGCCGAGCACATACCCCGCCGGTCCTACACGGCGCGCCAACTCTAGAGTTGTGGTGCCGCAACCACAGCCGATATCGATTACGCGGTCGTCCGGCGCGATCTGGGCTGCGGCCATAGCCGCCTCGCCGAGAGGGCCGAGCATCCGGTCTTGGCTGTCCATCATCTCCGTCCAGCTGTCACCAACCGGGCTATTCCAAAATTCGATTTGTTTGGCGTTGGGGCCGTCCGCTTCAAGGCGTGCCATCACGATCTACCTATGAAAATGTGAGAACCGTTCGATTTTGCAGGCGATAGGGTCGACGCTCGATTTTCCACGCTCATTCGGGCGCTCATGCCGTGCTCTCTTGAGAGGCAATCTCACTGGCCCGCCGTTGAAGCTTTGCCAACAGAGCATCGAGGCTACGGCGTTCTTTCTGGGTAAGCGCTGCCGCCAATTCGGATTCGTGGCCGCGGGCTATGGGAACGATTTGCCGGTGCGTGCGCACACCGCGTGCGGTCAGTTTCAGGATCGACCGCCGCCGGTCGTTCGGGTCAGTATCACGCCGGACCTGCTTTAGCTCAATCAGCCGGGCGACCGCGCGGCTTACGGTTACCTTGTCCATGGCGGTTCGATCACAGGCTTCGCTCGCCGTTAGCGGGCCGAACCGGCCTAGAACCGCCATGACCCGCCATTCCGGAATGCTCAACCCGAATAAATCTCGGTACTCCCGGGCTATTGTGTTGCTCACCGTGTTGGACAATATCGAAAGCTGGTAGGGCAAAAACTGCTCCAGCACCAATTGCGAATCCGGTTCTTTCGGATGTTTGTTTCCAGAGTCCATAGAACGCCCTTGAAATAGTTACATATGAAACTAAAATTAGGGCTATCGCGGCGATCGGTCAACCGGCGAACCCTGACCCGCTAAACGGTCAACGATGGAGACCTCCATGACCTCAACTACCGGTGCGAGCCAATCCTCGGATCGACAGAATTTGTGGGAGAACCCACTGGGTACTGATGGATTCGAATTCGTCGAATATTGCTCGACCGAGCCAGACGAGCTTGGCGCAGTCTTCGAATCGATGGGCTTCACAGCGGTCGCCCGCCACCGCTCGAAGGACGTCGTTCACTACCGGCAGGGTTCAGTTAACTTCATCCTCAACAACGAACCGGGCAGCTTTGCCGCCGATTTCGCTAAGCAACATGGACCGAGTGCCTGCGCAATGGCGTTTCGGGTAGACGATGCGGCCCGTGCCTACAAACTCGCGTTGGAACGTGGCGCAACTGCTGTGCCCAACCATGTCGGGCCAATGGAGTTGAACATTCCGACCCTCCACGGCATCGGCCATAGCCGTCTTTATCTGGTCGACCGCTACGACGACAAGGGCTCGATTTACGACGTCGACTTCGTGCCAATAGATGGCGCCGATATGGCCAAACGCGATGTTGGTCTCACCTATATCGATCACCTGACTCACAATGTGTATCAGGGCAACATGGATATGTGGTCGGGGTTCTATGAGAGCGTCTTTAACTTCCGCGAGGTCCACTACTTCGATATCGAAGGTAAGGTGACCGGTCTCCGTTCGCGCGCGATGACCAGTCCCGACGGTAAAATCCGCATCCCGATTAATGAATCGGCCGACGACAAGAGTCAGATTGCGGAGTATCTGCGCGACTATCACGGCGAGGGCATTCAGCACATAGCGCTCGGCACCAATGATATATTCGCCACCGTCGAAACATTGGCCGGACGCGGAGTAAAGTTCCTCGACACACCCGATACTTACTACGACAAGCTCGACGAGCGGCTTCCCGGCCACGGCCAGAATATCGAACGCTTGCGCCAGGACCGGATTCTGGTCGACGGCGCGCCGACCGAAGGGCAGGGGCTGTTGCTGCAAATTTTCACCGATACGGTCATTGGTCCAATCTTCTTTGAGCTGATTAAGCGTGAAGGCAACGAGGGTTTCGGCGAGGGCAATTTCCAAGCCCTATTTGTGGCGATCGAGGAGGATCAAATTCGCCGCGGTGTGTTAAACACCGACTAACTATTTGTGCGGTACCCTTGTATTGGCACAAAATCCCAGAGTGCCAGACGACACTGAATACGATGTGTTTTCAGTGGGTTAGGAGACCTCATGAAACTGGCGACTCTGAAAGATGGTAGCCGCGACGGAACTTTGGCCGTCGTTTCTCACGATTTAACCAAAATGGCACCCGCCTCCGCGGTGGCGCGAACTCTGCAGATCGCGCTGGAGATGTGGACCGATGCGGTACCGCGCTTGGCGCAATTATCCGAGGCCGTCAATGCCGGCATCGCCGATGGACTGCGCGATTACGATCCCGAAGCGCTCGAATCGCCGCTGCCGCGGACATATCAATTTGTCGATGGTAGCGCCTACCTCAACCATGTCGAACTATTCCGTAAAGCCCGCGGCGCAAAATTGACGCCAAAACTTCGCGAGGTCCCGCTTATGTATCAAGCGGTCAGCGACGGATTTCTCCGGCCAACCGGCGCCATACCTGTCGCCGATCCCGAGTTGGGCGTCGACATGGAGGCCGAAGTCGGGGTGATTGTCGATGACGTCCCGATGGCGGTGAGGCGTGAAAACGCGGCACAACACATCAAGCTGTTTGTCTTAATCAACGATGTCAGTTTGCGCACATTAATTCCCGACGAGCTCAACTTCGGCCTCGGATACTTCCATGGCAAACCGCGCTCGTCACTTTCGCCGGTAGCCGTTACACCAGATGAGTTGGGCGATGCGTGGGATGGCCGCAAGGTACATCTGGACATGGTGGTGAAGCTCAACCAAGCCCCGATCGGCATGCCCAATTGTGGTGTTGATATGGATTTTGATTTTACCCATTTGATCGCTCACGCCGCCAAAACGCGGCCGCTGTGCGCTGGCACCTTGATTGGTTCGGGGGCGATTTCGAACCGGGATCCGGGAACCGGAGTCGCCTGTCTGGCGGAGCTCAGAATCGTGCAACAGATCGATGAAGGCCGTCAGAAAACTTCGTTCATGCAATACGGCGACCGGGCGACCATCGAAATGTTCGACGCCAATAACCAGTCGGTGTTTGGCGCCATCGATCAGGAAATAATTCCGGTGTAACGGCCAAATGTCTAAGTTCAGTCACCGGCGCTGTACTCGTAAACAGGCAGATAGCGCCCCGGAACCAGTGACGATTCCTCCAGCCCCGTTTTAAGCGCACCCGTTCGTTCATAAAACGGCGCGGCGTGGGGGTCGGAAACTACTCTGAATCGGGCGATGGACCTCATAGGGGGCCGCGCGACGGATGTGAACCGTCACTGGGAATCTAAGGTCAACCGGACGCTTGCAAAGACTGCTTCGAACATCGCCGTCGTCAAGCGGCCGGTGTTGGTGTTATAGCGCGAGCAGTGGTAGCTGTCGGTAAGCATTAGGACGCGTCCGCCCGTAGCCACCTCGTGAACCGCGCAATGGGCGAACGGATAGGCGCTTTTCTTGACTTCGAGCCCGGCCAAGAACGCATTGTGGCCGAGGCCGCCCAGCGCAACGACAGCACGCAAATTGGTCATCGCCGCGATTTCGCTTTGCAAAAACGGACGGCATGCAGCGACTTCCGCGCCCACCGGTTTGTTTTCCGGTGGTACGCAGCGCACCGCGTTGGTCACTCGGCAATCGACCAAGCGCAGACCGTCATTCGGCTGCGCGCCATACTGGCCTTCGGCGAAGCCAAATTTCAGCAAAGTGGCGTAGAGCAAGTCGCCGGCAAAGTCGCCGGTGAACGGCCGACCGGTCTGGTTGGCGCCCTTAAGCCCCGGCGCCAGCCCGATAATCAGCAAACGCGCGTCCAGGGTGCCAAAGCTTTGAACGGGTGCATTGTGAAAATCGGGATATTTTGACTGATTTTGAGTTCGAAACTCGACCAGGCGAGGACACAACGCACAGTCGATTTCAGGCTGCAGCACTGCCGTCAGGCCGTTTCGGCAATCTCGTCGTCTTCGTAGCTGTCTTCGTCGTCAAAATCGTCTTCGTAATCGTCGTCTCCTTCCTCGTAATCATCGTCGTTGCGGGCGGGACGCGCGCCGCTGTGTTGGCGCGAAATTTCTCCGCGCAAACTGGCAAGATCGACAAAATTGTCCGCCTGACGGCGAATCTCATCGGCCGCCATGGGCGGGCTGACGGACACGGTGCTGATGATTGTTACCCGCGTTCCTTGGCGCTGTACGGCTTCGATCAACCGGCGATATCCGCCATCGCCGGTCAACAGCACGACGTGGTCGACCTTGCCAGCGATTTCCATGACATCGACTGCCAGTTCAACATCGATCGAATTGCGAATCCGCCGCCGGCCGCTGGAATCGGTGAATTCCTTTGCCGGCTTGGTAATCAGGGTGTAGCCGTTGTAATCAAGCCAATCGACCAACGGGCGAATCGGCGAATATTCTTGGTCCTCGATCAAGACCGTATAATAGTAAGCGCGGACCAGTGTCGCCTTGGATTTGAAAAGCGCTAGCAGTTTTTTATAGTCGATATCGAAATCCAAGGCTTTCGCGGTGGCGTAGAGGTTCGCTCCATCGATGAATACGGCAATCCGTTCATTGTTATAAAACATAGTATTAGGTCCCCTGTTTAAATTAATAACTTAATTAAAATACGAATATCGAGGTCGTAGTAAAGAGCAGCGCAAACTCGCCCTACACAATTAATTAGCGTGCCCGACGGTTGTTGTCTATTGCCTTACTTTCGGGAAGAGGTCAGACGGGCATGATGAAACAACGCATGATCCTGATTGGCCTTGGCGCCAACTTGCCAAGCACTCGGTTCGGGCCACCGAAAAAGACACTGGAGGCAGCGCTCGAAGAGCTTTCGGGCCGCGAGGTATACGTTGTTAAGCGTTCCCGTTGGTACTCTTCTGCGCCGGTACCATCGTCCGACCAGCCACGATTTATCAACGCAGTTGCTGCCGTCGAAACCGATCTGAAGCCGGAAGCGCTTTTGGAATTGCTCCACGCGATCGAGCGCGATTTCGGGCGCCGCCGCTCGGTCGCCAATGCAGCGCGTGAAATCGACCTGGATCTGCTCGCCTACGGCGATCTCATATGCACGAAATCGCCGCCAATATTGCCCCATCCGCGCCTGGCGCAACGGTCCTTCGTGCTGCGCCCGATATGCGATATCGACCCGGCTTGGCGCCATCCGAAACTGGGGCTGAGTGCTTTGGAGATGGCGGAAGCCGCATCCGATGGCGCTGACGTTGAGTTGCACGATGTTTCGGTTTAGTTGGGCAGCAGCCGATCGGAATAGCCAAATCTAGCCAGAAACAGCGTTGGTTGTGATCGAAAAGCGTCATAACTTGTTGGCAGACCGTACTTTTCGCCTTATATACGAGTAAATTTCAATACCGTGATTTGGAGATATACTAAATGGCTCGGGTAACCGTTGAAGATTGTGTTGATAAAGTTCCAAACCGATTCAAATTGGTCATGCTCTCTGCGCAGCGCGCACGCGAAATTTTAGCTGGATCGCCGCTGACCGTCGAAGCCGATAACGATAAGAACCCCGTCATCGCTTTGCGCGAAATCGCCGACGAGACAGTGAACCTCGATGAATTGGAAAACGCGCTGGTGCAGAGCCAACAGCGCCATGTGGAGTTCGACCTTCCCGAGGAAGAGGAGGGTGAAGAACTCGTTGAGTTACTTGAATCCGACAGTCATGTGGCCGGTGTCGACGCGGGAAAACCGGTCGACGAGGAAAGCAGCCAAATCGAGAACGCCTCGGATGTTCCGGAGATGCATTTCGAAGATGTGGCAGGCGCAGAGGACGTGGACTAACCGACGATCTGTCCCGCCCCTGGCGGCCGCGGTGTTAAAATGATGGACGGTGAGCCTGGGCACGCAACAGTGAGCCCAGGCATTTTTGTCCCAAGACACGAACGGAAATAGGAACAGACGTACAATGGTCGGGCAGCACGAACTTGTGGAGCGGGTCAAAGCGTACGACCCTAAGTTCGACGCGACGGTGCTGAATCGCGCCTACGACTTTTCGAAGAAGGCGCACGGCGACCAGAAACGCGAGTCCGGCGCATTATATTTTTCCCATCCCCTCGAAGTCGCCGATATTCTGACCAACTACCGCCTCGACGGCGCGTCGATTGTCACCGCACTTTTGCACGATACGATTGAAGATACCGATACGACAGAATCGGATATCCGCGAAAATTTCGGCGATGAAATCGCCCAGTTGGTTGACGGTGTCACCAAACTTACCAGGCTTGAACTGCAGTCGAACAAAGCTAAACAGGCGGAGAATTTTAGAAAATTTGTCCTGGCGACGAGCCGCGACATTCGCGTGCTGCTGGTCAAACTCGCCGACCGGCTGCACAACATGCGCACGATCCAACATGTTAACGAGCCGGAACGGCGCCGACGTATCGCGCGGGAAACGATGGATATTTACGCACCTCTCGCCGCGCGTATCGGCATGCATGACATCAAAGACGAGTTGGAAGACCTAGCCTTTGCGGAGATTAACCCCGACGCGCGTGACTCGATTATCCGCCGATTGACCTTTTTACGTGAGGAAGGTGGCAACCTCGTCGAACGCATCATTACCGAGCTGAACCAGGTGATGCGCGACGAAGGTATCGCTGTCGCGGTGTCGGGTAGGGAAAAATCGCCCTATTCGATATGGCGCAAGATGCAGCGTCAACAAGTCGAATTCGAGCAATTGTCAGATATTATGGCATTTCGCATCGTCGTCGACGAAGTGTCCGATTGTTACCGCACTCTTGGGATCATTCACAGCCGCTACAGCGCAGTACCGGGACGGTTCCGCGATTATATGTCGACCCCCAAGCCAAACGGGTATCAGTCGCTCCACACCGGCGTTCTTGGGCCGGAGAAACATCGTATCGAAGTGCAAATACGAACGCGCACGATGCACGATATCGCCGAGCGTGGTGTCGCCGCCCATTGGAGGTATGGCGCGTTTGGCGCTGGTCCGGTGTCCGCGGAAGGCGTCGCCGATGGCAAGCAATACCGTTGGCTGCAGGAATTGTTGGACATTCTCGACGATGCCGCAGGGCCGGAGGATTTTCTCGAACACACGAAGCTCGAGATGTTCTCGGACCAGGTATTCTGCTTTTCACCAAAGGGCGAAGTCTATGCGTTGCCGCGGGGATCAACCTCGATCGATTTCGCCTATGCGGTCCACACCGAAGTCGGCGACCATTGCGTCGGCGCAAAGATCAATGGCCGCGATATGCCCCTGCGCACGCAATTGCAAAACGGCGATCAGGTAGAGATCCTGACCTCAGAGAACCAGACGCCGTCGCCGAATTGGGAACACTTGGTGATAACCGGCAAGGCGCGGGCGCGCATACGCCGGTTCCTGCGCAATCAGCAACTGTTGCAATATTCCGAACTGGGGCGCGGCATAATCGAGCAGGCCTTTCTGCGTCACGATGAAAAGCTCGACGAGGATAAGCTTGCAGGGGTGCTCACCGAGTTCCACGCCGAATCTGTTGAGGACCTCTACGCCCTGGTCGGCCAGGGTGTCCACACCGGTCGCGCAGTCGCGCGAATGCTGTTTCCGGACAAAGATGCGGCGGGCGGACGGAGTGGTGGCGGTTCGATATTCTCGCTGCGGCGTTCGCGACGCCGGTCGAGCAAAGCGAGCGAGCACTCGGTTCCGATCAACGGGCTTATTCCAGGAATGGCCGTGCACCTGGCGAAATGTTGCTATCCGCTACCTGGCGATCGCATCGTTGGCGTTGCCACGACCGGTAAAGGCGTCACCGTGCACACAATAGATTGCATGACGCTGGAAGCGTTTGCCGACAGTCCCGAACGCTGGGTAGACGTGTCGTGGGATACCGACGACGAAGCTGCAGCCAAACAGGTAAGCCGGTTGAACGTTACTTTGGCCAATGAGCCGGGTAGTCTTGGTGAAATGGCGAATATAATCGCTCTGTCCGGGGGCAACATCTCGAACCTCAAATTCACCAACCGGAACCCCGATTTCTTCGACATGACGGTTGATATCGAAGTTGAAAACAACAAACACCTCAATGAGGTTATGACTGCCATGCGCGCCGGCCGGTCCATGAGCTCGGTTAATCGGGCACGCAGTTAATTGCCATCGATGGAAAAATCAGCGCAATTACACGCCCCAGTGCCTGAGGGAGTTTCATCATGAGTACTGAATTGCGGCTTGGGGTGAATGTCGATCACGTCGCGACAATCAGAAATGCGCGCGGTGGCGGCCATCCCGATCCAGTGCGCGCTGCGCTTGCGGCGGCGCAGGCTGGCGCCGACAGCATCGTTGCGCACCTGCGCGAAGACCGGCGTCATGTTTCCGATGATGATTTGGTGCGGTTGATGGAGGCGCTCGACTTGCCATTGACCCTGGAGATGGCGGCGACCGACGAGATGCTCGATATCGCGTTGCGCCATCGCCCGGAAACGGTCTGCATTGTTCCCGAGCGTCGAGAGGAGCGGACCACGGAGGGCGGTCTCGACGTTGCCGCCGGACACAATCATCTGGTCCGCTTTGTCGACGCACTCAGCGAAAGCCGGGTCATTGTGGCTATGTTCATCGAACCCGAGCCGCGCCAGCTCGATGCCTCGCGGTCGATTGGAGTGCCCGCGGTTGAATTGCATACGGGGGCCTATTGCGAGGCGGTGATCGCCGGCAACGACGCTTTGGCGGCCCAGGAGTTGGAACGGATCGCAGAAGCCGCCAGGTATGGTGCCGAGATCGGGATGGAAATCCACGCCGGTCACGGGCTGACTTTCGATACCGTCGGCCCGGTCGCGGCCATCGAAGAAATCGTCGAACTCAATATTGGACACTTCTTAATCGGCGAAGCGATATTTGGTGGATTGGAAAGCGCGATCATCCGCATGCGCTCGTTAATGGATTTGGCGCGCGCCGAAGCCGCCGGAAGCGTCAGTGCATGAGAGCTTATCTTCAACGCGAGGCCGGCTTGGTCGAATGCCCATGATTATCGGCATCGGCAGCGACCTAATCGACATCACGCGAATCGAGCGGACGCTTGAACGATTCGGCGACCGCTTTGTTCAACGCTGTTTCACCGAGGTTGAGCGCGCCAAATCGGACAGGCGCGCCAACCGCGCCGACAGCTATGCCAAGCGGTACGCTGCCAAAGAGGCTTGTTCGAAGGCGCTGGGCACCGGCTTTCGGCGCGGCGTGTATTGGCGCGACATGGGGGTGATCAATTTGCCGTCCGGCAAGCCGACCTTGGCGCTGACGGGAGGGGCGGCGGAGCGGTTGGTTGAAATTACCCCAGCAGGAATGAAGCCGGTTATCGATCTTTCGCTCACCGACGAACGTCCACTGGCCCAGGCAATCGTCATTATTACAGCCGTCCCCGACAGCAACAGTGAAGGCGGCAGCTAAAGATCCGAAGCCAATGTCTGGCTACAAATTTCCCATTCGTGACTAGCGATTTCCCGCGTGGCTCGTTAGAAAGCCCGCTGCACCGATATTCCGAATAGACCGGACGGTCGCTTACAACGACGACCATCATAGAAAAGAGCATGGCAAAAACCGAAGAAAATAAAAAGGAAGGCGGTTGGGTCGATACCCTTCGCACCATTATTTATGCCCTGCTTATTGCGTTTTTCGTTCGCACTCTGGCCTATCAGCCGTTCAACATTCCTTCCGGTTCGATGATCCCGACATTGTTGGTTGGCGACTATCTCTTCGTATCGAAATTCTCCTACGGCTACAGCCGTTATGCTTTACCGCTGGGACTGGGATTCTTCTCCGGACGTATCTTAAGTAGAGCGCCGGAACGCGGCGACATTGCCGTATTTCGCCAACCTCCCGCCAATCGGGACGATTTCATCAAGCGTATCGTCGGCGTCTCCGGCGACCGCATTCAGATGATTGGGGGCGGTTTGCACATCAACGGAAAGGCCGTTGAGAAAAAGCGCATCGAGGATTTCGTTACGCGCGACCACCGCGGCAGAACCCGGCGTATAGCGCAATACACAGAAACGTTGCCGAACGGCCCCAGTTATACGGTGAGAGAGTCTCTCGGTGACGACGGGCCGGTCGACAATACGCGTGAGTTCATCGTTCCGCAGGGACAATATTTCGCCATGGGCGACAATCGTGACGACAGCAACGACAGCCGCAGTTGGGGATTTGTACCGGCTGAAAATTTCATCGGTCGGGCCGAGATATTATTCTTTTCAACCGACGGTACCGCCGGTTGGTTTCAACCGTGGCTTTGGCCGACCGCGACACGGTTTTCACGCATTTTTAATCGCGTCGAGTGATGACTGCCGATCGCTCTTACAGCGCACTACAGGCCAGCTTAGATTATTCATTCGAAGATCTGGCGATCTTGCAACGAGCCCTAACCCACTCCAGTGCCAACTTTGACGATAACAACGAACGACTGGAATTTCTCGGCGATCGCGTACTCGGGTTGGCCGTCGCGGAGCTGCTTCTCGACAATTTTCCCAATGAGAACGAAGGCGATATCGGCCGCCGCTTCGCGGAACTGGTGCGTGCGGAAACGCTCACCCAAATTGGCCGTGCGGTAGGGATCGACGGGTCGATATCGCTGGCAGGCAGTACTGCGAATGACGGCATTGTCGCTGACGCCACCGAGGCCGTGATCGCTGCGCTCTACATCGATGGCGGCTACCCGGTAGCGGCGCGGTTTATTGAGCGACACTGGGCGCCATTAATACTGCAGTCCGATGCACCGCCACGCGACGCAAAAACGACTTTGCAAGAGTGGAGCCAGGCCCGCGGGCTGGGCTTACCCAAATATCGTGACATCGCCCGGGAGGGCCCCGACCATGAACCCTTGTTTACTGTCGAAGTGACCGTCTCCGGACGTGAAGCTGCACGTGCGCAAGGCAACAACAAACGCGCCGCCGAACAAGAGGCAGCAGCACTTATATTAGTCACGTTAGGGGTCGCCGATGCCGACTGATGCGACCCAGTGCGGCGTTGTCGCGGTCATCGGCGTGCCGAACGCAGGCAAGTCGACATTGGTCAACCAGTTTGTCGGCGCCAAGGTAACGATCGTCACTCACAAAGTGCAAACCACGCGGAGCCGAATACGCGGTATTGCCATCGTTGGCTCGGCACAGGTGATTTATGTCGACACTCCCGGCATTTTCGCGCCCCGCCGGCGTCTCGAGCGTGCCATGGTGGATGCCGCCTGGAGCGGCGCGGCGGACGCCGACATCGTGGTCCTGGTCGTCGATGCCCGCCGCGGTGCAAACGATGAGGTTGTCCATATCATCGATGGCCTTAACGAGAAAAAGCGGCCGGCCGTATTGGCCTTGAACAAAATCGACACGGTGAAGCGGGAAACTTTGCTGTCGTTGGCGGAGCAGTTAAACGGCAAGGGACTCTTCGACGAGGTGTTCATGGTGTCGGCCCTAAACGGCGATGGGGTCGATGATCTGCAAGCCTATCTGGCGGCGAAAATGCCCTCGGGTCCTTGGCTGTTTCCCGAGGATCAGCTTTCGGACCTGCCGCAACGGCTATTGGCCGCCGAGATAACTCGGGAGAAGGCTTATTTGTACCTCCATCAGGAGCTACCCTATTCACTGGCGGTCGATACCGAAGACTGGCAGGATTTCAAGGACGGCAGTGTCCGGATTGGCCAAGTGGTCTATGTCGAACGGGAATCCCAAAAGGGTATCGTGCTGGGCAAGGGCGGCCAGACGATCAAGCGGATACGCAGCGAGGCGCAGCAGGAACTGGCCGAACTGCTCGAACGGCCAATACACTTGTTCATCCACGTCAAGGTTCGGGAAAACTGGGTCAACGATCCCGGCCGCTACCGCGAGTGGGGACTGCGCTACGACGCGTGAGTAGAGCGGTACCCCGGACGAGCACGCATTATGGAATGGACTGACCAGGGTTTTGTGCTTGCCGCCCGCCGCCACGGCGAAGGCGCTGCCGTGGTGCAGCTTCTGACCCGCGAGCACGGGCGTCACGCCGGTTTGGTTCACGGTGGCGGGTCGGCGTCGAAACGAGCCCTCGTCGAGCCAGGCAATCGTGTGCAGTCAACCTGGCGAGGCCGCCTACCGGAACATTTGGGCCGGCTGACCCTGGAGGTCGAGCGGTCGTACGCGGCCGCATTGATGGACGACCCGGGGCGGTTGTCGGCTTTGGCAGCGGCCTGTGTGGTTGTCGAGACCGCGTTACCGGAACGCGAGCCTCATCCTGCGCTGTTTCACGCCACCGAGGTATTACTCGATAGTTTGGTCGAATCCGCCGATGAAGTATGGCCAGCGGTTTACATTCGATGGGAGCTGGGACTGCTGGGTGAGCTTGGCTTCGGTTTGGATTTATCGTCGTGTGCGGTGACAGGCCAGACCGATGACCTGGTTTTTGTGAGCCCACGGACGGGCCGGGCTGTATCGCGCGAGGCGGGCGCGCCGTATCGGGACAAATTGCTACGGCTACCGGAATTTATGGCGCCGGCGGAGGGTGCCGAGATCAGTGTAACAAGCGTCGACCTTCACGACGGTATGAAACTAACCGGTTTTTTCCTCGCCCGTCACGTGTTCGCCCCTTTGAACCAGCCGCTACCCGGCGCCCGCGACCGCCTCACGGACCTGCTTGAGAGTTTGCCGGATTTAAAATAGATATCTGGCAAAGCACTATCTGTTGATCTAAAACAGCTCCTAATCACAATATGCTGCGGTTATAGAGGATTGTAATGGCAAGTACCGCGCCCGTCGGGGTCATTCGCGAAGAGCTGTTTAAGGACGCGCTAAGCGAACGCTATTTGAGCTACGCTGTCTCGACGATCATGGCGCGGTCGCTGCCTGATGTGCGCGATGGCCTCAAACCGGTTCACCGCCGATTGTTGTTTGCCATGCGCCAATTGCGACTGGATCCCGAGCAAGGGTTCAAGAAATGCGCCCGCGTCGTCGGCGACGTTATGGGAAAGTTTCATCCCCATGGTGACCAGGCGATCTACGATGCGCTGGTGCGATTGGCACAGGAATTTGCGGTCCGTTATCCGCTGGTGGATGGCCAGGGAAACTTCGGCAACATCGATGGCGATAATGCCGCGGCCATGCGGTACACCGAAGCGCGCATGACGGAAATCGCAACCGCGCTGCTCGAAGGTATCGACGAGGGCGCCGTGGATTTCCGCGATACCTATAGCGGTGAGGACAAAGAACCGGTTGTCCTCCCGGCTAATTTTCCAAATCTGTTGGCCAACGGCGCCACCGGTATTGCCGTCGGCATGGCCTCGAGCATTCCACCCCACAATGTCGGAGAAATCTGCGACGCGGCTCTACATTTGTTGAAATACCCCAAGGCGACCATCGACAAGCTGGTGAGCCTGATGCCCGGGCCCGACTTTCCGACCGGCGGCGAACTGGTCGAGGACCGCCAAAATATCGTCAACGCCTACAGCACCGGCCGCGGCAGCTTTCGGGTGCGCGCCAAATGGCAGGTCGAGGATCTCGGGCGCGGACAGTACCAGGTGGTTGTCACGGAGATTCCCTACCAAGTGCAAAAATCGCGGCTGGTTGAGCGTATTGCCGACCTGCTCCAGGCGCGAAAACTGGCCATGCTGGCCGATGTGCGCGATGAATCGGCAGAGGACGTTCGCCTGGTCCTCGAACCGAAAAGCCGCAACGTCGAGCCGGCAGTCTTGATGGAGAGTCTGTTCCGTCAAACCGAACTGGAAACACGTATCGGGTTGAATATGAACGTGCTCGACGGCGGGCAAACACCTCGCGTGATGTCCTTGCGTGAAGTTTTGCAGGCATTCCTCGATCACCGCCATGATGTATTGGTTCGGTGCAGCAAGTTCCGCCTCGAGAAGATCGCCAATCGCCTTGAGGTCCTTCAGGGCTACATGATCGTCTATCTCAACCTCGACGAAGTCATTCGTATTATTCGCGAGAAAGACGATCCCAAAGCGGTCATGAAGAAAAGGTGGAAACTGACCGATGCTCAAGCCGACGCCATCTTGAATATGCGCCTGCGTGCTTTGCGGCGGCTCGAAGAAATCGCCATCCATGAGGAAATTACGGGGCTCGAAGCCGAGCAAAAGTCGCTGAAAGCATTATTGCGCGACCGTAAAGGGCGTCTCGACAAACTTGGAAAGGAAATCGCGGACATAAAGAAAAAGTTTGGCGCCAAGACCGAAATCGGCCGCCGGCGCACCATCGTCAGCGAAGCGCCCGAGCCGATCATAGTGCCGGTCGAGGCGATCATTGAACGCGAACAAGTCACCATCGTTTGTTCGCAAAAGGGCTGGGTACGAACCATAAAAGGCCACGGCGTCGACGAGGCGACCCTGAAATACAAAGAGGGCGATGCAAGCCGTTTCATCGTCGCCGCGGAAACTACCGATAGGCTGCTCGTGTTCGCGACCAACGGACGCTTCTACACAATCGGTGTCGATAAACTGCCGGGCGGACGCGGCCACGGCGAACCGTTGAGCCTAATGATCGACCTCGGCAACGATGCCGATATCGTCTCGCTTCTAGTTCACCAACCCGATCGCAAACTGTTCGTCGCCGCCAGCGATGGGCGCGGCTTTATCGTGCCGGAGGCTGAGGTTGCCGCGCAAACGCGCAACGGCAAGCAAGTATTGAACGTACGCGGCGATATCGAGGCGCAGGCCTGCGTTGTTGCGGACGGTGATCACGTCGCGGTCATCGGCGATAATCGAAAGTTGCTGATCTTTCCGTTATCCGAACTTCCCGAGATGTCGCGGGGACGGGGCGTTAAACTGCAAAGCTATGCCAAAGGCGGTCTGCGCGACGTGCTTACGTTTACGCTGGCCGACGGTCTTACGGTGCGCACGGGCGGGCGCCATCGGACCTTTGAGAAAAAGGAAATCGTCGACTGGATGGGCAAACGCGCGCAATCAGGCAGGCTGCCGCCGGCGGGTTTCCCGCGCTCGAATTCCTTTTCGTGACGCGCCACCTAATTGTTCCGATGAAAAGAACGTGGTAACTACGCGCCACGGTTGGCGGACCAACGCCTACGAATATGGGGAATGATAAATGACGATGAGCGCAGAATTGCAACCAATGACGCTGGCCGGCGCCGTATGGCCCGACGGCGCATCGCCGACAGCAACGCGAGCGATACGCGCAGTGGTTCTCGCTGTTCTCGGTAGCCTATTCGTCGCTATTTGCGCCCAAGTACAAATACCCCTGTGGCCGGTGCCGGTGACCGGCCAAACCTTCGCCGTACTCGTCGTCGGTATGGCGTTTGGATGGCGGCTGGGCGGGGCAACCCTGCTTCTGTATTTGGCCGAAGGGGCCGTGGGCTTACCGGTCTTTGCGAAGTTCGCTGCGGGCCCCGGCGTTCTAGCTGGACCGACTGGCGGCTATATCGTCGGATTTGTTTTGGCCGCTGCGGCCATCGGCTATTTGGCGCAGCGCGGCTGGGACCGGAGCGTCTGGCGGACCGCAATTGCGATGTTGATTGGCAATGTCGTGCTCTACGTTCCCGGGCTTATTTGGCTGGGTATGTTTTATGCCGGCCCGGGCGCCCAATACGTCGCCAATACGGGCGCGACATCTGCCGTCGGCGCGGCGATAGCAGGCGGATTGACACCATTCTTGCTGGGCGATGCGTTAAAGCTGGCCTTGGCAGCAGCGTTGTTTCCAATTGCGTGGAAAATGCTTTCGAAACACCGCTAATCGCACCATCCCTTTTCCAACGAAAAAGCCGCTGGACTACCCGGCGGCTTTTTCTCGAGGGTGCTGTGCGGTGCTAAAAATTAAGCGAGATATCGCGATGTTTCGACCGGCACACGGCAACGCTTCTGGCGATATTGGACGGTAAGCGATCCTGCAGACGAACACCGATAGAGGTCTTTATCGCGTCGTTGTAGCTGACCAGGTCCTCGGTCGTTTTGCCAGCGGCGCGTTGGCGCCAGTCGACTTCGATTGCGTACAGTTTGAGGGCGTCGGCAACGAATTTGATCGTTTTTTCGCGGCCAGTTCCGTTCGGTCTCAGGGCGCGCTCGCCTTTTGTGAGCAGCGATCTGATCGCGCTGGTATCGGGCGCTGCCTTGCTGAGAGCGCTGCGAGCCGATTTCAGCGCTGCTTTCACATCGACAACCGCACCGTTCTGTGTGATCGCTTCAAGAGCCTCGATGTCGCCAGATACGGTCGCCAAAGATTCCCCCGACTGCGACAGGGTTAGTATCTGTTGTAACGGTTCGTAAGCTCTGTCGACGTTGCGCCGGTAGGTCCTACGCGCCTTTTTCTCGGCGTTTAGCAGCGCGACAAATTGCTTGCGCTCATCCTCCCAGGTATCGGGAATGTCGGCTTCCAGCGCTGCCTGTTCTGCATTCAAAGCCGCGATAGCTTTTTCTAGGTCCTCGATTTCGGTACTTGATACCGCTTGGCGTCGTTTCAGCCGCCGCAGGTCGACTGAGAGGTCTTCGGCTTGAGTGGCGAGGTCCCTGGCATTTTTTTGCAACTTGCGCACTTGGAGATGCAACGGACGATACCCCACCGTCGCTTGCTGAACATCGGCTTCGGCGGTGCGCACATTGGTAACCAGCTCAAAGGTACCCAATGCCAAATCGAAACTTTTCGCTAGTTCCCTTTGACGTTTTTCGGGCAAAAAGCTGATATCGATCGCCATCGCACCTTGAATCCGGGTCCGCAAATCATCCCCATTTTCTTCGTAGAAAGCGAATACGTGCTGTTCGAGACACTGTTGGAGCCGCGGGTTCCTTGGCGGCGGGGCAGTTTCGGCTGTCAGGAACGACAGGTTGGGCAGGAAGTTCACCAGACTGGGGAAGTTGCCGGCGATGCCGAGACCGACTAGCTGCAATAGGATGAAAGCGATGACGCCGCGGTAGATATCCAGGGTTCTGATCTCAATCGGCGCGACGCCGCGCAGATAGAACAGGGCAAACCCGAAGGGCGGCGTCAGGAACGAAGTCTGCATGTTGACGCCGATCATCACGCCCAGCCAAACGGCGGTAATGTTGGCTGCCGGATCGGATAACAGGATGGGGGCGACGATCGGGACGACGACCACGGCAATTTCGATGAAGTCGAGAAAGAAGCCGAGAAAAAAGATAACCGCCATAACGACGATGAACTGAGTCCAGAACCCACCTGGCAGGCTGGTCAAAAACTCCTTCACCAGTATTTCGCCGCCGAAACTGCGGAAGGCGGCCGTGAGCATGGCCGCACCGAGGAGGATGATGAAGACCATCGACGTGGTCTTGGCGGTTTCCACCATGACGCCCTTCAGGGTTTCATCGATTTTAATGGTCCGCCAGCCGCTCCAGACGATCGCAGTGAGCAGGCCCATGACCGCGATGACCGCGAGCACGATACCGATCGTGTCTTCACGGGTTTTTATGTTCTTGATGTTGAGGTCAAACTGGTCGAGCAGAATCCCAATGGCGACGATCGAAACGATGGCAATAATCGCCGGCGTAAATGCGCCGCGCTTGTCCTCCATGAGGCGATAGCCCGCCATGATCATAGCGCCGATGGCGCCAATGGCGCCGGCCTGGTTGACCGTTGCAATCCCGAGAATGATCGAGCCGAGAACCGCAAAGATCAAAGTGAGGGGAGGGACCAGAGCGAGAACGATCCGAACCGCAAACCGAAGGTCAAACTTACCTTCCCTCGGCACCGCCGGCGCCAATTGGGGCCGAATCAACGCCGTGATCAGAATATAGGTGACATAGAGCCCCACCAAGACCAGGCCGGGCAGGAAGGCGCCCAGGAACATGTCGCCCGCACTCGTCGAAGTGATGCCGAACTCCG
>JAPUHN010000136.1 GCA_027297685.1 Alphaproteobacteria bacterium | reverse complement strand
CGATCGGAGCCCACCAGGTCAATCGTCATAGGGTTGACCGCGAGGCGGCCAAATGTGGCCGACCTCGTCAGGAAATGGGGCGTGCCGCAATCCGGAATATCTGGGCCGTTGAACCATAGCGGCACGCCCCGAAAACATCCTGGGTATGGGGGATATATCTCAATAGGCTAGGGAAAGTTTGCAAACCGAACAATTAGAGTTTGCGGTGGTAAAGAGGATGGTTAACTCAACCAGTGCCCCTGCAACAAAGTCACCTCGGCTTACAGCGCGGAGAAGAAGGCCCTGTGTGCCGCACGGGCCCAATTCATAGTTTTTCATGTGATTTGGTATTTTATCATTATATTTCAATAAATACTTCTTGAATAATAGTTTTTCATGGATTATAATAAGTTTTCAAGGTTGGAGTGGATAGGTTGCTGTTTTTCGCGTTAGGATATTGAAATTCATGGATGAGGCCGAACAGCACAGGTTTTCAGGGCCGGTCACGGTTTTTCAGGATAGGCGGTTGCCCGAAAGGGCGACGCCCGCCGGTTATGCCGCCCTGATCGATGCGTATGGGCTTGCGGTGCCCCTGCCGCGCCTATTGTTTGCGACAGGCGAACGGCACCGCGTCATAGAAGAAGAAGGCTGGCGTATCCTGACCCCCCGGCATGCCCCCCACGCGACATTGGACGGCCACCTCACCTTTGCCCTCAAAAATGAGGGGCTCGATCTGGCCATCCTTAAGCGCCTTTTTTTAGCTGTAGAGGCTGCGGCTATCGAAGCCATCGTCCAAGCCACACCGACAGGCAGCTACGCCCGGCGCATCTGGTTTGTGTATGAGTGGCTGACAGGGCAGCGTTTAAACCTTCCGGACGTCGAGCGCGGCACTTACGTTCCCGCTGTTGATCCGGATCAGCAATGGGCCATCCCCGGTGAGAACTCTCCCCGGCATCGCGTAAGGAACAACCTGCCCGGTACACCGGAATTCTGTCCACTCGTTCGGCGCACCACAGCGCTGAAAGAATTTGTGGACATGAACCTGGCGGAGAGAGCGCGCGCAGTTGTCGCCAATGTGCCGCACGACCTGCTGGCGCGTACCGCCGCCTTTCTGCTGCTCAAGGATTCAAAGTCGAGCTACGCGATCGAAGGCGAGCGCGCACCGCAGAACCGTATTCAGCGCTGGGGTGCGGCCATCGGTGAAGCCGGTCGCCATCCCATCGATCTTGAAGAGCTTCTCAGGTTGCAGCGGATCGTGATCGAAGACATGCGTTTCGTGCGGATGGGGTTACGGACCGAAGGCGGATTTGTCGGTGAGCACGAACGCGATACCGGCGCGCCGCTTCCCGGCCACATCAGCGCGCGCCACAATGATCTTGGCTCGCTCATTGACGGTCTCGTTGCCTTCGATTGTGGAGCGGGAAGCGAACTTGATCCTGTCATCGCCGCGGCAGCGCTAGCTTTCGGATTCGTCTATATCCATCCCTTCGCCGACGGGAACGGCCGAATTCATCGCTATCTGATCCACCATGTTCTGACACAGCGCGGTTTTAATCCGCCCGGCGTTGTGTTTCCGGTGTCTGCCGCCATCCTCGACCGGATCAATACGTACAAGGAAGTTTTGGAAGATTATTCGCGACGGCTTTTGCCATTCGTCGAATGGGAACCGACCGATGACAATAATGTCAGAGTGCTGAACGATACGGCGGACTTCTATCGATACTTCGATGCGACGTCCCATGCCGAATTCCTGTTCGGCTGCGTGAAGCGAACGATCGAAGAAGACCTCCCGAACGAAACCGATTTTCTCCGGCGTTACGATCTTTTCGCGGAGCATACTCAGAGCATCGCCGATATGCCGGATCGCCTTACCGATCTGCTGTTCCGTTTCCTGAACCAGAACGGAGGAAAGTTGTCCGGGCGTGCGCGCGGCCGTGAATTCGAAATGCTGACCGATGAAGAAGCCGAAAGAGCCGAGCGGTTCTATGACGAAATTTTCGGCGGTCCGCCCGACATCCATTCGATGAGCGACCTCGATATTGCCGTCCAGAACAGGGAGGTGGACTGGCCGCCTCATTGTGAAAAGTCAGAGGATGGCAGGCATCGCATCGCTAACGTTACGGGTAGGCCTTCAGAAGTCCATGAAGGCTGGACTCTTCAAGGCAAATGCAGCCGCTGCAGCCAAATGGTCGATACTGGTTGGCCCTATGAGAAACAGGATTGATGATGGCAAGTCCGCGATAAGCGCCAAGGCAAGACTTCAAGACATTCTGACTCTACCGTGCAGGCTTTGACACGCCACATTTGGGGCAGATGAAGATTTTGCTTCGAGTGGCATGATGATCACCATGCCGATCATAATCATAATCATGTTCATGATCGCTATGGCGACGTCGACCATTATCATCACCACCACGATGAACATACTAAAAGCGCGTTTGGGTGGCCGTGACGCTTCGTGACCACGGTTGTGACTAGCCAATGGCTGCGCTGACCTACCTGTTCCGGCAGGACAGTAGGTTCTATTAGCTAGCCGATCGAAACATCCGATCAAGTAGCATCTCAGCATTGATTTTCGTTGGGCGCTCGATCAATCAAATTCCCAACTCCGATCGGAAAAGCAGCGCGTCCTGGGGCTGACTGTGGGCTTCCTGGGGCACTCCGGCGTACGAATTCTTCACCTTCACACGGATCAAATCGAATTGAGGCGAAGGTCGGAAGCCATAACAACCTGATCTACCACACGTTTCCGGTGCCGATTACTCGGTCGCGCTCAACTCCACGCCCTCGACGATACGCCGTGGTTTACATGGTTGGCTGGGGCGGCAGGATTCGAACCTGCGGTACACGGGATCAAAACCCGATGCCTTACCACTTGGCTACGCCCCAATAACCAGGCAAATCGCCTGACAATGTCGGCAATATCGTCCTTCGCACGATTTGCTGCAAGGGCCTGCTTCAAACCTCCGCGCGCGGGCGAAAAGTTAGGCTCCGCCGGTGTTGAGACCAGTATTTAGCCGGGTCGCCGCAACCCACCAATCGGCGTTTTCGCGCCGCAGCGTTTCGGCGGCAGCCTGCGCCTCGGACGAAGTGCCGAAGAGGCCGAAACAAGTAGCGCCGCTGCCGCACATGCGCTGCAACAGGCACTCGGGCTGCGCGCCGAGCCTGGCCAACACGTCACCGATCGCCGGGCATAGTGTTAACGCCGCCGCGGTTAAATCGTTTCGGCGCGCCGCCAGTTGCTCGACAAACCGGCGCGGCTCGCCCGACCAGGGTTCGGTTCCGTCGGGAATGGGGTCCGTCAGTTGCGGATCGTCCGCAAAGGCGGCGAAGACCTCGGCAGTGGAAACCGCAACGCGCGGATTCACTAGAACGGCGTGCAGCGGCGCCAGCGTGCCTGGCGGCGAAAGCTGCTCGCCGATGCCACCGATCCGTAACGGCCGGCTCTCCATGCAGACGGCGACGTCGGCGCCAAGCCGTTGCGCCAGCGACGCCAGCCGGTCGGACGGCATATCGATGCGCCACAAGCGCGCCAACGCTCGTATTGTGGCCGCGGCATCGGCCGACCCGCCGCCGAGGCCGCTGGCGACGGGAAGATTTTTTTCCACGTTGATCGTGGCCCCAGCAGACACCTGCGCCGTCTCGGCCAACAAGCGTGCCGCGCGAAACACCAGATCGTCCTCGATCGGCGGCAAGTCGCCAGCCATCGAACCAGAGCGCGTCAGCGAGATATCGGTGCCCGGCCGCACGGTCACGACATCGCCGAGTTCGGCGAACACCACCAGACTGTCGATCAAGTGCATGCCATCGGGCCGCCGGCCAACGATGTGCAGGAAAAGATTGATCTTCGCCGGGGCCGCCTCCCGAAGGACGGTCGCGTCGCTGCTCAAGGCCTCGCCCCCTGCCAGCCAATAGTGGGCCGCGCTAGATGTCCCGCCGCTGTTTCACCGGCACCGGTTGCGGCAATTGCTTGCCCTTCAACTTGTCGCGGATGATGTCTTCGACCTTGGGCTCGGGTTCCTGCGACAGCGAGCGCGTCCATTGGAAGCGCGCTTCTTCGCGGCGACCGGCAAGCCAATAGGCGTCGCCAAGGTGATCGTTGATTATCGGGTCACCCGGCTCAAGTGCGACCGCGCGTTCTAGATTGATTACCGCCTCCGGGTAGTTGCCCAACCTGTACAACGCCCAGCCTAGAGAATCGGCGATATAGCCGTCCTGCGGCCGCTGTAGTACCGCTTTCTCGATCATCTTCTTCGCGCGATCGAGGTTGTGCCCCTGTTCGATCCAGCTATAGCCAAGGTAATTGAGAACCAATGGTTGGTCGGGTTCAAGCTCAAGCGCCTTCAACAAATCACGCTCGGCGCGCTCCCATTTCTTGGCGCGTTCCAAGGCAATTCCTCTGGTGTAGAACAAGCGCCAATCGGCGGCGTCGGCTGAGCGTTCAAACGCCGTGTTATACGCCGACACCGCCTCGCGATAGCGTTCATCGATGCGCAGAAAATCGCCAAGGGCGCGTGCCGCGTCCGACCGTTCGGGCCGCTCGCGGATCATGGCACGCAACAGCCGTACAGCCTTAACAAGATGGTCCTGCGTTCGATACCCATCGGCCAGGTTGAGCCGTGCGTACCAGCCGTAAGGCGTCGACGGATCGATGCCGCCATATGCCTCCATCGCCGTCTCTAGCTGTTCTTCGCGCTCGAGAATTTGGCCCAATAGAAAAAGCGTCGCCGGCGACTCGGGCCGTAAATGCAGCGCCAATTGAATCATAATCAACGCTTGCGCCCGCAACCGCTCGCGGTTCAGCAGGTTGGCGACGGCGTGCAATGATTCGGCCGCTCCGTCGGCAAACCCTGTCACAACAGGTTCGGGCACTTTGCCTTCGGCCAGTGCGGTGCGGACCGGCTCGATCAACAACGTCCTCGGGTTCGTCAGCGTAAACGCTTCTACCAGGCGGACCGCCTTTTCGTGTTGGTTGCTGCGCGCCAATAATCCTGCATACGCCTCGACCATTTGCAAAGAGACCGATTCGCCGGAGGCCGCAATGCCGCGGGTAAACGCGGCGTCGGCCGCCTCGGGCCGGCCCGACAAATCGGCAATCAACCCACCATGGAGGCCGGTGATCGGGCCGAGGCCGTTGGTTGCCGTCAAGTCTTTCAGCAAAACCAGCGCAGCGTCGGTACGGCCGTCGCCGGCCAGCGCCCAGGCACGCATCAACGGCACGATGATGCGCTGAATGCCGGTGAGCTCGATTTTGTCGAGCCGTTTGAGGGCCCCGCGATAATCCTCGCGTACGAAGGCGCGCGCCGCCAGAGTCATATTGGCCAAGGGATCGCGCTCGTTATCAGCCACCACTTGTTCGGCCAACTCGGCGGCTTCCGCGATACGCCCGGCGCTCGCCATCAACATATGGCCGCGCCGGGCGATGTCTTTCAGATCCGGGTTCTCGGCCATCAACTGAGCGGCAAACGACGCCGCGGCGGCGAAATCACCGACCGATTCGGCATAGCGCGACGCCAGGAACTTTCCGAAGACCGTTTCACCGACCTGCAGCGATGCGCCGGTCAGATCGGCCTGATCAACGACCGGCGCTTCCCTACCCGAGGGCGCCGCACCGGCCCCCGATACACCGACTCCCAAACCGATAACGCCTGCAATAACCGCGCATAGTGTCCGCATGTTCGATCCTAATGTGGAGTACATCGACCGGTAGGTTACCAGCAATATACTAGCCAACAGTTTACCCGACGCACTATTTCACCACCAGGACACGTTCTCGTTACGAATCGGCGTTCTCTCGCCACTGGCCTTACCGCCGCTCACATATTCGGATAGTTCGGCCCGCCGCCGCCTTCCGGCGCAACCCACACAATATTCTGAGTCGGGTCTTTGATGTCACATGTTTTACAGTGCACGCAATTTTGCGCGTTGATCCGCAACTGCGGGTTCGATCCGTCTTCGTCGGTCAGTATTTCGTAGACACCGGCCGGACAGTAGCGCTGTTCTGGCGCGTCGTAGCGCGCCAAATTGATTTCGACCGGCACGCCCGCGTCTTTCAACGTGAGATGCACCGGCTGGTTTTCTTCGTGGTTGGTATTCGAAATATAAACCGACGACAATATATCAAAACTCACCGTGCCGTCGGGGCTGGGATAGTCGATTGGCTTGTGGCGGTCCTTGTGCCCGAGCGTTTCATGGTCGGCGTGGCCGTGTTTCAGGGTCCACGGCGCGCGACCGCGAAAGACAACTTGGTCGATCCCGGCGATCAATGTGCCAAACAAAAGACCAAATTTGAAGGCCGGCCGGAAATTCCGGGCGCGGTGCAGTTCACGACGGACCCAGGACTGCTCGAGCGATGCCACGTAGGCGCTAAGCTCGGCCGCCGGGATGCCTCCATCGGCCTCGACGATCGCATCGAACGCCGCCTCGGCGGCCAGCATTCCCGACTTCATCGCCGTGTGCGTGCCCTTGATCTTGGGCACGTTAAGGGTGCCAGCTTCGCAGCCGATCAACACACCGCCCAGAAACACCGGCTTCGGCAGCGATTGCAGGCCGCCCTCGTTGAGCGCGCGGGCGCCGTAGGAAACGCGGCTACCGCCCTCGAAGACCGGGCGGACCGCCGGGTGGGTCTTGAACCGCTGGAACTCGTCGAACGGTGACAGGTAGGGATTTTTATAATCGAGGCCGATGACGAACCCGACCGCGACCTGATTGTCCTCCAGGTGATAGAGAAACGAGCCGCCATAGGTTCGCTTATCAAGCGGCCACCCCGCGGTGTGGACCACAAGCCCGGGCTGGTGCTTTTCCGGCGCGACTTGCCAGAGCTCCTTGATGCCAATGCCATAGGTCTGCGCTTCGCAATCGGCGCGCAGCGCAAATCGCTCCATCAGTTGGCGGCCGAGATGACCGCGGCACCCCTCGGCAAAAAACGTATAGCTGGCGTGCAGTTCGATCCCTCGCGTGTAATTCGCCGTGTGGCTGCCGTCGCGTGCGACGCCCATGTCGCTGGTTGCCACGCCTTTGACACGGCCAGCTTCGTCGTACAGCACCTCGGCGGCAGCAAAACCTGGATAGATTTCGACACCGAGCGCTTCGGCTTGTTCGGCCAGCCAACGGCATAGATTACCCAGGGAGATGACGTAGTTGCCACGATTGTGCATCGCAGGCGGCAGCAGTGCGGTTGGCACCGACAGGGATTTTCTTTTAGTCAGAATCAAGAACTTCTCGGCCGTCACCGCCATCGTTACCGGCGCGCCCTGGTCGCGCCAATCGGGCAACAATTCGTCGAGCGCCCGAATTTCCAGCACCGCGCCGGAAAGAATATGAGCGCCCACTTCCGAGCCCTTCTCGATGATGCAAACACCGATTTCCCGTTCTGCTGCGGCGGCTAATTGTTTGAGCCGGATTGAGGCGGCGAGGCCGGCTGGACCAGCACCGACGATGACAACGTCGTAGGCCATCGACTCCCGCTCGACGGGTTCGATTTCGATTGATTCAGGTTCGACTGCGTCCCGATCTGGCGGACCGGCATCATTCATTTTAAAAAAACCCCCACCTTGATCAGCTGCCTTGGCAGACTGTACCGCAACATAATACACACCTTGGTGGGGGTTGCGCGAGATCGCACCCCACAGCAAGAGATAGACCGATCGACAGGATTTTATGAAAGTTCGCATGCCCCGCTTGGGCACAATCTGATAGCATCGTCCCATGACCGACCACTCCAACGGCATCGGGCCCGCGCGCGACGAATTGGTCGCGGCGTTGCAATGGCAAATCGATGTGGGCGCCGACGAGGCGATCGGCGACCAACCGGTCGACCGCTTTGTAGCAGCGGCGCAAAATACGGCCGCCGTGGCCACGCCGTCTGCCGCGAAACCGGCATCTGCGAAACCGGCGGCCACCGCTCTAGCACCTCAAGACGCGGTTGCCGCGAGCGCCCGGTCGATGGCCGAGTCGGCTGCCGATCTGGTGGCCCTGCGCGACAGCCTGGCCGCGTTCGATGGGTGTTCATTGAAAACGACCGCGACAAACCTGGTGTTCGGCGTTGGTCAGTCAAAGGCCGACGTCATGTTGATCGGCGAAGCGCCGGGACGCGACGAAGACCGTCAGGGTGTGCCGTTCGTCGGCGTCAGCGGCCAACTGCTCGATGTCATGCTTGGCTATGTCGGCCTCAGCAGGGACGAAAATGTTTACATAACCAATATTCTGCCCTGGCGTCCGCCCGGTAACCGCCAGCCGACCGATGCCGAGATCGCCGCTTGCCTGCCTTTCCTGACTCGGCATATCGCGCTGGTAGCGCCCCGCATTTTGGTGTTTTTAGGCGGAACCGCAGCAAAAACGCTGTTGGGCCGCAGCGAAGGCATCACTCGGCTACGGGGCCAATGGTACGAATATGCTTCGCCAGCGCTGGAAAACGTCGGCATCGAGCCGATTCCGGTCATGGCGACACTACACCCCGCCTATCTTTTGCGTCAGCCGGCTCAAAAGCGCGCCGCCTGGAAGGACCTCTTGAGCGTTCGCCAACGTCTCGATACGTTAACCAAATAAGAACGCCACACGGTCCATTCTAGACTCCCAAAGCCACCCGCCAAATTTAGCGCGCCGATCATAGCGCCGAGGAAATTACCGAATGCGCTGGATTGTTGTTAACGCCCTTCTCGTGCCGCTGTTTGTGGCCGGCTCCGCGGTCGCGCAGGTTCCCCTGCCGCGACCGGTCGAGACGGCGTTGGTTGGCCCGGCGAGTGTCCAAATCCCTGGCCTAGGCAATGTCGAGGCAGTTCTGTCGGAAACCGACGTCGACCGCTACCGCGCCATCTTCGCTCTCCAGCAGGACGGCCGCTGGAGCGACGCAAATGCTCTGGTGAGGCGACTTCACGACCGCCGGCTGATGGGCTATGTGCTGGCGCAGAAATACCTGCACCCCACAAAATACCGGTCCAGATTCAGTGAGCTTCGCAAATGGATGGCGAAATACGCCGATCATCCGCAAGCGCGCCGAATTCACCGTCTCGCCGTGCTACGCCAGCCCAAGGGCGTCAAAGGGCCACGCCCACCGATCGTCAAGTCTCTGCCATCGCTGGCCACAGACGCGCAAAAGGCGACGGAGGGGCGGCCGCGTTATTCACGCGCCGGCACTAAACAGGGCCGCCGACTACAATCGAATATCAGGGCCCGAGTGGGCCGCGGTTGGCCGACCGGCGCGCTCGAATTATTGGACCAGCCCCGTACCACTGGTTTACTGACACGGTCGCAAATCGGCCAGGCCTTGCGCGATGTCGCCCGCGCCTACTATCGCGCCGGAAAAGACGCCGCTGCGCTCAGCGCCGCCGAACGCGCGGTCAAAACCGCCCCGAACAAGGCGCCGCTGGCGCACTGGTGGGGCGGCCTGGCAGCATGGCGGACTGGCGACATGCCCACAGCGCACCGCCACTTCGCCGCTCTCGCCATGATCGAGAACACATCTGATTGGATGAAATCGGCCGCCGCCTTTTGGGCGGCGCGAGCCGCGTTGGTCGATCGCCGGCCGGCGGAGGTCACGCCGATGCTCGAACAGGGCGCGCGATATCCGCTCACCTTTTATGGTTTGCTGTCGAAACGCGTGCTCGGAGAGCCGCTGCAAATCGATTGGCGCCAACCGTCTTTCAACGAGGCGGCCTTCCAAGACATAGCCAGGACCGCTTATGGCAGCCGCGCGGTCGCTCTGTTGCAGGTGGGTCTGCTACGTCGGGCGGAGACCGAACTGTCGAGGCTCGCCGCCGTTCAACCGGCGCTTCGGCCGGACATCCTCGCGCTGGCGAGCCGGGCGAACTTTCCCGCACTAACCCTCAAACTCGCGGCCGTCGCCGACCCGTTGGCTCGTAACGCCGCGCTGTATCCCTTGCCCGACTGGCAATTGGACGGCGGCTTCGATGTCGACCGAGCGCTAATCTACGCGTTCGTGCGCCAGGAATCGGCGTTCAACGAGCGTGCGCAAAGCCGCGCGGGCGCACGCGGGCTGATGCAATTGATGCCGCGGACCGCCAGCTTCGTCGCTGGCCAGCGCAGCCTGCGCGGTCGCAAGAAAGACACACTATTCATTCCCGAATTGAACCTCTCGCTCGGCCAACGCTATATCGGCCAACTGTTGTCCAATAAATCGATTCCTGACGATTTGTTCCGTCTCACCACTGCCTATAATGCGGGCCCGGGAAATTTGCGTAACTGGGAACGCAAAATAAGCTATGGCGACGACCCCTTATTGTTCATTGAAAGCTTGCCATCGCGCGAAACACGCCTTTTCATTGAGCGAGTCCTGACTAACTTATGGATATACCGCGACCGGCTCGGCCAATCGACGCCGTCGCTCGACGATGTCGCCGCGGGAACCTGGCCGGGCTATCGTCAACTCGACGCCAATGTGGGCAAGCAAACTGCCGATGAGCAATACTAAAGGAAAAATCGCCTTTCAGCCGCTCAATATCGCCGTATTGACGGTCTCCGACACACGTACGGAGGCTGACGACACCTCGGGCGACGTGCTAGCGGCGCGGTTGACCGAAAGCGGACACCAGCTCGCCGACCGCGCCATCGTGCGTGACGATACCGATGCGATCGCCGGGCAATTCCAGAAGTGGATCGAGGACGCGGAAGTCGATGTCGTAATTTCGACCGGTGGTACCGGCGTGACCGGACGCGACGTGACACCGGAAGCGCTGGCGCAAGTGGCGGAAAAGCACATCCCGGGGTTCGGCGAAATGTTCCGCTGGCTGAGCTACCAGAAAATCGGCACCTCGACGGTGCAGTCGCGCGCCGATGCCGCTGTTGCCGGCGGCACTTATATTTTCGTCCTGCCGGGCTCGCCCGGCGCCTGCCGTGACGGTTGGGACGGTATTTTGGCCGACCAGCTCGACATCCGCCACCGCCCGTGCAATTTCGCCGAGCTAATTCCACGGCTGACAGAAACCGACGGCGCGTAAGCATGCCCTGGTTCGCGCACAGTAGTTGCCAGTGAGCCAGCCGCTGTCGCCCGAAGCGCTCACCGCGGCGTTGCGGGAACACCCTTCTGCGCAGGCGACGCGCGGCCACGCGCTGTCGATCCTCACCACCAAGGGCATTTCCCACGACCATTGGCGCGTTGGCGACAGCGGCCTGGTGTTACGCGTTCCGCGAATGAGCCAGTGGGGCATGGCGCCGGATCGCCAACTAGCTTACGAAGCCACCGCGTTCCGACGTGCCGCGGCGAGCGGTCATTGCCCGACGCTGCATGATACCGTCCCGGTTTGCGAGACCCTGCCGCGCGGCGCCCTTATCGTCGACTTGATCGATGGCCATCCACCACGATTACCCGATGACTTGGCAGCGATCGCCAACGCGTTCACGGCAATCCACCAATTGCCGCTCCCGCCAACCGCAGCACAGCCGCCGCTGCAAACCCATAACGATGCCGTCGCCGCCACGCTGCGGGTGATCGAAGAGCAAGCCGCCTATCTTTCCGGCGCAAAATTATCCGACGACGCGCGCGCGGCAATCTCTGACGAACTCACCTGGGCGCGAACTTTCGCGTCCGCGGGTGAGCCGGATATCGCGCCTTGCCTTGTCGGCACCGACACCCATCCGGGAAATTTTTTGATCGACCGCGATGGCAAGGCCTGGTTCGTCGATTTGGAAAAAGTGCTGTACGGCGCCGCGCCGATCGATTTAGCCCATGCCACACTGGCGGTCGCAACCGGCTGGGATCCCGACAGCGCCTCACGCCTAACGACCGGGCAAATCGGTGCGTTCTACCGACGCTATCTCGAGCGTATCGGCACCGCGCGCGCCGGCGAACTAGCGCCCTGGCTGCTGCCGCTGCGCCGGCTGACCTGGCTTCGCACCATGACCTGGTTCGCCCGCTGGCAGGCCGCCTGGCAGGGCGGCGACCATCCGGCCTCGCGCGACGCCACCATGACCCGCCATATCGGCGCCCATATCGCCGCCTCCTTCGAGGCCGACGCCATCGCCGAGGCCCGCGCCGACTGGCTGAAACCGGACCTAGCGCAGGTGCTGAACTAACCACAACCAGTACCGCCACGGCCCACAAGCCGCATTTGCCATAGACTTCGCACCATATTTGTTCTTGTTTTGTTCTATTTTATCTGATACCCTTCATCTATGGGATCGTCGTCACCAGCCAGCCACACCATCGAATCGACTTTCATCGGCAGCGGTGACGCGCCGTCCGGAGTGCTGCCGGCGCGCAAGCGCAAGGGCCGCGGCGCGATCTCCAATCGGGAAGGCCGGTTCGAGCGCCTGCACAGCGAGCGCATCGACGACGGCTGGACGAGTGCCAGCGAGCTCACGGAAGAACCGCCGCGCCTCAACACCCAGGTGCAATTGGATACCAGCCGCACGGTGATTACCCGCAATCAATCGCCGGACGTTGGGTTCGACCGCTCGATCAATCCCTATCGCGGCTGCGAGCATGGCTGCATCTATTGTTATGCCCGGCCCACCCATGCCTGGCTCGGCCTGTCGCCCGGCCTCGATTTCGAGACCAAGCTGTTCGCCAAGCCGAACGCAGCGGAAATCCTGCGGCGCGAACTGGCGTCGCCTCGCTACCGGCCGGGCGTCATCGCCATGGGAACGAACACCGACCCCTACCAGCCGATCGAGCGGCGGCTGCAAATAACCCGACAGATATTGGAGGTTCTGGCCGAGCACGACCATCCTGTTTCGATCGTCACCAAAGGCCATCTGGTGTGCCGCGATATCGATATTCTGGCGCCGATGGCGGCCAAGGGGTTGGCGAGCGTTTCGGTGTCGGTGACGACGCTGGATCAAAAACTCGCCCGCGCCATGGAGCCACGCGCCGCGCCACCGGAGCGGCGTCTGGCCACCATCACCGAGCTCGCCCGCGCCGACATACCTGTCGGCGTCATGGTGGCGCCGGTGATACCGGCACTGACCGATCACGAACTCGAGGCCATTCTCATACGCGCGCGCCAGGCCGGCGCGAGCCGGGCCGGCTATATCGTGCTGCGGTTACCGCGTGAGTTGAAAGAATTGTTTCGCGAATGGCTGGTGGCGCATGTCCCCGACCGCGAACGGCGCGTTCTCAACCGCCTGCGGGAATTCCGCGGTGGCGAACTCTACCAAAGCGAATTTGGCACGCGCATGCGCGGCGGCGGCCGACATGCCGAGCTCCTGGCGGCCCGGTTCAAGATGGCCTGCCGCCAGAACGGCTTGAACGTCGTTGAGAATAGTAACGATTCTGCGCACCTCGACGACGGTCAATTTCACGTTCCGCAACCGCCACAGCCCGACAAAGAGCAGCTGCAGTTATTTTCCTTCTCATGACGACGGATTGAGACACGGTTATAGGGACGTGTGCTAGCGTACGCTCGCCATGCTCGCCCACGAACAACTGATCCCGCTGGCGGTCGTAATTCTGGTCGCGCTGTCTTGCGGCGTGATCTTCACGCGGCTACGCCAACCCGCGGTGATCGGCTACATCCTCGCCGGCGTGGTATTGGGGCCGGCCGGGTTCGGTCTCGTCCGCAACGAAGAGAACATCGCTCTGCTGGCCGATCTGGGCGTGTTAATGCTCTTATTCGTCATCGGCATGGAGTTGAGCCTGCGGGCGTTCCGCCGGATCTGGCGGATCGCCTTGGCGACCGTGGCGTTACAGACCGCCAGCGCGCTGTTCGTGGTCTGGTTTATCGGCCAGGTGATGGGCTGGCCGACCGTCGCGATTGTGTTGCTTGCGTTCGTTCTGGCGCTCTCGAGTACCGCCGTCGCGGTCAAAATTCTCGAAGATATCGGCGAATTACGAACCCGCACCGGCCGTATCGCGGTCGGTATTCTGATTGCCCAGGACCTGGCGATCGTGCCGATGATATTGTTGATCGACGTTGCCGTGCTCGGCGAATTAAACTTTTTGGCGGTGTTGCGAATCGTCTTATCGGTCGGGTCGTTACTGGCGCTGATTCTGTTTCTCAGCCGGCGCCGGCGCGTCAACTTACCGCTGCCCGCCATCGTCGCCGGCCACGCCGACCTGACCCCGTTGCTCGGCCTGGCCTGCTGCTTCGGCGCCGCGACGATCTCGGGTCTGCTTGGCCTATCGCCTGCCTACGGCGCATTCCTCGCCGGGCTGACCATCGGCAACAGCAATTTGCGCGTCGGCATGCTCGACACCGTGCTGCCGATCCAAAGCATCCTGATGATGGTATTTTTCCTCTCCATCGGACTGTTGATCGACCTGTCTCTGGTGTGGGCCAATCTCGGCGTGGTCGTGGTCATGCTATTGGTCGCAACCGTCGGCAAGACCTTGGTCAATCTGGCGATTTTTGCCGCGCTTCGCCTGCCCTGGGCGCAGGCCCTGTTGACCGCGCTGGTACTGTCGCAGGTCGGCGAATTCTCGTTCCTGCTCGGCAGCATCGGCTTCGAGCGCCAGGTCATCTCGAACGAGGAATTTCGAATCATCATCACCGTCACCGCATTGTCGCTGGTTGTGTCACCCCTGTGGATGGGGGCGGTGCGGCGTCTGCACCGCGTCGCAACCTTCCAGCGCGTCTCGGTTCGCTACGTCTTTCGCATCGCCTTCGGCCGCGAAGCCGACCGCATTTCCGGCGGCGTTGCGATGGTCGTCCGTCTCGCCCGCAATACCGGTACGCTGGTCTACCGGCGCATAAGACCGGATCGTACCCGCGTTGAACCGCACATCGAGCCGCAGATCGAAGACACGCGGGTTAAGCGAAAGGCCAACGATTGACGTGCCGGACTACGCACGAGAGGCCGCCGCCGGCGGCAAGGTCGCCGGGGTCGACGAAGTTGGCCGCGGGTCCTGGGCCGGGCCGGTTTTCGCCGGCGCGGCGATCTTGAGCCCGCGCGCCGCGGCCACGCCCGAACTCGCCGGTCTCGACGACTCAAAAGCGATCGGCAAGCGGGCGCGTGAGAAATATTTCGAGGCGCTGGCCCGCGTCTGCGATGCCGGCGACGCGTGGCTCGCGCTCGGGCATGCCGATGTCGAGGAAATCGACGCGTTGAATATCCTCGGCGCCACCATGCTGGCGATGCAGCGCGCCGTCGCTGCCTTGCCGGTCGCGGCGAACTCGGTCCTGGTCGACGGCAATCGGGTTCCCGACCTGCCAATGCCGGCCAAAGCCATCGTCAACGGCGATAGCCTCGTGCTGTCCATCGCCGCCGCGTCGATTTTTGCCAAAGTCTCGCGTGACCGCCTTATGGGCGAATTGGCGCAAGAGTGTCCGGGGTTTGGTTGGGAACGCAATGCCGGCTACGGAACCCGCCAGCATCAGGACGCGCTGGCCAGCCTGGGACCGACCCGCCACCACCGGAAAAGCTTCGCTCCGATCAAAAAAATTCTGCTTGAGACCGCTACATATCGTTAATGCGCTGATTCCAAACACAATATCGGCGATTTGGTCAATTTTTTGATTGACCCGGATTCCTGACTTCTCCATCGTCCGCCGTCATGCGTTCCCCTGGCCGAGAACGCGCGGAAAAAGCGGCTCCGCGTAACGTCATTATCAAAGGCGACTGTATCGAGCACATGTCGGCGCTGCCCGAGGCATGTGTCGATGTGGTGTTCGCCGACCCGCCCTATAATCTGCAGCTCGCCAAAGAATTGTTGCGCCCCGACAACAGCCGCGTCGATGGCGTCGATGAGGGCTGGGATAAATTTCAGAACCTCGCCGCCTACGATACCTTTACCCGCGACTGGTTGAGCGCCGCCCGGCGCGTGTTGAAGCCCAACGGCACCCTGTGGGTCATCGGCAGCTACCACAACATATTCCGCGTCGGCAGCCTGCTTCAGGATCTCGATTTCTGGATGCTGAACGATGTCATTTGGCGCAAGACGAATCCGATGCCGAATTTCCGCGGCCGGCGCTTCACCAACGCGCACGAAACGCTGATCTGGTGCGCCCGTTCGGAAAAGTCGAAGTACACTTTCAACTACGATTCCATGAAGGCGCTCAACGACGATATCCAGATGCGTAGCGACTGGCTGCTGCCCATCTGCAATGGCGGCGAGCGGCTGAAAAACGACGACGGCCGAAAGGCCCATCCGACCCAAAAGCCCGAGGCGTTGTTGTTCCGCGTGGTTATGGCGTCGACGCGGGTCGGCGATCTGATCCTCGATCCGTTTTTCGGCACCGGCACCACGGGCGCCGTCGCCAAGCAACTGCGCCGCGATTTCATCGGTATCGAGCGGGAACAGGAATATATCGACATCGCCGAAGAACGGCTGTCGCGGGTTCGACCGATCGAAGAAACATCGCTGCTGGAAACGCCATCGAAGCGCGATCAACCGCGCATTCCTTTCGGCTGGCTGGTCGAACGCGGTCTGTTGCGACCCGGCGAGGTTCTGTACGGCCCACGTCGGCGCTACGCCGCCAAGGTACGCGCCGACGGCACCATTATCTCGGCCGAAAACCGCGGCTCGATCCATAAGATCGGCGCCGCCGTCCAGGGCGCCGACGCCTGCAATGGCTGGACCTTCTGGCACCTTGATATCGAAGGTAAACTGGTCCCCATCGATGTCCTGCGGCAGAAATTGCGCGCCGAACTGAACTAAGCACTGGTAACCGCTCACATATTTGCGAACGCGTGGCGTACCACTTTCTTGGTCAGGGTCGGCAGGGCGTGGTCGCCGAACGCCTCGGGCATGATCCACACCCCCTCGGCCTTGGCGTTTTTTCGCACCCGCGCCACCAGGACAGTCAGCTCGAGCTTGAAATGAGTGAACCCGTGGTTCACCCGGCCGGGCAGTTCGCGCCAATCGGCGGTAACCGGCGCTTGATCCAGGCCGGCCGGCTTGCGCGCCGCCCAGTCGCTCGACGGCACCTCCATCATACCGCCGAGCAAGCCTCGCTCCGGCCGTCGGCGCAGTAAGACAGCGCCATCGCTACGCACTGTCCAGAATACCAATCCCCGGCGCAGCGGCCGTTCCGCCTTGGGCGCGCGCCGGGGCAAAGATTCGGCGATACCAAGCGCTTGTGCGCGACAGTCCCGTTGCCAAGGGCACATCAGGCATTTGGGCGACCGGGGCGTACACACGGTTGCGCCCAAATCCATCACTGCCTGGGCATAATCGCCGGGCCGCGATTGCGGAGTCAGCGCATCGGCCAGCAGGTGTAACTGGGGTTTCGCCACCGGCAGACTTTCTTCGACCGCGAACAAGCGGGCCATCACCCGCTCGACATTGCCGTCGACAACCGTCGCCGGGCGGTCGAATGCGATAGCGGCAATCGCCGCCGCCGTGTAAGGGCCGATGCCGGGCAACGCCCGCAAACCTTTCGGCGTATCGGGAAACACACCGCCGCATTGATCGACCACCGCACGGGCGCACTTATGCAGGTTGCGCGCCCGGGCGTAATAACCCAGGCCGGCCCACGCGTGCAGCACCGCGTCGAGGTCGGTTGCCGCCAAATCGCCGACCGTCGGCCATCGCTCGAGGAAGGCGCGGAAATAGGGGCCGACCGTGGCGACGGTGGTTTGCTGCAACATCACTTCGCTGAGCCACACCCGGTAGGGGTCGGGCCGCCGGCCGCGGCGGGCTTGCGCCGGCGACACCCGCCACGGCAGCCGGCGCGCGTGCCGGTCGTACCAGTCGAGCAATACTGTGGCGCTCGGGTTGGCCATTTTTCTCCGCACTCTCGCTGCCGTTGCCCGGTTGTCCGCACCTGAGCTCAGCCCTATCATGCGCCCTACCATATGACCCAACACCAATTTCGGTAAGACCATTTGCCATGCCGCCGCGCCGCAATAAAAGCCTGCGGGCCGTCGCCGCCGAAGCCGACCGCGTGACTGGACCGATCCGCCGGAAACGCGGGCTGGCCGATGCGGCGCTGATGTCGGAATGGCCCGATATCATCGGCGCGGCATTGGCCGCCGAATGTGTACCCCTGCGCATCGCCCGCGGCGCCGACGGGACCGGCGGCACGTTGCACATCCGGGTCAGCGGCGCACTGGCGCTCGAACTCCAGCATTTGCAGCCGCAGGTCATCGAGCGCATCAACGGCTATTTCGGCTACCAGGCAATCGCGCGCATCGCCTTGCAGCAGGGACCGATCGTTGCGCGCAAGCCAGCGGCTCGCCCGGCCGCGCCACCGCCCTCCGATGAGGATGCCGCCGCGCTGGCCGCACAACTGGACAGTATCGCCGACGACGATTTACGCCACGCCTTAGATGCGTTGGGACGCGGTGTGCTGAGCCGCAAGCAACGCCGGGCGGGCAGCGATACCAAGGCGGAGTAATCGCCGGTTTCTACTCGGTGGTACCGAAATACTAGCTAATTTTAGGCAATGATCGCAGGCAGGGCTTGACTCATATGTTAAATAATTAGGCGGTGGTATTCGACCAATCGTTACCCGCGCGGCGACCGCTACTCTCGTTGGTTTAGTCAAACATCTTGCCGTTGCGGGTTATGAAAGGGGTCTGACATGACCTTTGTTTATATTCTAATCGGTTTGCTCGCCGTGGTGATTCTGTACGCGATCGTCATCTACAACGGCCTCGTCAGGCTACGCGTGCGCGTGAATGGGGCGTGGAGCGATATCGAAGTGCAAATGAAACGGCGCTACAACCTGGTTCCAAATTTGGTCGAAACGGTTAAGGGCTACGCCAATCACGAAGCAGGCACGTTGGAGAAGCTCACCCAGGCTCGGGTCGCAGCGCTTTCAAACGAGGGAACCCCAGGCGCGCAAGCGCAGACGGAAAACCTGCTGGCCGGCGCTCTCAAATCGGTGTTCGCAGTCGCCGAGGACTATCCGGATTTGAGAGCGAACGAGAATTTTCTTAGCCTGCAAAATGATCTCGCCGAGGTCGAAGACAAGATTCAAGCGGCGCGCCGCTATTACAACGGCAGCGTCCGTGAGATGAACACCAGGGTCGATCAGTTCCCGAGCAATTTTATCGCCCAGAAGTTTCAGTTCACCAAGGCGGAATTTTTCGAACTCGATGCCGGCGACAGTGCGGCGCGGCAACCGGTCGCGGTCAATTTTGACTAAATTCCTGCTCGCAGCACTGGCGGTATTATTCGCGGTTGCCGTAAACGCGCAACCGGCATCGGCGCAGACGCGCGAACGCATCGTCTCCTTCGACAGCGAGATCTGGGTGCATGGCGACGCCTCGATGACGGTTCGCGAGACCATCACGGTCGACAGCACCCGGCGCAAAATCAGGCGCGGGATTTTCCGAGATTTTCCGACAAAGTATAGGGATCTCTCAGGCAACCGCTTTGTCGTTGGGTTCGAAGTGCAAGAAGTGTTGCGCAATGGCAAACGCGAACCGTATCGCACCGAGCAGCTGTCGAATGGCATCCGCATCCGCATTGGCGACGCCGACGTACTCATTCCAAAGGGACGCCACGTCTACCGCATCACCTATCGCACGGACCGCCAGCTCGGCTTCTTCGACGATTTCGATGAACTGTTCTGGAATGTCACGGGAAATGGTTGGGATTTTCCCATCGAGCGGGCGCGAGCAACAGTGCATCTGCCCGACGGCGCCCGCGTCCTCAATCGTGCCGGCTACACCGGCCGTGCCGGCGAACGAGGCCGGGACTTTACCTACACCGCACAAAACGACGAGACATTTAGCGTTGAAACCAGCCGTACCCTGAAACCAGGCGAAGGGCTGACGATCGCTGTCTCGTGGCCGCGCGGCTTCATCCAACGGCCCAGCAATGAGCAACGGCTAGGATACGTTCTACGCGATAACAGTGGTGTTCTCGCAGGCGTGTTCGGGCTTGCGATTCTTTTCGCCTATTACCTTATCGCCTGGGCCAAAGTTGGCCGCGATCCCGAGACGGGACCTATTTTTCCGCTCTACGCGCCGCCGAACGGCGTTTCGCCCGCCGGTGCGCGTTATGTGACGCGGATGGGCTTCGACGATAAGACCTTCACCGCAGCCATCGTCAGCATGGCAGTGAAGGGATATCTCACCATTGAGGAGGAAAAGAAAAAAACCTATACGCTTGAATTGACCGGACAATCAGCGGGTCTTTCCAAAGGCGAGTCGGCGCTCGCCCGAAAACTCTTCTCGATTTCCCGACTCAAGATCGAACTCAAGCAGAAGAATCACAAAACCCTGCAGGCGGCAAAAAAAGCGCTGCAACAATCGCTGCGGACGGAGTTCGAAAAAATCTATTTCGTTCGCAATACCGGATATTTTGCGCCTGGAATCGGACTTACGGTCCTGGCGTTAATTGCGCTAGTGGCCGCGGCCGATCAACCTTTCGAGGCGGCATTCGCCTCCGTCTGGCTCACTATCTGGACTGGTGTTGTTTACTATCTTGGTCTCCGCGCCTGGCGCGGGTGGCAAGCCGTTATCGCCGGAGGCGGCTCGATAACGCGTTTTGAAGCGATTGTCATGACGCTTTTTTCGCTGCCGTTTTTTGGCGGCGAGGTGATGGGGCTCGCATTTTACGCCGAATCAACTTCGATTGGTGCTGCCGTAATCGTCGTTTTGATGCAACTTTCAAACCTGGTGTTTTACCATCTTCTTAAGGCGCCAACGCGGCTCGGCCGCCGGGCGATGGACGGGATCGAAGGATTTAGAGACTATCTTTCGGTCGCCGAAAAAGACCGCATGAACCTGCTTAACCCACCAGACAGGACGCCGGAATTGTTCGAACAGTTCCTTCCCTACGCGCTGGCGCTCGGCGTAGAACAGCAATGGTCCGAGCAATTTTCCGACGTCTTGGCGCAGGCCGGTAGCGACCCTGCAGCGGGTGGACGCCACTACAGCCCGCGCTGGTACTCGGGACGGAGCCTCGATAGTGGTTTCAGCGATTTCGCTTCCTCGCTCGGCGGCGGGTTCGCCGGTGCGGTATCTTCCGCCTCGACCGCACCCGGATCGAGTAGCGGTTCCGGCGGCGGCGGCTCATCCGGCGGCGGCGGTGGCGGGGGCGGCGGCGGCGGCTGGTAGCAAACCTGAGGCGGCTCATACGCGCACTCAAACCCCGCTTGTGCGGGTCAATCCACACGACATATAATCAATATCTTGTGCGTGGAGAGTATATTGGGACTACATGCTCATATATCTCGCATTTTGCCGCGAATCGGTATCGCCGCCGTTCTGTGGCTCGTCCTGGCGGCGCCGACCGGCGCAAAGAGCGCCATCGACGTTGGCGCCGCGCTGGCTGACCGGATCACCGGCGATCCGGCAGCGCCGGTCACAATCATCGAATATGCGTCGTTCACCTGTCCGCTGTGCGCCAGCTTTCACACCGGCGCCGACTACGACGGGTTGATCAAGCGCTACATCGATACCGGCCGGGTTAAGTTGATTTACAGCGACTTTCCCCTCGATAATGTATCGCTACGGGCGTCGATGGCGGCACGCTGCGCCGACACACCAGGATATTTCGATCTGGTCCGGACGCTCTATGCAACGCAGACCGACTGGGCGAGTGCCGAGAAACCGACCGCAGCGCTGGCCAAAATCGCCGGTCTCGATGCGTCGATGTTGAGCGCCTGCCTAGCTTCGCCGGAACTTCGCGACGGCCTGTTCCAATTCCGTCAGCAGGGCGTCGACGCCGGCGTCAAGTTCACACCGACGTTTATTGTCAACGGCACGGTTTATCCGGGCAGCTATTCGATAGAAGAATTTGCCGAAATTATCGATCCATTACTGGCGGATAACTGATTCGCCGGTCACAATGACGCTGGTCGTCCGATTTCGGCCAGCTCGGGGGTAGACAGATAAGTGCAATTTAACCGACTCACACTGACAGGCTTTAAATCCTTCGTCGACGGCACCGAGATGGAGATCATGCCGGGGCTGACCGGCGTCGTCGGACCGAACGGCTGCGGCAAATCGAACCTGGTCGAAGGTCTGCGCTGGGTGATGGGCGAAACGTCGGCCAAGCAAATGCGCGGCGCCGGCATGGACGACATTATATTCGGAGGTACCGCCGACCGCCCGGCGCGCAACGTCGCCGAGGTGGTGCTGTCGCTCGACAACACCGAACGTGACGCGCCTTCGCAATTCAACGACGGCGAAGAAGTAGAAGTGTCGCGGCGGATCGAGCGGGAAAAGGGTTCGACCTACCGCATCAACGGGCGAGAAGTACGGGCCCGCGATGTCCAGATACTGTTCGCCGATCAGGCGACCGGCCCGCGTTCGACGGCGCTGGTCAGCCAGGGGCGGATCGGCGCGGTTATCAACGCAAAGGCCACCGACCGCCGTCTGCTTCTGGAAGAAGCCGCCGGTATTACCGGCCTCCATTCGCGCCGCCACGAGGCGGAATTGCGCTTGCGCGCCGCCGAGACAAACCTCGAACGGCTGGACGATGTGTTGATTACCCTTGATGCGCAACTGACAGCGCTCAAAAAGCAGGCACGCCAGGCGCGGCGCTACCGCAACATTTCGCACGATATCCGTAAGACCGAGTCGATTGTCCTGCACCATCGCTGGACGGAGGCCAGCGAGCAAGTCGGGGTCGCGCAAGCGGGCCTTGGCATTGCCGAAGAAGCGGTCGCTGACGAGACCGCACTGGTCGCTCGGGCAACCGTGAAGCGCGAATCCTTGGCCGAGGCGGTAGTGCCGCTGCGCGACGCTGAAGTCCGCGCCGCCGCCGAGTTGCAACGGCTGACGATGGCGCGCAACGAGCTGGATGCCGAGGAAAAGCGAGTCCGCGAGGCGATCGAGCAATGGACAACGCGCCGCGACCAGATTGCCGCCGATCTCGCCCGCGAGCAAGGACTGACCGCCGAGGCGGGAGCGGCGTTGGCCCGGCTGACTGGTGAACGCAACGAAATCGAGCGCGCTTGCAGCGGCGAAGACGAGCTGATCGAGGCGGCAAACCGCGCGGTCGATCAAACGCGCGACCGTGCCGCGGCGGTCGAATCGGAGCTGACGGCGTTGGCCGAACAGGTGGCCAGCGGCGACGCACAGCTGACGGCAATCGATCGCGAACTTAGCGGCCTTGCCGCGCGGGCTAATCGCCGGCGGTTGCAGCTCACCAATGCGAGTGAAGAACGCGACACCTTGACGGCTGAAGGTATCGATCCCGCCATCTTGGCCGAGTCCGAAAAGGCCGTTACGACGATCGAGGCGCAGCTTGCCGAAGCGCGCGACGCGTTGGATACAGCGGAGCACGCGCGCGTGGAAGCGAACAACGAGCGCGAAGCATCGCGCGAGCTTCGCACCGCCAAGGAAGAGGTTCGCTCGCGTCTGCGCGCCGAGGCCGCCGCCCTGCAGGATCTGCTTACCAGCGAGAGCGACGACAACGGATCCTGGACGCCGGTCCTCGATGAGGTCGACGTCTCGCCGGGCTACGAGGCTGCACTTGGCGCCGCGCTCGGCGACGATTTAGAGGCCTCAACCGACGAAGCCGCGCCGCGCCATTGGCGCCTTCTGCCGCAACTATTGGTCGAGCCCAAAGTCCCGGACGGCGCCAGGCCGTTATCTGAATTTGTCGCCAAGGCGGGCCCGCTTGCCCGCCGATTGTCACAAGTCGGTGTTGTCGAGGATGCCGAAGCCGGCGCGCGCCTGTCGGCTCAGTTGAAGACCGGGCAACGCCTGGTCGATCGCGACGGCAATTTGTGGCGGTGGGACGGCTTCGTCGCCAAATCGGAATCCCGCTCGACGGCGTCGGCGCGGCTCAAGCAACGCAATCGTCTGGCCGACTTGGAAATACGCGTGCCCGAGGCCGACCGCGCTTTTTCCCAAGCCGACGCGGCGTATCAAAAAATTGTCGACGCCGTCACGGCAACTTCCGAAACCGAACGCAGCGCGCGCGAACGCGTGCGTCAGTTGGACGGCGAAGTCGCCGAGGTCCGCAACGGTCACGCCAAAGTGGCGCAAGATATAAACGCCAAGCGCGCGCGGCTGGAAAGCCTGCACAGCACCATTGCCCATCTCGATGCCGAAATGCAGGAAATCGCGGAAGCCCTCCAAGCGACGCAAATGCGCCGGGACGGAATTGGCGACCTCGACACGCTGCGCGACGAAGTAACTGTGACCCGTGTGCGCTTGAGCGAGGCCCGCATCGCCTTCCAAGCGGCGCAGATCGATCATACCCGTTTGGTCCGTGAGGCCGAAGAACGCCAGCGGCGTATTACCGCGATCGTCGCAGACGAGGCATCCTGGAGCGCCCGGCGTAAGGGCGCCGACGAGCGCGTATCCGAATTGCAGGTGCGCGACGCCGGCGCGGCAGGCGAACTGGAAACTTTGGCCGCGCGCCCGCACGAGATCGAAACGCAGCGAAATTCGCTGATGGACACGCTGAACGACGCCGATGCAGCGCGCCGCGCGGCGGCCGATGAAGTGGCGGTTGCCGAGGGTAAATTATCCGACGCCGAGAAGTCGCTGCGGACTGCCGACGCTCGACTTGCCGAAACCCGCGAAAACAAAGTCCGCGCCGAGTCCGCGGTAGCGCAAGCGGCACAGAACCTCGAAATTGTCTGCGATCGTATCGCCGAGCGCTTGGAATGCGACCCGGCGAGGGTTCTCGAACTGGCCGAAATACCGGAAGGTCGCGACATTCCCGAGCTCGAGTCCGCCGAAAAACGCTTCGAGCGACTGTTGCGCGAGCGTGACAACATGGGCCCGGTCAATCTACGCGCCGAGCAAGAGGCTGACGAGTTGGCGGAGAAAATCGTTACCATCGAATCCGAGCGCGACGATCTGGTCTCGGCAATCGCACGATTGCGCCAGGGTATTAGTAACCTGAACCGCGAGGCCCGGCAGCGCCTGGTGAAGTCGTTCGAAGAGGTGAACAAACATTTCCAGGAGTTGTTCATACGGTTATTCGGAGGCGGTCGGGCGCACTTGGCGCTGACCGAGGCCGACGACCCGCTGCAGGCCGGTCTGGATATCTACGCCAGCCCGCCGGGCAAAAAACTGCAAATATTGTCGCTTTTATCGGGCGGCGAGCAAACGATGACGGCAATCGCGCTGCTGTTCGCGGTCTTCCTGACCAACCCCGCTCCCATTTGTGTCCTCGACGAGGTCGATGCCGCCCTCGACGACGCCAACGTCGACCGCTTCTGCACGTTGCTCGACGAGATCGCGCACGCCGGCGATACGCGTTTTCTGGTGGTCACTCACCACCGCATGACGATGGCTCGAATGGACCGCCTATATGGCATCACCATGCCCGAACAAGGGGTCAGTCAATTGGTTTCAGTCGACCTTCGTCAAGCCGAAGAGATACGCGCCACGGCTTAAGAAATTCCGCGGTTTTCCGCCTATTTGCGACCATTTAGCACGGCCCGAAAGCCGCCTTGACTTGCCCGTAACCGGTGGCTACTTTGCGCCCGCCTTCCGGCGTGGATTAGATCAAAGCTGGTGGGAGCCGCAACGAAAGATCACGAGGTCTTCCCATGACCGATTCGGACCGGCCTTCCCCAACCGACGATCTCCAACGACGCTTGAAGGCTGCGCAGGAACGTAATTCTGGCGGTTCAAAAAAACGTTCGCCGGCAGCCTCCTACGTAGGTTCTGGTATGGGCGTCGGCGTAAAAGTTGGCGTCGATCTCGTTGTTGGTGTGGGGGTAGGCGCCGGTATCGGCTGGGGTCTCGACTGGTGGTTGGGCACAACGCCGTTTTTGCTGGCGCTTTTTATTATTCTCGGTTTTGTCGCGGGCTTGTTGAATGTCGTTCGGACTGCCAATCAATCGTTCAAGTCGTCGCCCACCGACGATACAGACCAATAGATAGGACTGGAGAAGTTTTCGGTGGCGAGCCCCCTCGAACAATTCACGATTGAGCCGATCTTCGAATTGAAAATCGGCGAGACGGACATCTCGTTTACCAACTCATCGCTATGGATGGCGATTACCGCGTTGGTACTGATCGTATTCATGGTGGTCGGCACGCAACGGCGCGCCATGGTACCCGGGCGATGGCAATCGGCGGTCGAATATTTCTACCAGGTCGTCGCCGACATGGTGCGCGACAATGTCGGAACCCAGGGCCGGCCCTATTTCCCGTTCATCTTCACCCTGTTCACGTTCATCCTGTTCGGAAACCTGATCGGGCTGATTCCCGGCGCGTTCACGTTTACCAGCCATTTGGCGGTCACCTTCGCGCTGGCCGCGTTTGTCTTCGTCGGCGTCACCATCATCGGGTTGATCACGCACGGGTTTAAATTCTTTTCCCTGTTCTTTCCCCACGGCGCGCCGATCGTCTCGGCGCCGATACTGGTGCCCATCGAAATCATCTCGTATTTCTCGCGCCCGATAAGCCTGTCCGTGCGTTTGTTCGCCAATATGACGGTCGGCCACGTCCTCTTGAAAGTGATCGGCGGCGGCGTTGTCGGCCTCGGCAGCTTCTTCATCATTCCCGGGCTCTTGCCGTTCGCCTTCCTCGTCGCCATCACCATGCTCGAAGTCATGATTGCCGTCATTCAAGCCTACGTCTTTGCCATTCTGACGTGCGTGTATCTGAACGACGCCCTGCATCTGCACTAAACCTCAATCTGCATTCTGAGATCTTAAAGGAGTAACAAAAATGGAAGTCGAAGCCGCAGAGCTAATCAGAGACGGCCTGAAACTCGTCGGTGCCGGTTTGGCCGCCATCGGCATGGTCGGCGCAGGTGTCGGTGTTGGTCGCATCTGGGCCAGCTATATCGAAGCGATCGGCCGTAACCCGGCCTCGAAAGAAGAAATCGGCGCGTTCATTTGGATCGGCTTCGCCGTTACCGAAGCGATCGCGCTGTTCGCCCTGATCATGGCTTTCATCATCCTCGCCAGCTAGCCAAAAAGCGGCGGCGGCCCGACCGGACCGCCCCACGACTAGCGGAAGAGACGCGTCATGCCCCAGTTCGATACCTCAACGTTCGCCAGCCAGATATTTTGGCTCGTCGTCACCTTCGCCATTGTGTTTGTGTTCGTGTGGCGGGTCGCATTGCCGAGAATCGCCGCCACGCTCGAGGACCGCCAACGGAAAATCGCCGACGACTTGGCGCGGGCCAGCGAATTGGCCGAACAGACAGACGAGGTCATGGCCGCCTACGAGGCGCGGCTGGCGGACACAAGAGCAAACGCACACGAAGAATTGCATGCGGCGGCGACACGCTCGGCCGCCGAAGCCGAGAAGCAATACGCCGCATTGGCTGAAAAACTGGGTGCCGAGACGGCGGCGGCGCGCGAGCGTATTGCCGCAGAGTCAGCGGCGGCGGCTGGCAATATCGACGAGATCGCCAAGGATATCGCCCGCCAGGCGGTCGAACGGCTGATCGGTAGTACGCCCGACGCCGCGGCAGTTGAGTCCGCAGTGGCGGCATCGGTTCAGGAACCCACCTCATGATCGGCCGCTTTCTTACTTCTATCGGCGTACTCGCAGTGCTCGCCGGCCCCGCATTGGCCGCCGAAGAGGCCCACGAAGTCGGCATCTTCGAGAACCCGGAAACCTGGGTCGCCGTATCGTTTGTGTTCTTTCTCGTCGCACTGTTCAAGCCGATCAAGAAAATGCTGACGTCGAAACTCGATGGGCGTACGGAAGCCATCAAATCCGCGCTCGACGAGGCACAGCGGTTGCGCGAGGAAGCACAGCACACGCTCGCCGAATACCAGCGCAAGCAACGCGACGCCTTGAAAGAGGCCGAAGGCATCCTTGCCGAAGCGCGCGAGGAGGCCGGGCGTATCGAAAAAGCGGCTGCGGAACGCACCGAGGAACTCTTGCGGCGGCGCGAGCAGCAAGCGATGGACATGATCGCCGCAGCCGAAGCGCAGGCGCTGGCCGACGTCCGCGGCTTGGCGGCTGACCGCGCGATCGAAGCGACCCGCAGACTGCTCACCGATGCGACGGCGGGCGATGGCGGCGACGCTCTGGTCGACCAGGCGATCCAGGAACTTCCGTCAAAGCTGAACTAAACATTTTTCACAGCAACGAGTTTAGGAGCCCCGCCTTGCGGGGTTTTTTTAAACCACTTTTGTCCCCTCACCCAGCGCGCAAGTTCGCCACCCTCTCCCTACAGAGAACGGTTGGGTGAGAGGAAATAGAATCTCCCGCACCGACGCGGTTTACTCAGCCGCCTCGGCTGTCTCCGCCGCGGGAAACCAGCGCAGCACCGGCTTGCGGGCCGCCATGGTCTCATCCAGGCGGCGGCGCGGCGTAAACTCGGGGGCGCCGGTGAAACGCGCCTGCTCTCCCGCCCTGGCGCTTTCGGCCAGTCGGCGCATGACGGCGATAAAGTCGTCGAGGCCCCGTTTGGATTCGGTCTCGGTTGGCTCGATCAGCATGGCGCCATGGACCACCAGCGGGAAATACATCGTCATCGGGTGGTACCCCTCATCGATCATCGCCTTGGAGAAATCGAGCGTCGTGACGCCGCTGCCGTCCAAGAAACGATCGTCGAACAGGCACTCGTGCATGCACGGCCCCTCGAAGGACGGCGTCATCACATCTTGCAGACGCGCCATCACATAGTTGGCGTTCAGCACCGCGTCGCCCGAAACCTGGCTCAGGCCGTCCTTGCCGTGGCTCAACATGTAGGCAAAGGCGCGCACGAACATACCCATCTGCCCGTGGAACCCCTTAAGGCGCCCGATGGGCGTGGCGTCGCCGGTGTCCGCGTCGTTCTCGACCAGCGCGAAACCATCGCCGTCGTGCACGATCCACGGCCGCGGCGCGAACGGCGCCAAGGCCTCCGACAGGACGACCGGTCCCGCGCCGGGGCCACCGCCGCCATGGGGCGTGGAGAAGGTCTTGTGCAGATTTATGTGCATGCAGTCGATACCGAGATCGCCCGGCCGCACACGCCCGACGATGGCGTTGAAATTGGCGCCATCGCAGTAGAAATAGCCGTCCGCCTGGTGAATCAGCCGCGCGATTTCGATCATGTCCGGTTCGAACAATCCGCACGTGTTGGGGTTGGTGAGCATCACCGCGGCGACATCGTCGCCCAACTTCGCAGCGAACGCGGCAACGTCGACCCGGCCGTCGTCGTTGGCAGGGATTGGATCGACGGTGAAACCGCAGGCCGCCGCAGTCGCCGGGTTGGTACCGTGCGCCGATTCCGGCACCAGTACCCGCCGGCGCGGCGTTTCGCCGCCGTCGCGCGCATCCAGCGCGGCGCGAATGGCCATCATGCCGCATAGCTCGCCATGGGCGCCGGCGGCCGGCGACATTGCAATGGCCGGCATACCGGTCAGCGTCTTCAGCCACTGCGCCGTCGCGTCGATCAACTCGAGTGCACCCTGCGCGGTCTCCACCGGCTGCAAGGGATGCAGGCCGGCAAACCCCGGCAGGCGCACCACTTTTTCGTTGAGCCGCGGATTGTGCTTCATGGTGCACGAGCCCAGCGGGTAGGTGCCCATATCGATCGCGTAGTTCTTTTGCGACAGCCGCGTGTAATGGCGCACTATCTCGGGTTCGCTCAATCCCGGCAGACCGATCTCGGAACGGCGTTCGAGCCCCCCCAGGCGGGCCTCCACGGCAGGAACATTTGGCAGGTCGACCCCCGACAGTCCCGGGCTGTCCAATTCGAACAGCAAATCTTCTTCCAGGCGTAAGCCTTGGTGCCCGAGAACGGTATCGCGTGCGGCCACCGGCGAACCGGCCTGGCGGGGGCGGCTTAGATCCCTCGAATGAGCCATCACAACACCTCGCCCAGAGCTGCCACCAGCGCATCCATGTCGTCTTCGCCGGTGGTTTCGGTGACGGCGAGCAAAAGGATGTCGGCAAGGCCGGTATCGTTGGGAATCAAGCGGGACACCGGAACGCCTGCCAGAACACGTTGCGCGGCGAGCTCGGAAACCACACCGGCGGCGGGGCGCGGCAGGCGCACTGCAAACTCGTTGAAGAAGGCGTCGGTCACGACATCGATGCCGCGAACGCTCGATAACCGGTCGGCAAGCTGTACCGCGCGCGCGTGGTTGAGCGCCGCCAGTTTGCGGAATCCTTCCTCGCCGAGCAGCGCCAGATGGATGGTGAACGCCAACGCACACAGGCCCGCGTTCGTGCAGATGTTGCTGGTCGCCTTCTCGCGGCGAATGTGCTGTTCGCGCGTCGATAGGGTGAGCACCCAGCCGCGGCGTCCGTCCTCGTCCACTGTTTGACCACACAACCGGCCCGGCATCTGTCGCACGTGCTTCTCGCGCGCGGCAAACAACCCCACATAGGGTCCGCCAAAACCAAGTGGATTGCCCAGGCTCTGGCCTTCCGCCACGACGATGTCGGCGCCCATATCGCCGGGCGCCGTGACCGCGCCTAACGATATCACTTCCGGCACTACGGCGATCAGCAGGGCACCCTTGGCCTGGCATTGCACGGCGAGCGCGGAAAAATCGCGCAGATGGCCGAAGAAACCGGGATTCTGCACCACCACGCACGCCGTATCGTCATCGATCAGCGCAGCCAAATCTTCGCTACCGGTCAAATCGGGCGCGGTCGCGACAATTTTCAGATCGAGATACCGGGTCTGGGTTTCGGTCACGTCGCGATAATGCGGGTGCAATCCGCCCGACAAGATCGCCTTATCGCGCCGGGTAATGCGGCGGGCCATCAGCACCGCCTCGGCGCACGATGTGGCGCCGTCATACATCGAGGCATTGGCCACCTCCATGCCAGTGATTAACGCCACCTGGGTCTGGAACTCGAAAAGCGCCTGCAGCGTGCCTTGGGAGATTTCCGGCTGGTAGGGGGTGTAGGAGGTTAGAAATTCGCCGCGCTGGATCAAGTGATCGACCGCCGCCGGGATGTGGTGGTGGTAGGCGCCGGCACCGAGAAAACTGGGTACATCGCCGGCCGCCATATTGCGGTCCGCCATGGCGCCGATAATCTGTTCGACCTCGAGCTCGCTCTTGTGATCGGGCAAATCGAAGCCGCCGTTGAGCCGCGCCGCTTCCGGCACGTCGCGGAACAGGCTTTCCACCGACGGTGCGCCGATCGCCGCCAACATATCGTGACGGTCAAGCTCGGTCAGCGGCAGGTAGCGCATGTCAGTTCAGCCCATCGATGAAGGCGGCGTAAGCGTTGTCGTCCATCAAGCCATCCGTTGCGCCCGTGTCGCCGATGCGAAGTTTGATAAACCATCCTTTGCCCTGGGCATCGGTGTTGACCAATGAAGGATCATCGTTCAACGCAGCGTTGACTTCGGTTACTTCGCCATCCACCGGAGCGTAGATCTCTGCCGCCGCCTTCACTGATTCTATAACCGCGGCCTCTTCTCCCTTGGCCAGGGTTTTGCCGACATCCGGCAGTTCGACAAACACCACATCGCCAAGCTGTTCTTGCGCGTAATCGGTGATGCCGACAGTGCCGATATCGCCATCCAATGAGATCCACTCATGGTCTTCGGTGTATTTCAGCTCGCTCATGTTCCCCTTACCTTCGGTTGCTAACTGCCGCGATAGTAGTGTGGTTCAACGAATGGCAGCGCCACGACAACTGCTGTTACGTCGCGCCCGCGCAGACTCACCTGGACTTCCCTGCCCGGTTCCGCGAACGCTGTAGCGACGTAGCCCATGGCGATCGGCCGTTTCAACATTGGCGAATAGCCGCCGCTCGTGATCCGGCCGATTTCGTTACCGTCTTGGTCACCGATCGAAGCGCCCTCGCGTACCGGCGCGCGCCCCTCCGGCAATAATCCGACGCGCCGACGCGCCGCGCCGCTGGCGATCTGTTCCAATATTATGCCGGCGCCGGGAAAGTCGGCGCCTTCGCGCCGCCGCTTGGAAACCGCCCAGGTGAGTGCCGCTTCGACCGGCGTGGTCTTGGTATCGATGTCGTGACCGTACAAACAGAGGCCAGCCTCCAGGCGTAACGAATCGCGTGCGCCCAGCCCCACCGGCTCGACCTCGGGTTCGGCAAGAATTCGCCTGGCGACTGCTTCGGCCGCACCGGCCGGTAGAGAAATTTCGAACCCGTCTTCGCCGGTGTAGCCCGACCGCGAGATAAAACACTCGACGCCGTCGAGCGTCATCGCAGCGGCGCGCATGAACACCAATTCGGTGGCGGTGGGCGCCAGCCGCGCCAACACCGACGCCGCTCGCGGTCCCTGCAACGCCAGAAGGGCGCGGTCTTCGGCACGCTCCAGTGTCGCAACATCCTGGAGCCGTTCGCCAATATGGGCGAAATCAGCATCCTTACAGGCGGCGTTGACGACCAGATAGATTTGCCCCTCGGTGCCAGGCTCACCCGGTCGGGTGACCATCAAATCATCAAGGATGCCGCCCGCATCGTTAAGCAGCAGGCTATAGCGCATGGCGCCCGGCGCCAGACCGGAAATGTCGCCCGGCACAAGGCGCTCGAACGCGGCTGCCGGATCGTCACCGCGCAGCACCGCTTGGCCCATATGCGAAACATCGAAAAGTCCGGCGGCCGCGCGCGTATGGGTATGCTCCGCAATGATCCCAGCGGGATACTGAACCGGCATCTCGTAGCCGGCGAACGGCACCATGCGCGCGCCCAACTCCTTATGGAGCGCGTGAAGCGGAGTTGTTTTCAACGATGCGGCGGACGCATCGGGGGCTGTGGCCATGTCACCTCTCCCTGCCCGCGGCAAGGCCTGTTGACGACCCGGCGCACCACGCGGTGCGCCACCTGCCCCACTCTGTCGTCCGAACCTGAGAGAATCGCCGGCGCCAACTGGGCTCCGGTTTACCCCTTCGGTGAGACGCCACCGCAAATGGCAACGCCTGCTTTCCAGAGTGTCATTACCCTACGGTCCGTTTGCCTGAGAGTTTCCGGGGCGGTTGCTCCTTCGGCGCCACCAATCGGGGTGGTCTCTCCCGCAGGGATCTTCTGACGTGTGCGGCGGTGCGACTCGCGCCGACCACCGACTTCGAGACTATCGGGCGCGCGCCCAGAGTCAACCAAGGCGACGCCCCATTCTGTGGATTATCGAATCCGCTTGGCGAGATTGTAGTCGAGTTGTTCGCGGTTCAATTGAAAGCCGACGAAAATATCGAAATCCTCGCCAAGCTCACCACGCCGCAGCGGTATCTCTTGGGTCAACTCTTCGATACCCCCGAATCGATTGCGGTTACGCTGGAATTCGAACTCGGTATCGAACACCTTTTTCGCCAGGATGGCGCCGCTCCGATTTGCTATGGCTATGTAATAGCTAAAATTCCCCTTGCGAGTGTCATTGGCGGGTCCGCGGGTTGCCTCGAAAATCAGCTGCAAATCGATGGCGACCCGGCCTGTCCGGTTGGTTTCCAGATCGGTCTCGCAAGTGCCCTCGAACCGGTTGATACGGGCATCGAGCACGACGTCGGTCAGGTCGCGGCCAGGCCCCGGCCGAAATGTCGTTATCTCAGCGGTGTCCTTAACGATGATGATGTGCGGGCACGCCGGCGCGATCACCGGTTGATCACTCGTACAAGCCACCAGGGTAAACATCGCCAAGACGCCAAAAACGCTGCTCCGGGCGGCCAGATATCGTCGAATAGTCAAAACAAGTCTAATTTTTCAAAGGGTGTTGTGCGTACCGTCGCACCGCGGCCTATTGCCGGTTTGCTTGCAGCAACAGAAATAGATTGTCTGCGCCGTAGCGGTCTCAAACAAGACCGGCGAGAACTCTGTCCCTTTATGGGAGCTATCGCAGAATGGCTGTTTATTGCTCCTGCCACACTCGCACCACCAATATTTGCGCCCCGGCACAACATCGACGGCAATCGGTGTTTTCTGGGCGACCTCACCTTTCGGCACAACCGCATTCCTCCACGCCTTGCATGCGGCTGCGGTGCTGGGATATTAGGGTGCACACGACGCCGCGTGAGGCGAGAAACTTAGTAGAGGCGCGCGGTCAGAACAAGCGCCACTGCAGCAATCGAATGCAAAAACAATGACGCAACCCCCGTTGACCATTTTGCTCGCCAGCCCGCGCGGATTTTGCGCCGGGGTGGACAGGGCAATCCAAATTGTCGAGACCGCCCTCGAGCGTTACGGCCCGCCGATCTACGTTCGCCATGAAATCGTGCACAACCGGCACGTGGTCGAAGATCTGGAACGTAAAGGTGCGGTGTTCGTCGACGAGCTCGATCAAGTACCCGATTCCGGAAAGGTAATTTTTTCTGCCCACGGCGTGCCCAAGACGGTCCCGGCAGAAGCCGAGCGACGTCAGTTGTTCTATATCGACGCGACTTGTCCGTTGGTCAGCAAGGTGCACAATGAGGCGCTGTACCAATACAAGGCCGGCCGCCAGATCGTCATGATCGGACATGACGGCCACCCCGAGGTGGTCGGCACCATGGGACAGTTGCCCGCGGGTGCTATTCTGTTGGTCGAGAACGAAGGCGATGTCGCCACTCTCGATATCGCAGACCCCGGCAAGCTTGCCTTGGTGACCCAGACCACGCTTTCGGTAGACGATACCGCCAGTATTGTCGCCGCCCTCACGCAGCGCTTCCCCGAGATCATCTCGCCGCGCTCGGAAGACATTTGCTATGCGACGACGAACCGCCAGGATGCGGTAAAGGCAATTGCTAAACGGTGCGATGTAATGGTCGTTATTGGCGCGCCGAATTCCTCGAATTCCAACCGGCTGGTCGAGGTCGCGCTGCGCGCTGGCTGCGCCAACGCGTATCTGGTCGAACGCGCCGGTTCGATGAATTGGGACCGCCTCGAAGGTCATATGACTATAGGCATTACCGCGGGAGCATCGGCGCCGGAGGAACTGGTGGAAGAATTCATCTCGGCCTGCCGCGAGCGTTTCGAAGTGAAAATCGAGGAAATCTCGGTGCGCCAAGAAGATGTGAGCTTCAACCTGCCGCGCATACTCGTTGCCTGACCCGATTGTCGAATAGATGGCCGTCTACACCGAGGTTTCCGACGAAGATTTGCAGGCCTTCGCCGCCCAGTACGATCTGGGCGAGTTCGTTTCGTGCAAGGGTATCGCCGAAGGGGTCGAGAATACCAACTATCTACTGCAGGCGCTGCAGGACGGCGCCACGGCACCCGATAGCTATATTCTGACCCTGTACGAAAAGCGCGTCAGCCCGGAAGATTTGCCTTTCTTCCTGGCCCTATTGGAGCATTTGGCGGCGCACGGTATTTCCTGCCCGACGCCAATACATGGTCGCGACGGCGCTGCCCTGCGGCAATTGTGCGGCAAACCGGCGGTCATCGTGTCGTTTCTGTCCGGCATGTGGCCCAAGCGCAGCACACCGCAACAGTGTGCCGCCCTCGGTACGGCGCTGGCGAAAATGCACGTCGCCGGCGCCGATTTCGAGATGCACCGCGCCAACGATATGTCGATTGACGGCTGGCGAAAGCTACTCGAAGCTTCGCGCGCGCGCGCGCACGAAATTCGTCCCGGTTTGGCGGACACGTTGACCACGGAGCTGGACTACTTGTCAGCGAATTGGCCGAAAGATCTGCCAAAAGGGGTGATCCACGCCGATCTATTCCCCGACAATGTCTTCTTTCTCGGCGACGAACTGTCCGGTCTGATCGACTTTTACTTCGCCTGCGACGACTTTTTAGCCTACGACCTTGCGGTCTGCCTAAACGCTTGGTGTTTCGAGCCCGATGGCAGTTTCAATATCACCAAGGCGCGTACGCTGCTGCGTCGGTATGCCGAAATTCGCCCCTTGAACGCGGCGGAGTTCGCAGCGCTACCCCTGTTGGCGCGCGGCAGCGCACTGCGTTTTCTACTAACCCGCTTGTACGACAAACTCCACCATGATGATGGCGCGCTGGTGCGGCCCAAGGACCCTTTGGAGTTCTTGGCCCGGTTGCGCTTCCATCAACAGGTTAGTGGGCCCGGCGCCTATGGGCTCGACGAGGCGCTGGCAGGCGCATGAGCGATCTTCCCGTTGTCGACATTTATACCGATGGTGCGTGCTCGGGCAATCCGGGACCCGGCGGCTGGGGCGCATTGCTGCGGTACAACGACCATGAGAGCGAGTTGATGGGCGGCGAACTGGAGACCACCAACAACCGCATGGAGATGACTGCTGCGATCATGGCGCTGGAGTGCCTGAAGCGGCCGGCGCACGCGAACATCCATACCGACAGCACCTATCTGCGCGACGGGATTACAAAATGGATCCAAAACTGGAAGGCAAACGGCTGGAGAACGGCGAGCAAAAAGCCTGTCAAGAATGTCGATTTGTGGCAGCGCCTGGAAACGGTAATCGAGCCGCATGACGTTCATTGGCATTGGATCAAGGGCCACGCCGGCCATGCTGAAAACGAACGCGCCGATATGTTGGCAGGACTCGCCATGCGCCAAAAACGCAACGCCGCAAAAATGTGAACCGGGGTTTTTTTTGACGACCCCCCACCCCATACCACCCCCACAAGGGGGGAGGGAGTTATGGAGGTGGCCGACACAATCGTTAAAGTCCTCCCCCTTAATGTGGGAAGATTTAGGTGGGGGTGAAGCCGAAGGCTTACCTCTTCCCGCCTAAGCAGGTAACCGGTTACAGTTTCTCGAGGACGCTTTCCGCCGATGTCGCGCCGAACTCACCGCCGGGATCGATCATCAATTCGGTCACCGTTCCATCGTCGACGATCATGGCAAAGCGCTGGCTGCGGGTGCCCAAGCCCATGGCATTAAGATCGAGTTCAAGACCTAGCTCCTTGGCATAGGTGGCCGAACCATCGGCCAACATCAATACCGCATCGCCGACATCCTGATCCTTACCCCAGGCTTCCATGACAAACGGGTCGTTCACCGCCATGCAAGCAATGGTATCGACGCCCTTCGCCTTGATCGCGGCGGCCTGCTGGACGAAACCCGGAAGGTGTTTAGCCGAACAAGTCGGCGTAAAGGCGCCCGGTACCGAGAACAGCACGACTTTTTTGCCGCCGAACAACTCGTCGGTGGAAACCGGTGTGATGCCGTCCGCCGTTTTATGCCCCAGCGCTCCCTCAGGAACCTTGTCCCCAACATTAATCGCCATTGTTCTCCCCTCTCTGAGTTTGAATTTATCAAGTAGAATTTGGCTTACATTGCGGCGACGCTACGGCGAACACCAAAAACCATAGTTGCTTCGATTAGAAGATATAGCAGTTGCTGGAATATTCCAGTCCGCGCCAGCTATTTAGGCAAAAATTAGTTGGCCGAGGCGACGTCGGCGCTAAATCCGGCCTTCTCGAGCCCGGCGAAAACGGCGCCCTTGCTCAACAGTTCCGGCAACACGATACCGCTCGGTGAGTTCGGACCATAGATCACGTTGAACGGAATACCGAAGCGATTGAAGCTCGCCAGATAGTTGGCGATCTGGTTGTTCGGCTTGGTCCAATCGGCCCGCATCATGATGACTTTCGAACTATTGAGCACACCGGCAACGTCGCCGGTTTGAAGGACCCGCCTCTTGTTCACTTGGCAGGTGATGCACCACTCGGCGGTTACATCGACAAACACCACGTTGCCGGCCGCCACCAATTGTGGAATCGCCGCCTGGTCAAAGGGCCGCCAATCGGATGCGAGCGCCCGCGGCGCGTCGTCGCCGTTCAGGTTCAAGGCCGACAGAGTCGCCGGTGTCGCAAAGGCGCCGGCGATGACAATAACTATTGCCGCCGGCACCGCGCGCATCATGGAGGGCGTTACGTAGCGCCGAACCGCGAACAGCACCGCGATAGCGGCCATCAGCGCACCGACGACGAACGCAGCCGTCGCGGAAACCTGGAACCCCATAACCGACAACAGCCATACCGCCGTCGCGACCAGAGCCAGCGCCAGGAACTTCTTGAGCCAGTTCATCCACGGTCCCGGCCGCGGCAGCTTGGTCGCCAACACCGGGAATATGGCAACGAGAATGAACGGCATCGCCATGCCAACGCCCAGTGCGGCAAATACCGCATAGATTTCAATCGCCCCACGGCTCAACGCAAACCCAATGGACGTGCCAAGGAAGGGCGCCGTGCAAGGTGTCGCCAGCAGGGTCGCAAAAGCGCCTTGAAAAAAGTTGCCCCTCAGCGACGTACCGCCACTCGCCTTGACCGCAACATCGGACACCTGGCCGGGAAGATTGATCTCGAACAGCCCCCACATGTTGGCTGCGAACAGCGTCAAGATCACCACAATAGCGATGATGAATACCGGATGCTGGAACTGGATTCCCCAGCCGACCGCAAGACCCGCCGCTTTGACACCCACGGCCAATGTCGCCAGCGCAAGAAACGATACGACGATGCCGGCCGTCGTCGCCAAGAAACCGAGCCGTACCTGCTTCGGATCTCCACCACCGTGACTGACCACCGACAGCAGCTTGATGGAGAGCACCGGCAAAACGCAGGGCATCAGGTTTAGAATTAAGCCACCGATCAACGCCAGGCCGACAATCGACAACAGCGTTACGTAATGCATCGTCGCGCCATCGACGGCGAGCGGCCCGGGCGTCGGGGTCACTTGCGTTTCAATGCTGCGGTTGCCATCGAACAGCGTCAGCGTGACCGGTTGTGCGGCCAAGTCGACTGGCGCGCCGTCACCGAAAATGTCTTCCGCGCTTACACGCGCAATCGCCAACATGCCACCGTCGGTGATCTGGAATTCGGGCCTCGAAAAAGCGTGATCCTCCGAGCCCTCGATCAGAAGGTCGGGATTGACGAAAGGAACCGCACCGCGAAATGCGACTTCGAGCAGCGGATTGGTATTCGATCCGCTGAACGAGGCGGCTTCGAACGACAACCCGACGCCAGTGCCGTCGCCGGGCACCCGGGCGCTATACTGGTTGATCACATTTACGTGGTCTGACGGCGCTGCGGGACCTGCCGGCAGATCGAGCGATACGTTCATCGTATGGGGGATGCACACATCGTCGCAGATCAGCATATCGACGCGGGCGCGCAACATCGCGGGCTCGCCGGGTCGCTCGAGCTCCACGTCTATGGGAAAGACCACTTCCTTGCTGTAGCCGAACGTCTCGAGGTCGTAATACTGAAAGCGCGTCGGGACCGGCCAGCGAAACTCCGTTGAGGCAACGTTGGAACTGCCGGTAAAGTCGACCTGGGGCGGTATACCGGCATCGCCGGGCGAGCGCCAATAAGTTTTCCAGCCGGGCTGCAGTTTGACTTCGATCCCCAGCGGAATGGCTTCGAGCTCACCAACGGCCGTCGTCGCGGCGATCAGCCGCACCTCGGCCTTTGGACCCTTCTCCCACGCGCTTGCGGCTTCGTCGCCATGGGCCATTTGCGGCAGAAAACCTACTGCAATCAGAGCCAGTAAACCAAACTGCGAAGCGGATAGTAGGCGTTTCAACATTAAAATTTTTCCAGCCCCGTTTTTATTAACCGAACGAATACCGATTTAGGGTTGATATATGGGTAATGCAGTGGCGAAGTATAACGGTCGATCGATCACCCTTTCGTCACAATCACGTGTCGGAATTACAGCCGATTATCGCTTGCCAGCACCTTAAGAACTGATGAAATTTACAGGTTAAACACAGTAATCGCGATGCAAGATAGTTCAACAGAGTCTGCTTTTCTCGAAGGGAAACTGCTGATCGCCATGCCGGCGATGACCGATCCGCGCTTCGAACGCTCGGTGATTTATGTGTGCACCCACAATTCGGATGGCGCAATGGGGTTGGTGGTAAATAAGTTGTTCGATGAAATCGACTTCCGCGGGCTTCTTACCCAATTGGAAATCACACCAGCGGAGACATCGCCGAAATTGAATATTCATTTCGGTGGTCCAGTTGAATCTCAACGGGGCTTTGTACTGCACACGGCCGAATATGTCGGCAAAGGTACCGTTGTGGTCGACGATCACGTCGCGTTAACGGCAACGCTCGACATCCTCAAAGAGCTGGCCGAAGGCAACGGCCCTAAAAGCACCATGCTGGCGCTCGGCTATGCTGGATGGGGGCCGGGCCAGTTGGAATTCGAATTCAGCGAAAATGCCTGGCTGCATGCACCGTTCGACGAGGCCCTGGTGTTCGACGGCGATGTCGAGACCAAATGGAATCGCGCCCTGAACAGCATCGGCGTCGACATTTCTTCTCTGTCAGGCAGCGCCGGCCGCGCTTGATCCCCGTCCGCATTCCAGCTGCGCCAGTGCAGTATCCTGTTAGGTGGGATCTAATCTGATGTCGACCGTGGCGCCAGCGAACGGCATTAAATCCAGAAGTTATTCGGGGGACGTCGACTTGTGATCTTCGGCAAGCAGCGAATACAACAAATGGTCTTGCCATTCGCCACGTATTTTCAAATACTTACGTGCATAACCATCCTGCGTAAAGTCAGCTCTCTGCAACAGTTTCTGGCTCGCATCGTTATGCGGCAAACAGGCCGCTTCAATGCGATGCAGCCCTAGTTGGCCAAAACAGAACTCGATAATAAGCCGCAGCGCTTCGTTCATATAACCTTGGCGGGCGTGCGGCTCGCCAATCCAGTATCCCAGGGTTCCGCACTGGGCGACGCCACGGCGCACGTTCGACATACTAATGCCGCCGAGCAAGGCGTTGTCGTCGTTGCCAAAGATGAAAAAACTGTGCCCCACACCGTCGCGCCAGTCCGCGGCGTAGCGGTTGAGGCGGCGGAAATAGGCCTCACGGCCCAAGGCATCCGGCGGCCATGTCGGTTCCCACGGTTCGAGGAACTTCCGGCTGGCCGCACGAACTTCTACATAGGCGCGCCAGTCCCGTTCCGTCGGCGACCGGAGATAGACTTTGCCGCCGTTGAGGCGAACATGGCCGGCCGGCGAGGTTAGGTTGCGAAACAAGCGCATAGGTCGACAGTATGCTCCGGCGTTACGCGGCAAGACGCCGCGTGATGGTGTCGAAGGGCTCGAGGTTATCCAACGGACCGACCGCCGCCAGAACGGGAGGGTTCGAGAATATCTGCCGCGCTAACGCGCCGATTTGTTCGGCATCGATTGCGTCGATCCGCGCCACCATCTCGTCGATCGGTAAAACCCGGCCAAAGATCAACAGATGTTGCGCCACCTGCTCGCATCGCGCTCCGGACGATTCCAGCGCCATCAGCAAGCTCGATTTGAGCTGCGCACGGGCCCGGATTACCTCGTCGTCGCGCAGACTGTCGGCCAGCCCGGTGATCTGATCGCACAGCGCCGGGATCATTTCCCCGATCTGCCCGGTGCCGGTACCAGCGTAGACGCCGAACAGTCCGGTGTCGGCAAACGCCGACATGAAGGTATCGATCGAGTAGACGAGGCCACGCTCCTCGCGGATTTCTTGGAACAACCGCGACGACATTCCGCCGCCGAACAGGTTGGAGAGCACCGATAGGGTGTAAAACTCCGGCGTGCCGATCGGCGCACCGCGAAATCCGAGAACCAAGTGGATCTGCTCCAGGTCCCGCGCCTCGCGGTACTCGCCGCCATTGTAGACGGCATCGTTCGGCACTAGCTCGTCGCCATTTTGCAAATCGCCGAACACCAGCTCGGCGTGATCCACCATTTGGTCGTGCTCAATATTGCCGGCGGCAGCGACGACCATGCGCGAGGTCCGGTAATGCTCGTCGTGGAAGCCGACAATCGCGTCGCGCGACATGGCGGCGACGATTTCGGTTTTACCCAATACCGGCCTGCCCAGCGGCTGATCGGGAAAGGCGGTCGATTGGAAATGATCGAATACGACATCGTCCGGCGTATCGTGGGCCTGACCGATTTCCTGCAGCACGACCGATCGTTCGCGACCCAATTCGACATCGTCGACGAGCGAATGCTGCACAATGTCGGACAGCACATCAATGGCGAGCCCGGCATCGTTTTTCAACACTTTAGCGTAGTAGGCCGTCGTCTCGCGCGAGGTGTAGGCGTTTATGCTGCCTCCGACCGTTTCGATTTGTTCGGCGATCTCACGGGCGCTGCGCCGACTTGTGCCTTTGAACATCATGTGCTCGAGCAAATGGGCAACCCCATTTACCTGGGGCGCCTCGTAGCGCGTACCGGCGCGCACCCATACACCCAGCGAGACGGATTCGACTGTCGGCATGCGGTCGGTCACGACCCGCAGTCCGTTCGACAGTGTACTTATCTGAATATCACGCATAAAATCAAAGCCTTAGGAGAAATTTTAGTCTGCTCACTGCACCTTGTCACGTACATAAGTTTGCACCGCCGCAAGATCGTTGGCGAGCGTCTCACATCTCTCTTCGCGGTCGAACAGGTCGGCCAAGTGCGCCGGTAACGTGGGCCGAATGCCGGTTGCTTGTTCCACCGCTTCGGGGAATTTGGCCGGATGGGCGGTTGCCAGCACGATACGCCTCGAACCGTTCGCGCTGATCTGCCGCACAGCGCCGAGACCCACTGCGGTATGGGGATCGACCAAAACACCGCTGGTCTGGTAGGTCTCGCGGATTGCCGCCAAAGTTTCGGCCTCGACCGTACGAAAGCCGGAAAACACCGAACCCGCCGCCGCCCGAAGCTTCTCGCCGTCCGGCAGCGTTCCGGTCTCGCGGAACTTCCCAATTGCATCGGCAACCGCCGCGCCGTCCCGCTCGAAAAGGTCGAACAGCAGGCGTTCGAAGTTGCTCGATATCTGGATATCCATACTCGGTGAGAAAGACGGGCGCACCGGGGCGAGCGACATGTCGCCGGCCTCGAAAAACCGCGTCAGGATATCGTTCTGGTTCGTCGCCACGATCAATTTGGCGTCGGTCAAGCCCATCTTGTGCGCCGCGTACCCGGCATACACGTTACCGAAATTGCCGGTCGGCACGACGAACGAAATCCGCTGGCCGGGCGCCCCCAATTGCGCCGCGGCGGTGAAGTAGTAGACGATCTGCGCCATTACCCGCGCCCAGTTGATCGAGTTCACTGCCGACAGGCTCATCGCGTCGCGAAACGGCTGATCGTTGAACATGCCTTTGACCAAGTCCTGGCAGTCGTCGAAGGTGCCCGAGATCGCGATATTATGGACGTTCGCCGCTAGCACCGTGGTCATCTGACGGCGCTGCACGTCGGAGACCCGGCCGGCCGGATGCAGCATGAAGATATCGAGGTTTTCGCGCCCCTGGCACGCCTCGATCGCCGCCGAACCGGTGTCGCCCGAAGTCGCGCCGACAATGGTAATCCGCCGGTCGTGCTTGGCCAGGATATGCTCGAACATGCGGCCGAGGAACTGCAGAGCAAAATCTTTGAACGCCAGGGTCGGGCCGTGGAACAGCTCGAGTAGCCATGTCTCGCCATCGAGTTGGCGTAGCGGCGCCACCGCCGCATCGTCAAACACACCATAGGTCTCGCCGATCAGCGTGCGCAGCGCCGCGTCGCCGATACACGCTTCTTCGATATAGGGGCGCATTACCCGATAGGCGGTGTCGGCATAGTTTGCACCGGCAAACGCGCGGATATCGCCGGGCGATACCGGCGACCACTGCTTGGGAATATAAAGGCCACCGTCACGGGCAAGCCCGGTCAAGACGACGTCCTCGAAACCGAGCGCCGGCGCCGCTCCTCTAGTACTGATATAGCGCAATAAAAAACCGCTCCTGGTTGGGCGCGCTAACCTATCCAATGGGCCCCGGCGTCACAACCACCCGCTTGAACGCCGATTTAAGCCCCTCTCCCACCGGGAGAGGGTAAGATCCTTGGTCCTATACTGAGAGAAAAAACAGACGCAACGCTAGTTCAGATAGCGCTCGTGCAGATGTTGCTCGAACAGGGCGGGATCGAGCGGCGCGCCGGTTGCCGCGGTCAGCAGATCGTCGGCGGCCACGCGCGAACCCTGCGAATGGACGTGCTGGCCCAGCCACCCCATGAGCGGGGAAAATTCGCCCTTGGCGATATTCGCTTCGAGGTCGGGCGTGTCGCGCCGGGCGGCAGCG
>JAPUHN010000135.1 GCA_027297685.1 Alphaproteobacteria bacterium | reverse complement strand
CCAACCGTCTTTGCAGACGGCAACGAGAAGGGAAGGTGTTGTGAACACCCGTCTCGGAAACATCCTGTACAGAGCCGGCCTGGTCGGTGCCGGAATTATCATTGTCTATACAATCGACGTTATTTGGGTTCATGCGAGCGGAAGTTCGCTGCTACCGATATCCGGTCGATTTGTGTCGCGCGAGGAAATGCTCGCCATTACCGCAATCGGTATCGCGATGACTATATTGTTGTGGGGTAGCGGAACGGCCGCCCGATATTTGGTGAACAAGTCGGCTGAAACGCGGGCTGCTGCAAATCGGACGCGTGTGGCCAGGGTTCCCGGCCAGCCTCGGCAGCCCACAGCCAAACCACACCGTCCAGGTCCTAAATAGATCGCACGCCAGTTTTCCAGCGCGACGTCGTCGTATCATGAATCGATCGCCAACTCCGATGCCGGGGCATGACAGTTTGTGGCTTGCGAGGCATTCCCTCCCGCCGGTTTTTATGCAAGATAATCCCGCGCCTTCGCAGACAGAATGGCAATTATCGTTACAGCCGTAACGACGGGGGATTGGGATATGGCGGCATCCGCCAAGTTCAGAAGGATCAATGGTTTCATTGATCGTATTGGCGCGATAGAGACCCCGTTTTCGATCGAATTGCCCGATGGCAACGCGCGCGACGTCGGCGAAGGCGAAGCGCAGTTCCATGTGGCGCTTCGCACCGATCGTGCGGTGAAGGCGCTGAGCTCGCTCGACGAGGCGAACATCGCCGAGGCCTACCTGCAGGGCGATATCGACCTTGAAGGCGACATGATCAGCCCGTTTGCGCTGCGCGCCTCTTTGGACGACCGACACCCGATCGTCGCCGCCTGGCGGTTTATTCAACCACTTATCTTCGGCCAGGTGTTCACCAACAGGGCGGCAATCACGTCGCACTACGATCTCGACCCAAAACTGTTCCTCAGCTTCCTCGATCCGGTGTTGCCGGCGTATAGCCAGGGCATCTACGAGAACGACGACGAGACCCTGGAGGCGGCGCTACGGCGTAAGTTCGAGTATGCCACCGAGATGTGCGAGATCGGCCAATCGACCCGGGTGTTGGAAATTGGCCCCGGTTGGGGCGCCTTTGCCAGTCATGCGCTGCCCCGCGGAGTCAATTTTACCGGCCTGACGATTTCCGAGGTATCGCAGACGTTCATCAACGAAAAATTCCGCGAATACCGCGAGAATTTCGAAATCCTGCTGCAGGATTTCCTCGAATACGAGCCCAAGGAAAAGTTTGATGCGATCGTGATCATGGGTGTGATCGAGCATTTGCCCAACTATCATCGGGTGTTGAAAAAGTTCGACCACTTGCTCAAGCCCGGCGGGCTGGTGTTCCTTGACGGCAGCGCGGCCCGCGAGAAATACGAGCTGTCGACATTCATGGTGCGCCACATATATCCCGGCAACCATTCGTTCCTGGTGCTCGATGACTTCGTCAACAAGGTCGCCAAGACGGATTTCGAGATGCTCGAGATCCAGAACGACCGGCACAGTTATTACCTCACGTTCAAACAGTGGGCGGAAAACCTGGACAAAAATAAGGATGCCATCATCCGCGAGTTCGGCGATTTCGAATTCCGCAAGTTCCGCCTCTATCTATGGGGTGCGACCTACGAGTTTCTGTCGCGCAATCTCGATTGCTACCGCATGGTGCTCTACAAGCCCAAATCGGCGTCGTAGCTACTGCCGGCGCATCCACCCGACCAACGCCAGCAGGCGCGCACGCATTTCCTCGGGCGGCCGTTGGGCGCTGCCGCCATGGCCGGCGAGGACCCATTCGAAGCGGTGCTCGGCTAGGCGTTCGAGGGAGTCGGTCTGAGCGGTCCAGGAAAACCAGCAGGTATTGGGTGAGGCGCGAAGATCATCGCTGATGTGGTTCCAGTCGAGAGAGTCGCCGGTGAACAGAAATGTCTCATCGAGTAGAAATACGACGCTGCCGATGGTGTGGCCGGGCGTCGGTATGACCGTTACGCCTGCGGCGATGGGCGCCGGTTCGCCGCCACGGATAAGATCGGTGGCGAAGGGCGCGGCGGCGGCGTCACTCTCGTGGATGAATACCCGCGCGCCGAAATGCTCGGCATAGCGCTCGGCGTCGGCGACATCATCGCGGTGGGTGAGCAGAATGCGCGCGAGCCCGCCGGAAGCGGCGATGTGATCGATTACGTGGGAGCTCCAGCGCGGTGCGTCGACCATTAGGTTGCCGTCCGCGCGCACGGCAAACCAGCTATTGGCGCCGTAGGAACTGCGTGCGTTGAACCCAAGCTGGAAGATATCGGGCGCCCATTGGCGTGGAAACAGCCGCGGCGAGCGGCGTTTCGATTGGGTCTGCACCGAAGCCGTGGGACAAACCTGCATGGCGCGAAGCGCACTTTCCTCTTCCGCCGGTGTCGCCGGCTGACGGGCGAAGATACAGGCGCCACCGTGGCGCACGATCAGGCCGGGCGCCTCGTTGGGCGCCGCGCCGCAGTCGATGCAGGCGGTATCGATAAACCAATCTCCCGGCGCCGAGGCCGGATTGCGAGTGCGACCTACCATGCCAGTCACCTCGATCCAGTAGACTTTGCGCAGCCAAGTTGACTCTAGCGCCCGCACAGATACCGCGCAATTGGCCGCGGCGCGGCTAACCGCGGCGCGGCAGGACGATAACGATATCGGTTTCCCACTGGGTTTTGCTATTGCTCGATTGGGGCCGGATCGCCATCGAAACCCGTTCGCGTTCTTCCGCGCTCATGCGATTGTACAAGAAATCGCGGTCGTTCTGGCCGTAGCCCGCCCGGTAGAACTGAGTGGTCAGCGCAGGCCGTCCGTCGGCGATGATTTTGGCATGAATGTGGGGCGTGCGGCCGGGATAGGGGACCGGCAGGATCGTGCGGAAACTGAAGCTTCCGTCGCTGTTGGTCGTGGTCCGCCCAAAGCCCTGGAAGGCGGTGTCGCGCAAATTGGGCCGCCGGTCGCCCGGGTGACGGTAGACGCCGTTGGCATCGCACTGCCAGATTTCCACCACCGCGCCGGCGACGGGTTTGGCGCCGGTGTCGGTCACCTCGCCGCGCAGTTGGAGAATTTCACCGCCAGCTTCGCGCACCAGCGAGTCGATGCGCACAAGATCGCTATCGTGATCTGATGGAATCTCGACCGGGTAGAAGGGGCCCTCGGATGCGCGCGGCGTTGGATCGGTGGCCGCCCAGGCCTGTCGCGCGACCAGTAATGCTGGCGCTGCCAGAATCAAACTACGCCGGGTAAGTTTCATCGCCCCTATCCTCCCTGTCTGCAAAGCTTGCGTGTAATTTCAAACATGGGAGCCATTCGCCCGGGCGCAACGGAACGCGGCGATCAAATTTGGGTGAGAGAGCAGACAGTTACCCGTCGATCACCGCCGTCACGTCGATCTCGACCAACGCACCTTCGACCAGCAACGCGTCGACACCGATGCAGGTGCTGGCCGCAGAGCCGCCGTCGGCATAGAAGGCGGTCATGGCACCGCTGATAATCGGTCGCTGGTCCAGTTGCAGACCGACCACGAAGACACGCTGGCGCATCACATTGGCCGGTGTCGCATTCACCTCGGCCAGGGCCTTTTTGATGCCGTCCAAAATGAATTCCATTTGGCCGCCAAGATCGCCGGGCGCGACCAGCTGGCCATTGGCGTCCGAGGCCACTAGGCCGGATAGGTGAATTGTCTTGCCGCCTTCGCTGGTTATCAGGTTGGTGAAATGGGGCTTGTTGTGCAGGTGGTCGGGGCGGAAGCGTTCGATCTTGGCGGGATTGCTGGGCATAGGGGCTCCTTGGTTTGACTTTCTCGTTGCGGCGGCGGGTTGTTGCCGCTTGATGGGTCCGTATTAGCGAGATTTGGTATAACTATGTTGAAGACATCGACGGACCAATCGTGGCCACCATCCGCGCAAATGGTCGAATCATTTAACCTTAGATTTTTCCGAGATACAAAGGTCAGCGGTCATGGCAGAGTTTGAACTCTATAACGCCCCGCAGTCGATTTGCAGCCACAAGGTGCGCTTCGCGCTCCATGCCAAGAGCCTGGCCTTCGCCGAACACAAGCTCGATCTGTTCTCGGGCGATCAGCTGACGCCGGAGTATCTGGCGATCAATCCCAACGGGCTGGTGCCGACGCTGATCCATAACGGCGCCAACATCATCGATTCCCTGGTCATCGTTCAATATCTCGACGAATTGTTCCCCGAGCCGGCGCCGTTGGTGCCGCAAGACCCGGTCGCGCGGGCCCGTATGCGCTCGCTGATGGCCTATATCGACGAAGTGCCAACGCCGGCGGTGCGCGTGCCTTCCTACAACATGGCGTTCCTCATCCACTATCAGAATATGTCCGACGACGAGTTCCAAGCCTTGGCGAACGCAAAGCCGTTGCGCAAAGAATTCCTGCTGAAATTCGGCCGGGTGGGGTTTCCGGAAAAGGAATTGAACGAGGCGCTCGACCGGCTCGGCCGCGCGCTGGCGCGCATGCAGGCGGAAATCGTCGCCAGCGGCGGGCCGTGGATCGTCGGCAAGAATATGACCATCGCCGATATCGCCATGATGCCGGTTATCGTTCGCCTCGACGACCTCGACCTTGGCCATATGTGGGACGGCAAACCCGAGATCTCACGCTGGTTCGAGGCGATCCAGGCGCACCCGGCGTACGAACCGACCTTCTATCATGGCTCGCTGCTGACCGAACAGTATCCGCACCTGCGCAAGCAGTAAGGCACGAGAGTTTTAGCTCTGCCGGTCATCGCAGCGACCCTAAAAACTGTCGGAGCGGCGTCGACCGACCCCGTTTTGTGGTCGGCAATGAGCTTGAACAGCCGGAAGGTCGCCAGGTGTTAGTTTCGTGAACTCAAGGAAAAATAAGGCTCTTCGAAGTAATTAAGGTTAATAAGCAAAATTAACGATTATTAAAAATCAAATTTAATCCAATAATAATTGAATAAACTCAAGAATAATGGGACATTTTGTGTTCAATTTCGAACTAGTTGAGGTCGATATGAGCGCTGTTGCCTGGGAGAGTGAGAAACCCGCTGATTCAAAACGCCGTTCGCTGGCGCAGC
>JAPUHN010000134.1 GCA_027297685.1 Alphaproteobacteria bacterium | reverse complement strand
CAGCCCATAGGCCACGTTGTCGAACACCGTCATATGGGGCCACACGGCATAGCTCTGGAAGACCATGCCGATATTGCGGTGCTCGGGGAACAGAAAGATATCCTTTTCCGCCGAGACCACAATCTCGTCGCCGATGCGGATTTCTCCGGCTTCCGGCCGCTCCAGGCCAGCGATGCAGCGCAGTGTCGTCGTTTTGCCGCAGCCCGACGGGCCGAGCAAAGTTACGAATTCGCCTTCGGCGATCGACAGATTGAAATCTTCCACCGCCGTCTCCGGGCCGAAATGCTTGTGCAAATGCTCGATTTCTACCATCGGTTTGTGCAGATCGGTCATGGCTGCACCGCCAATGTGTGCTCCGTATCGAGGCGCAAGAACACTTTCTCACCTTGTTTCAACCCCATGCGTGGATGGGCGATGACCTTCCATTCGAAATCGCCCCAGCGCACCCGGCAATCGACATAGCTGCCGAGGAAAATAGCCTGCAGGACCTCGCCTTCGAGATCGCTGTCGCTGCTGTTCTCGCGTTCGGCGTGCACATTCTCCGGGCGCACCGACAGAACCGCGGCCTGGCCTTCGGCGATGCCCGGTCCCAACCGGCAGGGAATCCGGATATGCTTGCCATGATCGGTAATTTCCACGATGCCCCGGCCGGGTTCGGTCACCTCGACGACGCGCCCTCTGAGCAAATTGGCGACGCCAATGAAATTGCTGACATATTCGTTGATCGGCCGGCTGTAGATATCGTGCGGTCCGCCGCGCTGTTCGATTTGGCCCTTGCTCATGACGATGATCTCGTCGCTCATAACCAGCGCCTCGGCTTGATCGTGGGTGACGTAGATCGACGTGATGCCTACTTCGTTCTGGATGCGCTTGAGCTCGACACGCATTTGCTCGCGCAGTTTTAAATCGAGGTTGGACAGCGGTTCGTCGAACAGTAGCAGGAGCGGGTTGGCGACGATGGCGCGGGCCAACGCGGTACGCTGCTGTTGACCGCCCGATAGTTGGGTGGCCAGTTTATCAGCCATGTCGGTCAGGCCAACCAAGGCCAGCACATCGGCGACGCGATCGTCGATTTCCGACTGCGCGAGCTTGCGGATTTCCAGCGGGTAAGCGACGTTCTGGGTGACAGTCATGTGCGGCCAGATGGCGTAGCTTTGGAAGACCATGCCAATATCGCGCTTCTCGGGCGGCAAAAAGATACCTTCCTTGGGCGAGGTATAGACAACATCGCCGACGCGAATCCGTCCCGAATCGATGCTGTGCAGACCGGCGATGCTCATCAACGTCGTCGTCTTGCCGCACCCCGAGGGGCCGAGCAGCGTGAGGAACGCGCCTTTGGGGATACCGAAGGAAATACCGTCGACGGCCCGGTCGTCGCCAAACCACTTGACGAGATTTTGCACCTCCAGATATGGACCCGACCGGTTGTCGCTAGTCATCTTGCACCAATCCGCTCGCAGGTTAAGCGGTGAGGGCTTCGCGCCCGGCAATCCGCCGGAAGGCATAAATGGCGATCAGCAAAAGCACTGTCTGCGCCATCGACAACGCCGCCGTGAGCGGCTCGTTTTCGAAGTTGGATAGGTAATAGACGCCAACCGAGAGTGTTTCCGTACCGGTGGAGAACAGGATGATCGAGATCGACAATTCGCGCAGGAATATAATGAACAGCAGAATCCATCCGGCGAAAATTCCTGGCTTGAGCAAGGGAATGGTGATCCGCCGCATCGTTGTGAACCAGGACGCGCCGGCCATGCGCGAGCTCTGGTCGAGCTCCTCGGAGATCGCCAGCATGATCGAGGCAATATTGCGCTGGCCGTAGGGAAAGAAGCGCGTGATGTAGCCGAGCATGAGGATCCACAGGGTGGCGTAGATCGGGGTCTGGATGTAGGTGACCAGAACGCCCATGGCCAGCACGATGCCAGGGAACCCGATCGGTACGACCGACAGAAAGTCGAGCAGGCGGCTGCCGAACCCCTTGGTGCGATGGATCATGTAGCTGACGACCAGCGCCATGACCATTGCGATTGAGGCGCCGCCGAAGGCCAAAATCAAACTGTTGATGATCCCGTTGGTCGCCGTCTGGATCGACTCGGGTCGCCAGAAGAAAAGGGTCTTCACATAGTTGTTCAACGTCATGACTTCCGGGATGATCGAACCCGTCCATACTGGGTGCAGGCTGACGATGATTAGGCAGGCGATCGGCAGAACGACGGCGACGAATATGAAACTCAGGTTGTAGCCAAGGGCGAGCCAACGCCACCGGCCCAGGTCGAGGACGTTGGGGCGAAATCCCTTGCCGGTCACCGTGGTAAAAGAACGCGGGGCGATATAGCGCTGCTGGATCCAGATCAGGAACACCGTGATGATGCCGAGCGACATGGCCATTGTCGCGCCGAGGAAGTGGTTGGCGTCGTCGCCCACAGCCTTGGAAAAGATCTGCGTGGTTAGCGTTTCCCAGCCGTAGGGTGCGCTGAGCTTGAACGGGACGCCGAATTCGCCGGCGCTGGTGACGAAAACGATGATCGCGCCCGACAGGATACTCGGCATCACTAGCGGCAAGGTGACCGTCATGGTGGTGCGCACCAGGCCGGCGCCGGTGGTTCGTGCGCTGTCCTCGAGCGAGGGGTCCATGCGCCGCAGGGAACCGACGACGAACAAATAGACCAGCGGTGCGAAGAAAATACCGGTGACCCAGATCACGCCCCAAATATTGTCGACGTTCAGGATATAGCCTTCAATGCCGAACAAGTCCCGCGCCCAGCCATTGAGCAGTCCGGTCTGCGGTTCGCCGAGGTTATGCCACGCAATCGCGCCGACAAACGGGCTGAGGAAAAAGGGGATCAGATTGTACGGTTCGAGATAGTCGCGCCCCGGGCAATTGGTGCGGGCGTTGATCCAGGCAAGCGACACCCCGAGCGTGGTCGCCAGGACTGTCGTGCCCGAGCTGATGATCAGCGTATTAAGAAAGGCCTTTGGGATAACGCGATCGGTGACCAGCGTGACGTAGTTACCGAACCCCCACGTGGTATCCCACCCGAGCGGGTCGAGCACCTTGAAACTACTGATAAACAGCGTGACCAACGGCAGTATCACGGCCGCGCCAACGATCACACTGATCACGATCGTGATGATGTTTTCCTGGGTCAACAGGGCGCGTAGGCGGTTGGCCCACAAGGAGCGTTCAACGGTTCTCGGCAGGGTTTCTGTGGTCATCGTTTTTCCACATCGCCGGCGGCGATGGCACTGCGGCGGCGAGTTTTTTGCTCAGCCCCGCACCGCAAAAATACTGCGCTTGAAGCGTTGGGGCTCCGCTGAAAGGCGGAGCCCCATTTTACAACAAGAATCTCGCTCTACCGGAAGTTTTCCTGCCACAGTTCGCGGACTTCCTTGAACTGCTTCTGGGCGCCGACCCAATCTTTCAGGCCGATGAGTTTATGCTTGCTCAGATCGAGCAGGTAAGGCGCGGTCGCTGCCGGCGGCGTATAGCCTTCGCGCAGGCTGTAGATCGCTTCACCCTCGACGAAGATGTCCGAGCCTTCCTCGCTCAACAGGAACTCGATCAGCAGTTTGCCGGCGTTCGGGTGCTTGGCGCCCTTGAGGACGGCAGCCTGGTTGCCAAGCAAGACCTGGCCTTCCTTGAAGTAACCGATCTTGAGCTTGTCAGCGAGATCCGGCGACTTCAGAACGTTCTGGTAGACACGGCCCGACAGGTTCCACATGTCGAAGGGACGCTGGCACGAGATGAGCATTTGCATTTTCGGTTCGGTGCGAAACTCGACGATCGGATCGGTCGTCTTCAGAGCCGGCCAGAATTTTTTGAAATCGACGGCGCCGGCTTCACTAAGCGCTATCACGGTGTTGGTATAGGTGAAGCTCTTGGTGATGTCGGAGGAGATCGTCTTGCCCTTGAGCGAGGCCTGGATGGCGTCGTCATAAGACGTGACGTTGAAGTTCTCCATACCCGGGCACGAGGCGTTCCACACCGGCTGGAAGGTGTAGGCGAGCGGCGTGACGACGTATGGATAGGCAGAATACTGGCCCGCCGACTTGACAAAACCTTCGCTATCCTTCCAGTAACCGCTGTCGAGTTCCAAGAAGGCTCCGCGGTCATTGGCGGCGGCAAAGAAACCAGGCGCGCTGACCAGGATCACATCGACGGTTAACTTGCCGGCTTGGATTTCTTGACGAACCTGCGCCACCGTCGCGCCGGTGCCTTTGCGTAGATTGTTAAACTTGAACCCGTCACCAAGGCTGTATCGCTTTTTAAACGCAGCGGACATGCGCTGGCTGGTACGATCGCTGAACAACGGGTTGATGATGATGACCGCACCTTCCGCTTTCGCGGCTGCAATTAAGGCCTTTTCTTGTGCATTCAGCTCGGCCGCATTGGCCAGCGTCGCCGCGCCTAACAGGGCAACGGCTGACACGGCGCCGACAGCGGCACTTGTCAATAATTTCATGGATTCCTCCCAATGTTCGGCGGCGCCCCCGCACTTCAGAGCGACCCCGGTGATCATCCCGTGGGCTCTTGGTATCAAGACCAGTTTCGTTGGTGCGTTTGAGTCTGTTAACCCATTCAAACACTCAAACATCCAGGTGGAATTGTCAAACAATTATTTGTCCAGACAAACGCACTATTGCGGTCCGTCGGGCGGCACCCTCAAGCTGCCGTCAGGCCGCCGTCGACAACTAATGTGTGTCCGGTAATCGAGGCGGCGTCGGGGCTGGCGAGGTAGCGAACCGCGGCGGCGACTTCGCCAGGCTCTAGAAATCGCTTGGTCGGAATGCGTTCGAGCATGCTCTCCAGCACGCCGGGTTCCTTATACATTTCCCGACGCGAATTGGTCAGCACGGTGGATGGCGCGACGGCGTTGATGCGAACGCCCAACGCGGCCCATTCGATCGCCAGCATCCGGGCCATCTGGATCATACCGCCCTTTGAGATGCCGTAAACCGACCGGCCGGCAAATCCGGTCATGCCATGAGTCGAGGCAACATTGACGATAGCCCCTGGCCGTCCGGCATCGATGCAATGGCGCGCCAGGCGGCAAGCCAGGAAATAGGCCCCTTTTAGATTGAGGTCGATAACGGCGTCCCACTCGTCCCAGGTCACTTCGACCGCTGGTTTAAGCAGAGGCCGCCCGGCGTTGTTGACCAACACATCGAGGCCGCCGAGCCCGTCGACGGCGGCGTCGAATCCCCGATCGATGCTGTCTTGCGACAGCAGCTCCATGGCAATGGTAATAGTCTTTACCGCGGCCATATCGGGATGGTTCACGAGGTCGTCGGGTAGTCTTGTCTCGTGGTAGACGAGAGCGATGTCATATCCGTCACGCGCAAGTGTTAGCACGATTTCACGCCCCAGCTCCGATGCGGCGCCAGTCACCAGGGCGCGGCGCGGGCCGGGTTTGCCGGCGTCTGGCTGGGTAGTGGTCATGTCGAGAACTCCTAACCGGTGCGGTGCCGGTGCGCCGATTTCGCGCTTCTTGGTGGCCGAGACTAACGAACTCTAGAGGGGGCGGTCAAAGACAACACCGATAGGCCATCGCTGCCTTAATTGGGGAGCGGGCGCAGCGTGCCTTGAAAGATGACCGGACCGGTCGGTTGACCAGTCGGTGAGCCGCCCTTGGGTTCCAAGCTGACGGCGAAGATGCCGTTCTGCAATGCCAGCCCAGGTGACACGATGCGCCGCCCCTCAGTCTGCAACAAGCCCAATGATACAGGCCGGCCCGCATCGGCGGAGATGAACCAAAGCTCGTGCGATTTGTTAGCCGCCAAGTTCGGCGGTGCAAGGGCGACAACCGAAACCTCGTTGGTGGTTGGGTCGACGGTGGCGACCCAACCCGCACCGGCGGCGTCTGGACGGTCCAACACGGCGACAAGACGCCCGGCGTCCGGCGGTGGCGTAATCGCCATAACGCCAAGATAAAGAGCGATCGCCGCGGCCGCGGCAGTCGCCGTAATCGCCCAACCGCGCCAGAAAGCAACGCCCACCTCGAAGGTTCGAATCTTGGGTTGGCGCGTTAGTCGAGGCGGCGAATTTGGCAGCGCCGCTTGGATCCTTTGCCACACGTCAGCAGTTGGGGTGACCGGCTCGAGCGTATCGGTAAGCGGCGCGAGGCGTTCGCGCCATTGCCAAACCGCCGCTTCGAACGTTGGCTCCTCGCGCATTAATTCTTCGGCGGCACGGGCGTCTTCACCTTCCAGGACGCCGAGCGCGTATTCCGCCGCCAAAGCATCCCATTCTGCGGGAGGATATTTTGTTTGATCGACGCTCATTGGCTCAAGCATTCGTTGAGTTGTTGAAGGCCACGCCTAATCCAGCTCTTGATCGTACCGAGCGGGACATTCAGGCGTGTTGCAAGTTCCGTATGAGTATATCCGCGAAAATACGCCAGCTGGATGCATTGTCGCCGATCGGTTGCGATTGCGTTTAAGCAATCAGTAAGGCGGCGCACGGATTCCAATTGCGCTACCGCATCCTCCGCAGAAGGGCTGGGATCGTGCAGACTTTCGATTTCCTCCATACCGCCAGCTTGGGGTCGCCGCCGTTCCGTTCGTAGACGATCGATCGTCCGGCTGCGAGCAATTGTGATCAGCCAGGTCATCGGTCGACCGCGCGCTGGATCAAAACGTGCCGCGTCGGACCACACGCGCAGATATATTTCCTGAAGCAGATCTTCGGCCGTTTGGCGATCACCAATAATAGCCAGAACGATACTCATGGTTT
>JAPUHN010000133.1 GCA_027297685.1 Alphaproteobacteria bacterium | reverse complement strand
GACACCGGCTTGAACGGTGGGCGCTGCGTCGTAACAGATGCCCCGGCCAGGTTGCCGCCGTTGTATCTTTGCACGATGCGCAGCGCGTTTAATGACGACAGCCGGCCCTGACTTGGACCCATCCCCACCGTGCTGTACCGCTTGGCGAGCTCCGGGTGCGCAAAGCCGTCCGCTACGGCGTTTTGCAGATCGGCGACGGTTTGATCTTCATCGAAATCGACGAAGTCCTTGCCCTTGCGATGCGGAAAAATCGGATACGGATGATTGATGCCGGCGGCTCCGGGATCCGGCCCGGCGTCCGCAGCGGCCGCGGGATCCAGACCGAGGGCGCGCGCCGCATCCAGCCCCGCCGAACAACCGTCTGCCAACACCGCCTCGAGCGCATATCTGTGATTCACGGATCCAGCCAGAGCGGAGTCGGGCGGACAATTTCTCACGATGAACGAGTTGACATCGTCGTCATAAATGAACTCGCCGCCGCAGTGGCAGGCAAGCTGGCCGAGCGGCGCATAGCCGACACTCGTCACGAGCAGATCGCAATCGAGTTTCCGACCGTCGCCGGTGACCTCCCCCGATTCCGTCAGTTCGTTAACGACGACACCGGTGATAGAACGCAGGCCGGCCCCCGGTATTGCTTCGCTAACCGTGCATGAGTGATGTACGGCGACGCCCATGGTTGACAAGCGCTCGACGAGTTGCGGATTGGCGGCCGACCGATTGATGTCGATTACTGCCTGGACCGATACGCCCGCCGCCAGCAAATCCAGGGCGGCGTCGTAGCCCTCGGCATTAGCCGTTGCGACGACGGCCTGCTTACCCGGGCGGACCGCATAGAGCCGCAGTAGTCGTTGCACGCCGGATGCCGGCAATACGCCCGGCAGATCGTTGTTGCGAAAAACCATCGCTTGCTCGACGCTGCCCGTGCAGGCGATGACGTATTTCGCGCGGAGTTTGTACAGTCGATTCGACCTGCCGATCGCCAGCCAGTTATCCCTAAACCAGCCCGTGCAGGTTGCCCCGGCGAGGATCCGGATGTTGTCGTTTTTCTGAACCCGCGCTACGAGATCGTCGCGCAACGATTGAATTTCACTACGCTCCCGTTGAAAGCGTGCGTAATTCAGCGCGCCGCCAAGCATCGCAGCTTCTTCGATGAGCACAACCCTGGCGCCTTCGCCGGCCGCCGACAAAGCCGCGCTCAGGCCAGCCGGGCCACCGCCGATGACCGCGACATCGGCAAACAGGTATTGCTTGTCGAAGTAGCCCGGGTCCGCGTTGGGGTTTATTTTTCCAAGTCCCGCGGCACGGCGGAAGAACCGTTCCCATAGTGGCCAGATTCCCTGCGGCCTGAAGAAAGCCCGGTAATAGAAACCAACCGGCAGAAAACGTGCCAAACGGCCAGCGTGTATCGCGTAATCGCGGTTCAGCGACCCCAGGTAATTCTGACCCACGGCGCTGAGACCGTCGGCGATCGGCAACATGTCGGCGAGCACATTTGGCGTGTCCCCGACCTGCACGTAGCTATTGGCATCCAGGCCGGCAAATGTGATGGCGGCTCGCGGGCGGTGGTATTTGAACGATCTCGAGAGCAGCCATTGACCGTTGGCCGCCAGCGCACTGGCCAGGGTATCGCCTGCGTATCCCCGGTAGTCCTTGCCCTCGAACTGAAATGAAATCGTATGGTCGCGATCGATGGCCGATCCCCAGGGCTCAGGCAAGCGGTTGCTCGCGCGTTTATTCACTGCCGGTGCCGTCCGTCTGTTTTAAGCCGGCAAAAAATTCATCCGGCCGGCGGGTCGCGATGATTTCCTCGGTCGCGGTGTTGCGCGTTACGATAAACCAGTAACTGGTTGCGACATGGCACCACCACTCGTGCACGACGCCTTGCAGATTATTCTCAAGGAAAACGAAATCTGCCCATTTGTCGATTGCGGCATCCTGCGAGGGTTCCTGCCTGACCTCGCCGCCACAGACGAATTCCTGCGCGTTTCGCGGGCCGTTCAAAGGACAGTCGATTATTTTCATCGGGCTAATGTCCAACAGCCGCGGCGCCACGTTCGCCGACTTGTTCCATCCGGCCAAACCGTTCGAGTTCGAACGACCGGATCAAGTCCGGCACTTTGCCGGTCGCTGCCAACTCGGCCATGCACCTTCCACACACCGGCGTCGCCTTGAAGCCCCACGTCCCCCAGCCTGCGTCGATGTAATATTTACTGACCGGCGTCATCCCCATGACCGGGCTGAAATCCGGCGTCATATCGGCGATCCCGGCCCACTGGCGCAACACCTTGGCGTTTTCGAGAAACGGAAACAGCTCGAGCATGTTCGCCATCAACCGTTCGCTAAAATCCAGCGTCGATCTCGTCGAATACAGAGGATACGGATCGGTAGCGCCGCCCATCACCAATTCGCCGCGCGCGGATTGTGAGACGTAAATGTGCAGCGAGCCGGAGACCACGATCGGATCGAGAAACGGTTTTAACGGTTCGGACACGCAGGCCTGCAACGGAATGGAACGAATCGGCAGTTTGAAACCTGCCATGCGGGCAACTTCCGAGCTCATCCCGGCTACTGCCTGAACGACTGTGCCTGCGGTGATCGAACCGCGATTGGTCTCGAGTTCGATCGAGCCACCGACATGGCTCTTTATCCCAGTGACTTCGGTTTGCTGATGGATTTCTATGCCGCTGTGCATCGCCCCGCGCGCGTAGCCCCAGGCGACGGCATCATGCCGGGCGATCGCGCCGGGCGGATGGTAAAGGGCGCCCAGCACCGGGTAGCGCACCTCTTCGGATAAGTTGATTTCCGGGCACAGTTTCGCGATTTCGTCTCTGCCCACAAGTTCCGAGTCGATGCCGAGATGCTTGTTGACTTCCGCGCGCCACCTCGATGTGCGGAGCGCGGCATCGCTATGGGCCAGGGTCAGGTGGCCACGCTCCGAATACATCAGGTTGATGCCCAGTTCGCCGGCCAGCGAACGCCAGAGCCGCATCGACTCTTCGTAGAACAGCACGCCTGCGGGCGTCAGGTAGTTGGCACGAATGATCGCCGTGTTGCGCGCCGTATTGCCGGACGCGAGCCAGCCCTTCTCGAGCACCGCGACATCGGCGATGCCCCAGTCACTGGCCAGGTAGTAGGCACAGGCCAGTCCGTGTCCGCCACCGCCGATGATGACGACGTCGTAGGTATCTCTGAGCGGCCTGGCCTCAGGAAAGTACTTATCACCTTTGTACTTTCGCCGGAATCCGTACTTTAGCAGTGCTAGCGGCACTTTAGTTACCGGTTTTGGCTGGCGCCGACGCGCACTCAGCAATCAAGCGTATGATCACGCTCCCATGGCGTGATTGACCTCGTGAATCGTCGCCATTCCTCGTTCTTCAGCTTGACGTAGCTGTCGATAAACTCGTCGCCGAACGCCTTCCTTGCCACCTTGCTCGAGTCCAGAAGACGAATCGCGTCCAGCAGGTTCGCCGGCAATTTGCGAACCTTCCTGAGCTTGTGTTGCTCCGTGTACATGTTGAGATCGACTCGCTTGCCGGGATCGCGCTTGTTCGCGACGCCGTCCAGGCCCGCCGCAATAACCGCCGCCTGCAATAAATACGGGTTTGTCGCACCGTCCATCAGGCGGATCTCGAACCGGCCCGGATCCGGAATACGTACCATGTGGGTGCGATTGTTCCCCGAGTAGGTGATGGCGTTCGGCGCCCATGTCGCCCCTGAGGAGGTAACCGCGGCATCGATACGCTTGTAGCTGTTTACCGCGGGTATGAACATCGCCGCCATCGAGTCGGCGTTGTGCAAAACGCCTCCGATGAACCGATAAGCGAGTTTCGACAGCCCCATTTCGTCGCCCTTGTTCAGGAACAGGTTTTTCTTGCCGGTCTTGTCCCATACGGAGACGTGGGCATGGCAACCGTTACCGGTCAGATGAGCGAACGGCTTCGGCATGAAAGTCGCGCGGTACCCGTGATTCTCGGCGATCGATTTGGCCATGAACTTGAAAAACGCATGCCGGTCGGCCGTGGTCAGGCAGTCGGTATAATCCCAGTTCATTTCGAACTGGCCGTTGGCGTCCTCATGGTCGTTTTGATAAGGATTCCAGCCGAGACTTATCATCGAGTCACAGATTTCACTGATCACGTCGTAACGGCGCATCAATGCCGACTGGTCGTAACAAGGCTTTTCCTCTTTATCCAGGTCATCGGAAAGCGCTTCGCCCGACGCATCGATGAGGAAGAACTCACACTCGACGCCGGTCTTGACCCGATAGCCCTGCTTCACCGCTGCCGCGATCTGGCGCTTCAATGCCACTCTCGGCGACGCCTCCACGGGCTTGCCGTCCATCCAGAGATCGGCGGCAAGCCAACCGACCTCGGGTTTCCAGGGAAGCTGGATCAGGCTGTCGGGGTCGGGGATGGCGAACATGTCCGGATGCGCCGGTGTCATGTCCAGCCACGTCGCGAACCCGGCAAAGCCCGCGCCGTCTTTTTGCATGCCGCGAATCGCCCTTGCCGGCACCAGTTTGGCGCGCAGTTGCCCGAGCAGGTCGACGAAGCTGATCAGAAAATATTTAATGTCGTTGGCCTTGGCGGCGGCCGCCAGATCTTTGGCCATGGGGTTTCTCCTTATCGATTTGTCGGCGCTGCTGGTTATTTGTTGTTGCCCGGGATCCAGTCTGTTCCTGCCAGCGGTACCTTCGCCATCGCCGCGGCTTCAATGGTCAGGGCAGCCAGGTCTTCCGGCTCCAGATTCAATACATGAGATTTGCCGCAGGCACGTGCCAATGTTTGTATTTCGAGCACCATCGTGGTCAGGTAATTCCTGAGCCAGCGCGCGCCCTGCTCCGGCGGCAATCGCTCCTGCAGCTCCGCGTCATGCGTGGTTATGCCGACGGGACATCTCCCCGTGTGGCAATGGTGGCAGTATCCCGGCGCCGTTCCCAATGCTTCGTAGTCCTCGAGGAATACGCTGCGATTGCACCCCAGGGCGACCATTGCGGCACTGCCAATAGACACGGCGTCGGCGCCTAATGCAAGCGCCTTGGCAACATCGGCGCCGCTTCTTATGCCGCCGGATACGATGAGCTGAACTTTACGATGCATACCAAGTTCCTGCAGCGCTTCGACAGCCATGCGAACGGCCGGCAGCGTTGGAATACCGACGTGCTCTATAAATACGTCCTGCGTCGCAGCCGTGCCCCCCTGCATGCCATCGACAACGATGACATCGGCGCCGGATTTGACGGCCAGTGCGACATCGTAACTCACTCGCGTGGCCCCGATCTTGATGTAGATCGGGATCTCCCAGTCGGTGATCTCGCGCAATTCCTGAATCTTGATTGCCAGATCGTCAGGCCCCGTCCAGTCTGGATGCCGGCAGGCGCTGCGTTGATCGATGTCCACCGGCAAGTCACGCATCCCGGCCACGCGTTCGGTGACCTTGTGCCCCAGCAGCATGCCGCCGCCACCGGGCTTGGCGCCCTGGCCGACCACGATTTCGAGCGCGTCCGCCCGCCTGATATCATCGGGATTGAGCCCGTAGCGGGATGGCAGCACCTGGTAGACGAGGGTCTTCGACGACTGGCGCTCTTCTTCCGTCATCCCCCCGTCACCCGTCGTCGTACTCGTGCCCATCGCCGTCGCCGCTCGGCCGATCGCTTCCTTGGCGTTCGCGCCCAAGGCACCGAAGCTCATGCCGGCAATCGTGATCGGAATCTTGAGTTCGATCGGTTTCTTGGCATGGCGGGTACCCATGACGACATCGGTCGCGCATTTTTCCCGATAGCCTTCGAGCGCGTAACGCGACATCGACGCGCCCAGGAATACCAGGTCATCGAAGGTCGGCAGGCTGCGCTTTGCGCCGAAGCCGCGAATTTCATAAATGCCCTGGTCCGCCGCGCGATGGATCTCGTCGAGCACATGCTGCGGGAAGGTCGCCGAAGGACGCAGCGATAATTTGCGCTCAGTAGTCATCGGCATGATCTATATCGAAGTTGTACAGCTTGCGAGCCGATCCGTAGCGCCGGAAATCATCCGCGTTCGCGGCTACGCCCGTCGCGACCAGCAAGTCCTCGAGACCGTGAACATGCGCCGCGGTCATTTCTTTTTCAATGCAGTCCGCGCCCAGCTCGCCGACCTTGCCACGGACGTAAATGCAGGCCTCGTAAATGGAATCGCCGAGGAAATCACCGGCATCGCCGCAAACGACCAGGCGGCCTTTTTGCGCCATGAACGCACTCAGGTGACCAACGCTGCCCGCAACGACGATATCGACGCCTTTCATCGATATACCGCAGCGTGCGCTGGCGTCGCCTTCGATGATCAGCGTCCCGCCGCGCCCTGAAGCGCCGGCTGATTGCGACGCATTGCCCTTGATGCGTACCGACCCCGACATGATGTTCTCGGCAACGCCCGGGCCCGCGTTGCCGCCGATGGTGATTTGTGCCGTCTTGTTCATGCCGGCACAGTAATAACCGACATGCCCGTCGATCGATACCTCGACCGCATTGTCTATGCCGCATGCGATGCAGTGCCGGCCGGCGGGATTCGTCACCGACAGTTTGCCGGACGGCGAGTCGTGCAAATATTGATTGAGCTCCCGCACCGAGTCAGTGTTCAGATCGAAGGCCTTCATTACTGGCCCCAGCTATAGACCGTGGCTGGTGACGGTTCCCAGATCATCGCGTTTTCGACGCCCGGCAATTGCGCGATCGCGCGAAATTCGGAAGCCATCGCGACCCAGTCGTCGGTCTCGGCCATCACCGCGGGCTTGCACGCGATCGGATCGCGCAACACGGCGAAGCCATGCTTGGTGCCGATCGCAAAGGTGTAAAAACCGTCCAGGTCTTTCAAGGCCCGTTCCAATGCCTCTTCCAGCGAGTCCCCCTCGCGCAGGCGCCACATCAGATAGCCGGCGGCGACTTCGCTGTCGTTGTCAGTCTGAATATCCACGCCTTCGTCACGCAACCGGCGCCGCAAGCGGTTGTGGTTGGACAGCGAGCCGTTGTGCACGAGGCACAGATCCATGCCGGTCGAAAACGGGTGGGAGTGTTCGGTGGTTACGGCACTCTCGGTCGCCATGCGGGTATGGCCAAGCGCATGCGTTCCATTGAGTTCAGACAGCCTGAATTGGCGGACAAACTCAACCGGCAATCCCTTTTCCTTGTAAATCTCGATCGCGGAACCCGCGCTCATGATCCGCAGCTCCGGGTGTTGGGTTCCGAGCCAGTCCTGTACCGACGCCGCTGACGCGGCAATGACGACAACCGCGTGGCTGGCACGAACATCCAGCTTGACGTCGGCCTGCAAATTCGCCGCCATCTCCGTCCGCAGCGCATCCCAGTCGCATCGGTTGGCGGCGTGCAAAGTCAGCTTGCAACTGGAATCGGGAACCGGATCGCGATAAAGCGCAATACCGGCGCTATCCGGACCCCGGTCGCTCATCTCGACGAGCATGGCCGCCAGCAACCCGCCGAGTTCGGGTTGCAGGCCCTCGTTCTTGAGATAAATACCAACGATGCCGCACATGATTCGCCCCGCCGTCACCGTGCCGAAAGGAATTTTGCAGTGTACACCCATGTATACTACTATTAAAGATATTTTCCTTACAGGCATATTATGCTCCGGGAGCCCTGATGATGAGCAGGCCATCGCCAGCAATCGCTCAGCCAGATCCTGCCCACGTGCGGGCCAGTGAAAACGCTTTGGAAAAGGCCATCGGCCGCCAGGTGAAGCGCTATCGGAGGCAGCTCGGGCTCACCATCACGGACATGTGCAACCGCACCGGTTTATCGGCCGGCATGGTGTCGAAGATCGAAAACGGCAACACTTCCCCTTCCCTCGCCACGCTGCGCTCGCTTGCCACTGCGCTCAACGTCCCCGTCACCTCCTTGTTTCGTGAGTTCGAAGAGCAACGCGACGCGACCTTTGTCAAAGCCGGCCAGGGACTGGCGATCGAACGGCATGGTACGCGGGCAGGCCATCAGTACCAGTTGCTCGGCCACAGCGTACACAGCGATGTCTCGGTCGAGCCCTATTTGATTACCCTGGAAAAGGACTCCGAGGTATTCCCGATCTTTCAGCACGCCGGCGTCGAGTTCATCTATATATTGCAAGGCAGCATGGTTTATCGGCACCTGAATGAGACCTATACGCTGAACCCTGGGGATTCGTTGTTTTTCGA
>JAPUHN010000132.1 GCA_027297685.1 Alphaproteobacteria bacterium | reverse complement strand
CGCAACCGCTAATGCGCAGCGGTGCTAAGATACCCCGGTGACTGATAAGCCAATCTGCGGTGGCGTTACCCCGCCGCCGATTATCTACGCGGTCTGTTTTCTCGCCGGCCTCGGGTTGGATGGCCTATGGCCCGTGCCGTTGCTGCCGGTGGCGGTGCAATACAGTGTCGGCGTGGCATTCATGGTCGCCGGTTTGGCGCTGTTCGTCTGGGCGTTGCGAGAATTTACGCGGGCGCAGACCGCGGTCACCCACCACCGGCCGACGACGGGGATTGTCACCACCGGCCCGTTCGGCTTCTCGCGCAACCCGATCTACGTCGCGATGACGGCGGTTTACCTGGGCGCAGCAAGCGCCGTCGATGGCGTGCTGGTGTTGGTCTTGGTCTTACCCGCCATCGTCGCCATCCACACCCTGGTAATTCCCAAGGAAGAGACATTCCTCGAGAAAACCTTCGGCGACGACTACCGGCGCTATAAATCCACGGTTCGGCGTTGGATATGAGGAAAACCAAGGTGTTGGCGCCGCGAAACGCCTACAACCGCCTTGGATAAGCCATAATCTGAGATTGCATTATGGCACTAGCGCCAAATCAGCGCGCGGCGTTAAGATTTGTTAAACAATTTGCGCGATTTTGGCGCGAACGAATTCAGACTAACGAAGGACGATATTATGCAATGTAAGGCTCTAGCTCCCCTCGCAGCCGCTGCCTTAATCCTCGCGGCCTGCAGCGACGCCGGCCAGAAGCAAACGGCGGGCACCGTTATTGGCGGCGTCGCCGGCGCCGTACTCGGCTCCCAGATCGGCGGTGGCTCGGGTCGCCTTGTCGCGACCGCGATCGGCACCCTGGCTGGCGCGATGATCGGCAGCGAGATTGGCAAGTCGCTCGACCGCGCCGACCAGCTGGCGATGGCCCAGGCCGAACAGAAGGCACACGCTGCGCCGGTCGGCGAGAAAATCGTGTGGAATAATCCCGACAGTGGCAATTCCGGTTCGGTCACGCCGATCCGCGACGGGCGCAACGCGCAGTCCAACGCCTATTGCCGGGAGTACCAGACCACGGTGGTGATCGACGGACGCGAACAATCGGCCTATGGCACGGCGTGCCAGCAGCCTGATGGTAGCTGGAAAGTTATCGGCTAGTTGACCAATACTGGTGCCGGTTGCAACCGCTCTATTTCGGTCTGACTTACTGAAGCACGCGAATGCGCCGCTTCTCGGTTTGTGAGAAACCGAATAGCTCGATCTTGCGGATGTAAATCACCTGTTTGGGGAACCCGGTCGCCAGGTCGATCTCGTAATCGGCGCTGTCGGAGACATCGATGGTGCCGATATCGAATTTCTTCGGCGAGGGTTGACCAGATTGGGCCGCCAGAGTTTCGATATACGCCTTCATCGCACTGGCGGCCTGCTCCGGATCGACCGATTGGCGCCAGCTCAGCCACGCCACGCCCGCCGCGCGGTCGAACCACTTCAATTCATAGTCCAACCTGCTCGGTAGCGCATCGGCGCTCGGCGGCAGGTTCATCACACCGGCGCGGCTGTAGATCTTGCCGGTCGCCAATTCGAGCCCGCTGAAAAAATGCAGCAGCTTTGGCAACTCGAGGGCGCGCGTTGCAGCATAGTCTTGCGATAACAACGGCGCCATGTTTGCCCGAATATCGACAACCAACTGCGGGTCGGCAGTCTGCGCGTCGATACCGCTTAGAACGCGATTGATCGATTTCTCATAGAACGACGTGAGCTGAGTCGGATTACCGAGCTCCGTTACTTTACCGCTCTGATTGACGTGGTACTCGATTTTTTGGCCGTCAATCAGCTTGCCAAGCTCGCTGGCCAGGCGACCGGCCTTCGGATCGCCAGCGGTTTCTACGGTCGCCGGGCCAAAGGTCCATTCGATAAGGGTGCCGTCGTCTGGCCCCGACTTGACCACCATGTCGACGCCCATCTTGGATGTCTGCGCCATCACAAAGCCGCCGTCGCGTGCGCGTTCACGGGTCTCGACAATTTCGAGCCGATAGCGCGCACCGTCGGGAAAGTTTGCGGCGATGCGCAGCCGTCCTTCGGACAATGACGCTATGGGAAAACCCGCCGCCGCTTCCGACTCCGGTTGACGATCCGGTTCGGGTTCGGGTTCGGGTTCAGTTGCCGCCACTACGGTGGGCACCTCCGGGTCAGCCAGGTCATCTTTGTCAACATGAAGCCCGACCGAATTTGCATCCGCTGAGCGTTTATTAGCAACCGGGGTGAGTAACTCTGAACCGACGCTGGAACCGCTGGCACTAGCCCGCGTCGGGTCGACACCGTTCGCAGCCGCGCGATTGAACCAGACCCGCGCGAGCGCTGGATCTTTCGGCAGGCCCCGGCCAGCTTGGTAGAAAATACCGAGATTGTACTGGGCCTTACCGTGATTTTGCTCGGCCGCCTTGCGGAACCAGGTTGCCGCTCGGGAATCGTCTCGTGGCACGCCACGGCCATCCGCATACATAACGCCCAGATTGTATTGTGCCCGCGCATGGCCCTGTCCGGCCGCCAGCGCGTACCAACCTGCTGCCTCTGCAGCATCTTTCGGCACACCGAAACCGGCCTCGTAGATCGTGCCGAGATTAAACTGCGCCTCGACATGACCGTCGTTGGCCAGCGGCCGCCATTCAGCTACAGCAACGGCAAAATTGTCGGCGCGTGCGGCTGCCAGACCCTTTTCGAAGTCCTGCGCAACAGCCGGCGTCTGGCTCAACATCAACCACAACACGGCAAACGCGATCGAGCGTGGATAATTCATGGTTTGCAGGCTATCACTGATTTATCAATGGCCAAATTCGTCGCCAGAGGACAACCGGGCGGTTTACTGAATAACCCGGATATTCAGGCTTTGCCGGGACGAAAATCCGAGCATTTCGTAGTGCCTGGAAAACGCAATGGTTTTTGGCAATCCCGTCTTCAGGTCGAGTTCATAAACCGCCCCCTCCGATGCGCCAACAGACCCCATATCGAGCCGTATCGGCAGCCGATGGCCCGCTTTGCCAGCAATATCACGCATGTACGCCTCGACCACATCGGCAGTACGGACATGATCGGCCGTTTGGCTCCAACGCAGCCAAGCAACCTGTTTTGTGCGATCGAACCAGGCTAGATCATAGTCTAATGTGCCTGCCACCTCAGCGCCGTTTAGGCGCAATCGCATAAATTTCGAGCGGCTGTAGTTTGTGCGGGAATCGAGCTTTAGGCCGCTGAAAAAGTGAAATAGTTTCGGCAACTCGAGCGCCAGTGATTCCATATAAGGACCACGGCGCATGGGATCGAGGCCGGCTCGAACCGATTCCACAAGCATCGGAATATTGGTCTCACGACCGACATCGCGTATCAAACGGTCGACGACATCATTAAACACTTTTCCTATTTCATGGGAGTTGGCCAGTCCAGTCACCGCCCCACTGCCATTGGTGCGATACAAGATCCTTTTCCCTTCGAAAATCCGGTACGACGTAATGGCTAACCGAGCCTCGAGACTATCATCGCTATTGCGCACAGAAGGTGTACCGAAAACGAGTTCGACCACGGCAACGCCACCAACCGCCTCGGTAACCACCAAGTCGGCTTCGGTTACGATCGTTACGGAGTATTCGGCAACGCCATCGCGCAGGCGCTGCTGGGTATCGGTAATTTCCAGCCGGTAGCGCATACCGGACTGCAAGTCATTCTTTATCTCTAATAGCGCGTCGTCAGGCGCCGCTGTCTTGGGGGCGGGCGATGTGCTGGGTAGGGATCCACGTGCCGATTGCGCATCAGCCGACGCCTGGTTCAGCATGAATGCCAATACGGTGGACGCTAGTAAACGAGCGCATTTCATGCCCGACACGCTAGCACCAATTCAAACTTGTCCGAACAGTAACAAATCGCCGAAGTTCAAAAAATTGTTCCGACAACGACGACCCCGTCCTATTATTGCCCTCCTATCACAGATCGAATAGCAATCTGGTCGGAGGCGTATCCATGTGGCGCTACATCGCAGTATTCGTGCTCGGCGGCGTACTGGGCGTTGGGGGTGGTGTCGGGGCCGGAATCTTCATCTATCCGTTCGTTTTTCCGCCACCGGCCGCCAACGACACCCTGAATACAGACGAACTGACTGCAATCATCGCCAGGGGCCAATTCATTCACGCCAACACGATGGATCCGGTGCATTACGGTTCGGGCGGAGTCACAGTACTCCAGCGCACGGTCTTCCTGGAAAGCAATTTCGAAGTCGGGCCAGGGCCCAAATTCCACGTCTACCTCGTACCAAAAAAATCGGTTCGTCGTGCCGGCGATGTGAAAGGAACGGACTTCATCGACCTGGGACGGCTGCGGGCCTTCAAGGGCAGCCAGAAATATACCGTTCCGGCAACGATCAACCTTGCCGATTATCAATCGGTGGTCATCTGGTGCGCCGCGTTCGGCGTGCTTATCTCGCCGGCCGACCTGAAGTTTCTGTAACGCATTAATTGGCTGCTTGGGATGCCATGGTAGGTTGTTCGGCCTCGATCTCTATCTGCTCGTCTTCGAACGCGGTATCGGCGGCGACGATCTCGCCACGTTGCAAGTTCGCAAAGAACGTCCGGCGCGAAATGTTGCCGCTTTGCACCGCCTGGATCAGCGCCACCAGCATTTGCGGGGACATTGGTGTGGGCAGATAATCGGTGTTGAGCGCGATGCCGGTTTCGCCGCTGGCGCCGATCCAGTTCCGCGCTATTGTCATCGCTTCGCTTAGCGCGCGCGCCACCGCGAGCGCCAACGCAGCCAGAGCGCTGTTCTCGCCCTGGCGATGCATGCTTGCGGTCTCGACGGCCTCGGCGGCCTTCTTCTCGGGAAACAGCATGCGCGCACCGAGCACCGCCATCTGTTGCTCCTTGCGATCAAGCAGCCGCTCGAGGGTCGCCAGTTGGGCGCCATTGGTGGTCTTATCTGCACCTAGCGTAAACGCACAAGCGCATTGACCCGCCGTCACTACCCCGGCACGTTCACGTATCAAATTAGCAGGGAGGCTTTGCCATGCCATTGTCGATTCACCAGATATCCATATCGATTTTCGATCAGTTTCTCGAATCGCTGTCCGCGGTTCTTGACAAGGCCGAAGCCCATTGTACTGCGGCGGGCTCCGCGCCCGCCGATATGCTGGCGCTGCGGCTCGCGCCCGACATGTTCACGCTTACGCAGCAGGTGCAGCGGGCATGTATCCACTCTAGCGGCGCAGCGGCGCGCTTGGCCGGCATCGAAGTTCCCGAAGAGGCTGACGACGAGGCCAGTTTCGATGATTTGCGCACCCGCGTCGCGCGCACTCGCGCTTTTCTCGATGGGTTAACGCCTGCCCAAATGGAAGCCAACGAGACGTTGACCATCGACCAACCGACGCGCGTCGGCATCCTGACTTTTCCGAACGGCGCAGATTACCTGCTTCGCTTTGCGCTGCCCCAGTTCATGTTCCACGTGACGACGGCTTACGATATCATTCGCCACGGCGGCGTCGAGGTCGGCAAAATCGATTTCATGGGCGCCATGCTGCGCTAGACCATATCCGTCTAGAACCTATGGTTTATTTCAACCTTTCGGCTCGCCAGGTGCCAGCCGCCGAACCGGCAGTCCAAGTTCCGTCTAGCATGTGTCCTCCCGGCGCTAGGGCGCCATCGAACTCGCCGGTTCCCAGTCGCCCGGTGGCAAAGCCGAACTTGACCCGCTGGCCGTCTACGCTGCCCTCGACAACGCCTTTGAGCCGAGGACAAAAACGACGGTCCGGTGACGCGGCGGCTTCGCCCATGCCAGTCAGTTGCGTGCCGTTTTGATCGAGGCGCATCTGCCCCTGCCAGCGGCACAGCCGGCGTTTCTGTTCGATGTCGACATGCCAATCACCAGTTACATTTGGTTTGACAGATTCCTCCGCTAGCACAGCGGACGGCTCGGCAATCGCAGTCACACCGATCAGCAGACCGAATACGGGCAAACCTAACTTCAGCATGTCGATAACACATCGAACTCTTAGGGGCAGGCAGAGGCGGAAATGGCGTAACGGCCTTATTTGCGCACCCACTGGCCATTTCCGCGCATTATCCAAGTTCCTGGCGGCACATTTCCGACGATCTGGCGGGCATATATTCGGCCGACAGATTCAATCGTGGTGCCTTCGCGAGTGGACACCTCATTGTACAGCTTCCGGCGTTTAGCATTGATATCTTCGACCAGCCGACGGGTGCCGGGAGACGCCGAGGGGTCGCGGATTGCCGCAAACCCGTCAAAGCGCTCGCCGATGGTACCCTTGGCACGCGCGTCATCCAGCGCATCGGCGCGCGCCACATCGCCAGCGGGCAGTAGTACAAGCGCTGCTGTGAGCAGCAGACCGATCGCCAAACCGGCTGGTAACCGAACTGCCATATGTCGGCGCAGCCCGAAAACACCAGATGCTAGCCTATACGCCAAACTAGAAAATCGGGTTGGTGCGGACATCTTCTTCAGCCTTTTCTTCGATCCTCAAGCGAACATCGGCATCCAGCTTGATGTTCAAATTTATCGTAATCGGTTCGCGCGGCGCTTCGACGCGCACTGTCGGTGTACAAGCGGCCACGATGAAACAACCGAAGATCGCGGCAGCAGTTCGTTTCCTACAGGTGTCTAACAACAGCGTCTCCTTCGGCGGCAGCATCGCACACTGCAAGATACCGCTGGCTCATGTCAAAACCAAGGCACTTTAAGGCAAGGCATCGGCGTTCGTGGCGCTCCTGGAAGATAGCGCCAGCGCGCGCAATAATCCCTGGCTGGTCGTCAGACCCTCAAGAACCAGGGCAGCCAGCCGATCAAAGTTGGATTCGAGTGTGATATTAAAGACGAAAGGGTGATTTTCGAGTACATCGGGGTTTGCACCAGCCATGCGCATGCGCAAACTACCAGGTCCATCGAGTGCCTTATCCATCTCGACTTGCAAATCATCGTAAGCGAAATTTGACAACGCGCGCAGAACCAAAGTAACCGTATCGTCGCGGTCGACAAGCGGCTGCGGCAGAGCGGCAAAGTCGTAGAACACCTCGCCCGGTCCATCATTGACCAAACGACCGCCTGATACAGCTACCTGGCTGCCACGTATAATTAGGGGAATTTTGCCGCCGATTCGGCCCGTACCACCGATCCCTGCCACACCAATAACCGCAAATGCTCGCGCTAGATCTACGTCTTCCAGGCGAAGCGTAACGTCGGTATCGATGCTAGGCAGGGTCAGCATGAATTGCTCAGTCGTCAGGCGACCTTGGGCCAATTGGGCTGCTAGTTGCTCGATGATCAGTCGTGGGGCTGAACCAGCCAGGGCCGGTAATATTTGAAACGACACATCGATCGGTACGGGATCTAGCCGGCCCACACGAACTTGACCGGCAAATCGCTGACCTGGCGGTGTTTCGAGTTCCGGTAGCCCAGTCAACAAAACCGTCGCGCTGGAATCGAACAGCTCAAGATCGCCAGTCGCGGCCGCCAAATTGTCGATCACCAAGGTCAAGTTCGGAGCGACCGCCCCGTCACCCTCCCAGGCGATGGGACCAGTTAGCGAGATTGTCGCGAATACATTCTCGACCGTCCCCGCCATCGCCGGATTGATATCCTCAGGCTGCAGCACACCCGGGGCAAATCGCAGCTGCGCCTCCAGAATCTCGCCATTGCCTTTTCCAGTTTTAAGGCTGTGTTGGCCTTGCGCGCGCAGGCTTGGTTGACCGCCGGTCGCTATTATTTCCAGCTCGCCCTCAACTGCCGATCCCTGGCGAATAATTTTCGCTGTCGCGTCGAACGACGGCAGCGTCAGCCCCGGATATGTAGGCTCGACGCCATTCACAGCAATCGACACGACGGCGTCCGAAGAATCACCGTCTGCGCGCAAACGCAGGCCCGCGAAGTCGATGCTCCGTTCCTTGTCCAGATCAGTACTGACATTTTTGGCGTCGACAGTAAGACTACCCGGCCACGTCCCCGATACGCCTATAGCTCCATGAGTGATGCCTAAGGCGCGCGAAGCAATCTTCAAATTTGCCTCACCGGGCCTTAGGCGGATATCGACAGAAATTCTGCCGCTACGCCGGTTTAGCGCCAATCGATGGCTTCCGTCGGCGAACTGAAGCCGTGTGGTACCGGGCAACGCGTATCCACCCGCTAGCCGCACATCGCGTGCTGTGATCCACCCGCCGGGTGATAGCTCTACACTCATTTCGCCGGATGCCGTATTAAACGCACCGTCGAAATTCAGAGTGAGTTGGCGGGCCGAAACGGTGCGCACAGATGCCGCAGTAACCGATATTTCACCACCAACGACACCGGCGAGCTTCCCGCCTTCCGCCGACAAATCGGTGATTAAAACATCGCCAGTTGCCGAACCGAACGTAGTCGGCACCGACGTCAAAGTGGCTTTTAGCGCGGCGATTTCGATCCGCTCGACCGCTTGTCCCAAAGTAGCGGTTGCCTTGCCGTCGACCTCTATTTCGATCACCCCATCCGGCAGCGCCACATCAACGCCACCGACAGCTTGAGCAGTGAGTTGCGCGTCGGTCCAACCCAACCGCACGGTCGGCGGCGATCCCATACCCCCAGTCAAGGCGATGTCGAAAGGCAACGCTCTGGGTAACCATGTGACGAGCTTTTCTTCCAGAATCGGTGCCAAGGTAACGGCGTCGAAGTGCGACCC
>JAPUHN010000131.1 GCA_027297685.1 Alphaproteobacteria bacterium | reverse complement strand
AACATCACCAAGCCGGTGCACGCCTTTCGCGTAATTCTAGACCAAGTGCAAGGTGCGCCGAGTACAGCGCCATTACCAGAATCGGACAAGCCATCGATTGCCGTGCTGCCGTTCGACAACCTATCGGGCGATCCCGAGCAGGAATATTTCTCCGACGGCATGGCCGAGGATTTGATCACCGATATTTCCAATATTTCCGGCCTCTTCGTCATTGCCCGCAATTCATCGTTCGCGTTCAAAGGGCAGGCCATTGACGTGAAAGAAATAGCGACAAAACTCGGCGTCAAGCACATCCTCGAAGGCAGCGTCCGCAAGATGGGGAGCAAGCTGCGTGTTAACGCCCAGCTTATTGATGCGGCGAGTGGCGGCCATATCTGGGCTAAACGCTATGACGGCGACATGGCGGATATTTTCGAGTTTCAGGACAATATCCGCGAGCAGATCGTCTCGGCGCTGCAGGTGAGCCTGACCCCAGCCGATAAGGCGCTCACCGAACGCAAACCGACGGACAGTGTGGAGGCCTACGATTCCTTCCTCAAAGGACGGGCGAACTTTTACCTCCTCACGCCGGATCATCTTCTTGAGGCGATAAAATTCCTTGAAGTAGCGATAGAGATCGATCCGAATTTCGCCGACGCCTACGCCTATCTGTCCTTCTGCCATTTTCGTGGATGGGTCCAAATGTGGCCCGAGTTCGATGACACTTTGGACCGGTCCAACGAATTGGCTGAGAGGGGCGTGGCGCTCGATGACACGTCTGCCTTCGCCCTTACGCGTTTAGGTTTTATTCAGACGTGGATGCGCCGTCACGATCAAGCGATTGCGAATTTGGAAAAGGCCTTCGCTTTGGCTCCCAACAACGCCGACGTCAATGCGACGTTTGGCCAAGTTCTAAATTACTGGGGAAACCCGGGAAGAGGGCTAGAGATGTTGGAGAAGGCGCTCAGCCTAGATACGTTTGCTCCACCACTTTGGGAATATTACGCAGTCTGTTCCCACATCTTATTGCGTCAATATGACCAGGCGGTTGCCAGACTTAACCGCATGATTGAGCGGACCCCGAAGTTTATACCTGCATATGTGTATTTGGCATGTGCGTACGTCGAATTGGACCGGATCGACGACGCCAGAGAGACGATAAAGACGGTTTTGGAAGGCGCCCCCCAATACACTTTCAAGGAAGTCGCGAGAATTTTTTCTGCTTACCAGGTTGACGAAGTTCGCAATCGTTTCCTCGACAGCTTGCGCAAAGCCGGGCTGCCGGAGGGGTAGTTTTCAAAATAGGAACGCCTCGTTCGGGCGTTTTCCTGCCATCAATCAATGTCCGCTTTACTCCCAAAATCGGACACGCAATTAGAGTCTCGACTTTCTCAGTCGGCACTGTGAAAACCGACAGCGGCGCAGCTGAGTAATCGCACGAGTAGTTGGGCTGCGAAGTGGCGAGGGTGGAAGCGCAATGAAGATCGATCACGGCAAGGTCATGGATATCGCGGAGGCCTATACCGCGGCTTGGAACTCCGGATCACCGGAAGCTATTGCAGAGTTCTACGCAAAGGATGGACGGATCGTCATCAATCGTGGGGAGCCTTGGAAGGGTTGCACAGGAATCGCCGAAATGGCCGCCGGCTTCTTCGCCGATGTGCCGGACCTTGCCCTGGTTTGCGACAAGGTGCGCTGCGCCGGCGATCATGTCGTATTTCTATGGACCTTCACGGGGACCCATTCCGGGACGCAGAATTCCCTGAACATCAGCGGATGGGAAGAATGGGATCTCGATGAGGATCTTAAGGTGAAGGCATCGCGCGGCTGGTTCGACGCAAACGATTACGAGCGACAGATCGCGGGCGGATGAGCGGTCTTAGTTCCGCTTTCTCTATTCATCGTTGCGCAATTCCAGTCGGCGATTCCCGCTTTCACTTTCCTAGAGCAGTATCCGACAGAATTGATTCAATCTGGTCGGATACTGCTCTAGCGTCCGCTTACGGGGGGTAGAACGGTCGTGCGTCACCCCGCACGGCAGAGCGCAGGGCTGCTTATTCCGCCGCTTCCTGGCGCCCCGCCACCGTCTCCAGCTTATAGCCCAGAGCCAGCTCCCTCAGGTAGTAATTGAAGTCGAAATCGAGGGGCGACGGCTCGACCAGCTTGCCGTAAATCGACGGTCTGCGAATACGCAGCTGACCCGGACGGGTTCCGAGCACGGGCTGCTTTTCGTCGACGTTCGTGGAATCGAGCATCTCCATTTCATAGAGCGTCTCTCGGAGGTAACGCAGGCGGTCCATATCGAGCTCGGCGGTGATCACGCCCGTTCGCTTGTCCTCGGCCAACATCGATTCTGGCCCGGCGATGTGGCCGACGCCCGCCAATTTGGCGTCGAACATATTCTGAGTGACGATCACGTACTGATTGTTCTCGGCGGCGCGGCAGCGAGAAATGCACTTCCACGTATCCCACAGCGGCGATTCGTTGTTGTCCGTATGGTGGAGTGAGGCCGAATGTAACCCGTTGACCGGAGAGATAAGAATCTCCGCGCCCTCGAGCATGGCGATGCGCGGCAGTTCGGGGACCCACAACTCGGAGCAGATGAGTAGGCCGATCACGCCGATCTCGGTCTCGACGACGGTCGGGCCCGGTCCGGGGGCAAAATGCCTTCTGCCGCCAAACAGGTATTCATTGAGTTCCGGCTCGTCCGGCTGGCAGCGTCTGTGATCGGCCAGTATTTCGCCGTCGGGCCCCACTAGCTTCTGGCAAAGATAGTAGACGTTGGGAAGGTCCTCGTGCTCGACCACGTCGCTGCATGTGCAGTAGACCCCGACTTCGCGTATCTTCTCGCGCAAGAGATCGATGGGGTGAGCGCTCAGCTTACCCTTGCTGTCCATAGGGCCGTGGGCAGGACCTGGATAACCTTCGGGGAAACATACCAAGCGAACGTCCGAGCCGGAGAATTCGTCGAGATAGCGGATCGCTCTCTCCAGATTTTGCCATTCCTCTTCGCCGAACACTGATTCGGCCTGAACGGCCGCAACTTTGACTTTCATGTCATTTCCTCCGTTGGGCGCGTACCACTACGCGCCTGCGATTGGCAAAAACACTGTAAGGCGGCCCGACAGGGTGCGTTCTAGATATCGCCCTGTCGGGCCTAGCCATCACCAGGCCAGTTGGGAACCGATAGTGGCCGCGGTGACGTCCAATTCGGCGTAACTGAAAATGGTGCGTCTTCCCTCGATGCAGTTTGAGCGGAACTTTCGCGAAACGGCGTAGGTGGCGGTCGGTTTGTTGTTTTTCGACTTATTCGTTGGCGCTGAACCTTCCGCTTTGGATCGCGTGTTGATTTGTTCCCTCATGGTTGGCCTCACAACCAACGTCACCTCTGCAAATCAATGGCTATGTTACGCAAACAGGCTAGACGCAAATCGTTACCGTTAGCATCAGGTTTTTTTAATTTTACTGTCCGGAAAAGCTTATTTATGCTTTCCAATCGACTAAATCGGCAGAGGTCGGGAAGCGGTGATCTACCAATATGGCGACTGCTCACTAGACACCGGGGGTCTGGAACTAAAACGTGCCGGAGAGATTGTGGCGCTCGAACCACAAGTTTTTCGGCTGATCGTCTACCTGATCGAAAACCGCGACAGAGTTGTCACTAAAGAGGAACTGTTTGAGAAGGTTTGGGATCGGCGCTTCGTATCGGACGGTGCCTTAACCACGAGCATTAACCTGGTCCGTAAAGCCGTCGGTGATGACGGTAAAACCCAGGCCGTGGTCAAAACATTTCCACGGCGCGGATTTCGGTTTGTCGCAGATGTTGTTGAATGCCCACCGGCGTCAACAGTACCGGGCACGGAGCCGTTACCGTTGTGGGACAAACCGTCGATCGCCGTGTTGCCTTTCGACAATTTGTCGGGCGATCCCGAGCAGGAGTATTTTGCCGACGGCATGGCAGAGGATCTGATTACCGATATTTCCAATATATCGGGCCTCTTCGTCATCGCCCGCTATTCATCGTTCGCGTTCAAAGGCAAGGCCGTTGACGTTAAGGAAGTAGCCGCAATACTCGGCGTAAAGCACATCCTCAAAGGCAGCGTCCGAAAGATGGGCCCCAAGCTTCGTGTTAATGCCCAGCTCATTGACGGGGCAAGCGGTGGCCATATCTGGGCTCAACGCTACGATGGCGACATTGAGAATATTTTCCAGTTTCAAGACGACATCCGGGAGCAAATCGTGTCGGCGCTGCGGGTGAGCCTGACGCCAACCGATAAGGCGCTCGCCGAACGCAGACCGACCGACAGCGTGGAGGCGTATGATCTCTTCCTCAGGGGACGGGCGAGTTATCACCACTTCACACCTGAACAATTGCAGGAGGCAAGAAAGTGTCTGGAGAAGGCAATTGAGATCGATCCGAATTTTGCCGACGCCTACGGCTATCTTTCCTACTGCCATTTTTTTGGATGGGCCCTAATGTGGCCCGAGTTCGATACCAATTTGGACCGGGCCAACGAACTGGCTGAGGGGGGCGTCGCGCTTGAGGGCACGTCTGCAATCGCGCTTGCGCGCCTGGGTTGGATTCAGACGTTTTTGCGCCGTTATGATCAATCGGTTGCGAATTTGGAAAAAGCCATCGCTCTGGCCCCCGGCAACGCTGACGTCAATGCGACATTCGGCGGAGCTCTAAGTTACTGGGGAAACCCGGAACGAGCGCTGGAGTTGATGGAAAAGGCGTTCAGCATAGATACGGTTGTCCCTCCGAATTGGGATTTTCACGTGGGCCGTTCCCAGTTGATATTGCGTCGATATGATGAGGCTGTGAGCAGATTCCTCAAAACGGTCGAGTGGGCACCGAAGTTTACAGCTGCATACGTACATTTGGCCATTGCTTACGACGAAATGGATCGCACCGGCGACGCCAACGATGCGGTAAAGACGGTTTTGGAAATTACACCCCAATTCACCCTTAAGGAGGTCGCGAGAATCCTTCCTTACCGGATTGACGAAGTCCGCAATCGTTTCCTCGACAGCTTGCGCAAAGCCGGGCTGCCGGAGAAATAACGTTCCGACCGAGCCTCACGACAACGTCGGGTCGGGGCGCACGCGGATCAACTGGCGGCCCTTGTTGCGGCCTTCGTAGAGGCCGGCCAGCGCTGCGGGTGCGTTCTCCAGCCCCTCGGCGATGTCTTCGCGGTAGTTGAGTTTGCCTTCCTTGAACCACTGGCGGATATCGGCCAGCGCGTCCTCGTAGCGGTCCTGATAGTCGAACAGGATAAAGCCCTGGATGCGCAGGCGGTTGACCAGCACGTGACGCTCGAAGCGCAGACCGGTCGGCGGTGGCACCCACGCCTCGGTCGCCGCGGTGCCGCAGATAACGACGCGGCCGTTCTGGTTCATCAGGCCGAGCACGGTGTCGAGCGTGTCGCCGCCGACATTGTCGTAATAGACATCGATGCCCTCGGGACAGGCTTCCTGCAGCGCCGCCGCTAAATCATCAGTGGCCTTGTAATCGATGGCGACGTCGTAGCCGAACACCTCACGGCACAGCGCTGCCTTTTCCGGGCCGCCGGCGATGCCGACGGTGCGGCAGCCCTTGATATTGGCGAACTGCCCGACGGCGCTGCCGACGGAACCGGCGGCGGTCGACACCAGCACGGTTTCGCCGGCGTTGGGCCGGCCGACGTCGAGCAAGCCGAAATAGGCGGTTATGGCGCTGTGGCCGAGCACGCCGAGCGACGCCGACAGCGGTCCATCGGCGGGATCGACCTTGCGGAAGCCGCCTTGCTCGGGCGCGACGATGGAGTATTCCTGCCAACCGGTGCGCCCGACGATATAGTCGCCCTCGGCGATGTCGGGATTGCGGGATTCGACGACGACGCCGACGCCGAACGAATTCATCGTCGCGCCGGTCTCGACGCTGGCATAGTTTTTTGCCGTGCTGATCCAGCCCTTCATGCCTGGATCGGCCGAGACGTAAATGTTGTTGATGAGCACCTCGCCGTCTCCGGGTTCGGGTGCGTCGTCCTCGACCATGTCGAATAGCTCAGGCACCGGCAGGCCGGTCGCCCTGGTTTTCAGAATGACCCGCCGGTTGCGGTGTTGCGCCATGGTCTTTTCCTTTCCCCAGCTACCACGCGTTACGGATCGCGCGCGGTTTGGGCTATATTGCCGCCGCGATGGGGCCGGGGACAAGTGACGGGTAGGGCGAATGCAGTTCGGCGGAATTTGGGGTGGCGCTCTGCGCGAGCGGGCGAGCGGTCTCGACCGTTGGCTTGGCCTCGTGCTGGCGCTCGCTTTGGTGCTGTTGGTGCTGGGTCTGTTTCTACCGGCGATCAAGATCAGCACGTTTATTTTCATCAGCCGTGAGTTCTCGCTGGTCGAAAGCGTGTTCTCGTTTCTCGAGGCTGGCAATTATTTCCTGTTCGCGGTGACGTTTATTTTCTCCCTTGTGTTTCCGACGTTCAAAATTATCACCGGGCTGGTGCTGTGGCATGCCGCCGATGTCACCGGTGCCTCGTCGACATCGCTGCTCAACGGGCTGGCGGCGGCGTCGAAATGGTCGATGTTGGATGTCTTTATTATAGCGCTGGTGGTTCTGGTCGCCGACGGGCGCCTGCTCACCGGCGCCGACATCCAGGTCGGCGCTATCGTGTTTTCCGCCTCAGTGTTGCTATCGACCTGGGCAGTGCGCCGGCTGAGCCTGCTGGCGAGTCAAGATTAGGGCGGTGCAGCGTCTAGCTTGATCCCCTCGCCGGGGCGGGCGAACCGGTGCCGGGAACCGGTGCGGTCTGGCGCGGCGCCACGGTGATCGAAACCGTGCTGCCACGCAGGGTGTTATTTTCGATTTGAATGGTCGCCGCCCGCTCGCCGCGGGTAAAGGTCAGTACGCTGACGCCGGCTTGCACACTCATCACCGGCTGCCAGCCGAAATTGGGCATTTCGGCCTGATACAGGCCGAACGCCTTAGTCGCCGAT
>JAPUHN010000130.1 GCA_027297685.1 Alphaproteobacteria bacterium | reverse complement strand
GAAGCCAATCAAAATCGCGGCGGAAATGCGCGAAACCCATGTTTGGTAACCGCCGTCGAGATAGGGCCGCGCCAGGTTAGCCGTAAATGCCAAGGCAAACCACCAAAGCGCCGAGCCTAAAAACACGCCGGTCACCAGCAGCGCCGCGTTGTCGACAGAATCGCCGGCGTCCGTAACACCGAGAGTTGCGAACAAGCCGGCGAACACCAGCATCGTGATTGGATTGGTGATCGCGAGCAAAAAAGTCGAAATAAAATCTTGCGGTAAACTTTCGGTGTGAACTTTACCGACTTCGGTCTGCACCGTACGACGCGAACGAACGAACAATGTTTTGGCGGCCAGTATCAACAACACAATGCCGCCAATCGTGCGCAAACCCGCCTGATGGTCGGCGATCCATAACTGAATAGCGCTGATGCCAAACGCGGCGATGGCGCCGTAGATGGCATCGCCGAACGCCGCACCGAGCCCCGACAACAAGCCGTGCAGGCGCCCTTCCGATAAGGTCCGCTGCACGCACAACACGCCGACAGGGCCAACTGGGGCGGCGAGCACCAGGCCGAACAGAAAGCCGTTTATAAAAATAAAGTCGGTCAAGTTGGAGACGCGTCGGCGGTTGGCGTTATTGACGCTCCTTATCGGCGGAGCGCCGTGACCTCATAACAGATTCTGCGAACATATAATATTGTGCGATTAAGCGACGATTTCGACGCCGAATAATTTTTCCGGCGCAACCATGAAATCCTGAGCTTCGACTAGAGCCAACTCGCTCTTGCCGCGCCGCGCGGTCTCCTGAAGTAGGGCGAAAATCGCGCTCGCCGTCTGAGACAGCGCCGACGGCGCGTCGCCGCCGGCAAGCAGGGCAGCGCAAAACAAAGCTGCGCAACAATCACCGGCGCCATGAGGCAGGGCTGCAAAGGACAGTTTAGGCGTCGTTACCAGCCACGTGCCGACAGCGGTAACCGCGGCCATCGCTATATCGTCGGAGGGAAGGGCTGCGTGGGAGAGACTGGTTACCAGCACGGTCGACGTTCGACGGTCCGGCGCAATAAGACTTCTCGCAGCGTCGATAATCCCGCCGAGCGGCGCGCCGGCCAGCGCCTCGTCGGGGTTTCCCGTCAATACCGCCAGCTCAAACAGGTTGGGGGTTAGGATGTCGGCGGTTGGCGCCGCGCGCTCGCACATAAACTGTGCGATGCCATCACCGACGTATATCGCACCATCATCGCCCATCACCGGGTCGCAGCAGTAAATCGCGCCATTGGAGCTTTTCCGAACCCGGGCAACCGCATCGAGAACGACATCGCCGACCGCGACCTCGCCCAGATAACCCGACAGGACGCCATCGCAGCGGGCCAACACCCCGCGGCGGTCGAGCGCATCGATCACATCGGCAAGTTCGGACGCTGGGACATTGCGGCCGCCGTGGTCGGGATAACCGAGATGGTTCGACAGCATCGCCGTATGAACCGGCCATACGACGTGGCCAAGCCGCTGCAGGGGCAGCACAATGGCGGAGTTTCCGACATGGCCGTAGGCTACGTGCGATTGCATCGAAAGAATGTTCAAAACGAGCGCCCTACCCTCGCCAATCAACAGATATACGAGATTTGGTGGCCAAATGGTCCTTTATTATAAGATTTTGTTTGACCGACGCGAATCCGCATTGATAACAGACGCCCCGTACGAGCCTGGATGCGGAGCCTACAAATTGACGCCTTAAAGGGGTCCGGCGGAAACGCCGGGCCCTTTTTAGTCGCACATCGGGAAGCTGGTTCGGGTTGGGCCAGGTAAAACAGTTAAAAAGAAGGCGCCAGGTGCATGGACGCGGAGCCCCTGACGCCTGACGCCTTCCTGGTCCGTTCAGTGCGGGGATTGCTCCCCTTACCTTTGAGACCTTCGGGCTAATCTCTCCGTGACCGAAGCCTCGGTGATACCAACCCTCAACACTTGCAAGCTGGTCCGTTTGGAACCGCCTGGTCGTTGGTGACGCACCCCTGGCCGATACGTCATCCCCGGCTCCCGGCGGCTGCCGGATGTCAGGCTTTTACACCGTTCACCCAGTGGCCCTTACAGAACCTGAACCCACGAGATGTCTGCCATCCGCTTCTGCCCGTCTTCCCGTTCCGGTCCGCAAGCGAACCTTCCCTGGTTTCTGGCTACGTCTCGAATTCCCGGCCGGCGAGTGCCCTGGAATTGAAACGCCGTCTCTCCCTCAAACCTGCTGACGCCCACCGCCGAAGCGGCGACACCTGCCTGTCATGTCCGCCCGTCCAGCCTAAGCTATCGGGGTGGCTGCGTCGTCGACCCGAAGGCCTCCGCCGCCAGGAAGAACCGCCAATGCGGCGACTTACCTCCCGCTTCCAGCGGCCCTCCGGGAACCGCCACAACCTCCCGAAGGTGGTCATGACCGTCCCGCGGATACCGAACCTGCCGCTCGCATCAGCGCCGATGTCCGAAGACACGGCAGCCGGTCACGAACCGCCCGCTCGGCACGGGCTCGCCGGAGGCCGTCTGCGTCGACGAAACGGTTACCCGCCCCGCTGCGCCCAACGACCCGGCGTAGACAGTCCTTCCGAGGAAAGGGGCTCCGAAGAGCCATACCGCCTACCGGCTTAACCTGCCGGGCCAACCATCCAGCTGTCCGAAAACAGTGGCCGCTTTCCCGACTGACGACCCTACCCCTTTACCTTGCCGCCCCCTCGGGGCCGGATTGGCTCCTCCGAAGAACCGCGAACGGTCGTTTCGGAGGCGGTGAAAGATCTGCCGTCACACTTGCGCGTGCAGGCAGTATGATCCGACTCCAAGACCCCTTTCGGCAACTCGAAAAACACGATTTCGGAAAGTTTTCTGTGCATAAATCGCGATAAAGGGCACAGTTCCTCCACAGGTTTTCCACAGAGATGCCGTACAACTTTGCCAAATTGGCTTGCGATTACGGGTCGACGGTCCTGAAAATCCGCACAAATCCTGGCGCCACGATTGACGAATACTATTCGCCGGTCTAAACCAATTTTGCCTGTCGACACCGGCCGGGCAGCCGTTCCGCACGTTTCACCGTATGCCTGGCAACGGCAGCCTCATCGGACCGCTTCCGGTGGCCTTCAACGGTTTTGTCGATGGGTGGAGGCTCTGGAGAATTAGGTTCATGGCGACCGATAACCGTCCCCTGTCACCGCATTTGCAGGTCTACAAGCCGCAGCTTACCTCGGTGCTATCAATTTTACATCGCCTCACCGGGGTCGCGCTGGCGATCGGCACGCTGCTGTTGGTGTGGTGGCTTATCGCGGCGGCCAGCGGACCTGGCGCGTATGACGCGGCGCAAAGTTTCATCGGCTCGTTCCTCGGCCGCCTGTTGCTCTTGGGCTGGACGTTTGCGTTGTTTTACCACCTGTCCAATGGCATCCGGCATTTGGCCTGGGACATCGGCTGGGGGTTCGAACTCGGCACCGCCTATACCACCGGTTGGCTGGTTGTGATCGTCTCGATCGTCCTCACCCTGGTCAGCTGGATCGGCGGCTACGCCGCCCGGGGAGGTGGCTGACATGAGTATGCGATCTCCCCTCGGCCGGGCGCGCGGGCTCGGCTCGGCGAAATCGGGGACCCAGCATTGGTGGGCGCAGCGGTTGACCGCTATCGCGCTAGTGCCCCTGACGATTTGGTTCGTCATCGCGATGGTCGCCGCCACCGGCAGCGATTATACAACCGCGCGCGCCTTCATCGGCAACCCGGTCACGGCGGTGCTGCTGGTTCTGCTCATCGTCGCTACTTTCCACCATGCCCAGCTCGGACTACAGGTCGTGATCGAGGATTACGTGCATACCAAGTCGGTCGAAATCGCGTTGCTGCTCGCTATCAAGGGCGCCGCGATCGTGCTGGCGCTCGCCGCGATATTCGCCGTGCTGTCGATCGCGTTTGGAGGTGCGTAATGGCGACCAATGGCAGCTATGAGATTATCGACCACGACTATGACGTCGTGGTGATCGGCGCCGGCGGCGCCGGCCTGCGCGCCACCTTCGGAATGGCCAATAAAGGCTTGAAGACCGCCTGCATCACCAAGGTCTTCCCGACCCGCTCGCACACCGTCGCCGCCCAGGGCGGCATATCGGCCGCGCTCGGCAATATGGGCAAGGACGATTGGCGCTGGCACATGTACGACACCGTCAAGGGGTCGGACTGGCTCGGCGATCAGGACGCCATCGAATACATGGTGCGCGAGGCGATCCCGGCGATTATCGAGCTGGAGCACCAAGGGGTCCCATTCAGCCGTACCGAGGAAGGCAAGATTTATCAACGCCCGTTCGGCGGCATGACCACCAACTATGGCGAAGGTACGGCGCAGCGCACCTGCGCCGCGGCCGACCGCACCGGTCATGCCATCCTGCACACGCTCTATCAGCAGGCGCTGCGGTTCGACGCCGAATTCTTCATCGAATATTTCGCCCTCGACCTGATCATGGACGAAGACGGCGCATGCCGCGGCGTCATCGCCTGGAACCTCGACGACGGCACCATTCATCGCTTCCGCGCCCACCAAACGGTGGTGGCGACGGGCGGCTATGGCCGCGCCTATTTCTCGTGCACCGGCGCCCACACCCAGACCGGCGACGGCGTCGCCATGGCGGCGCGCGCCGGCGTGCCGTTGCAGGACATGGAATTCGTGCAGTTCCACCCGACCGGCATCTACGGCGCCGGTTGCCTGATTACCGAGGGCTCGCGCGGCGAGGGCGGCTATCTGACCAATTCCGAGGGCGAACGCTTCATGGAGCGCTACGCGCCATCGGCCAAGGACCTGGCCAGCCGTGACGTGGTCAGCCGCTCGATGACCATCGAAATGCGCGAAGGACGCGGGGTCGGCGACAACGGCGATTACATCCACCTGCACTTAGAACATCTCGACGGCGACGTCATCAATCATCGCCTACCCGGCATCGCCGAGACCGCCAGAATATTTGCCGGTGTCGACGTGACCAAGGAACCGATCCCGGTGCTGCCGACCTGCCACTACAATATGGGCGGTATTCCGACCAACTATCACGGCGAGGCCGTCACCCTGAAGGACGGCGATCCGACAACGCCGGTCCAGGGATTGATGTCGATCGGCGAAGCCGCCTGCGTTTCGGTGCACGGCGCCAACCGGCTGGGTTCGAACTCGCTGCTCGATTTGGTCGTGTTCGGCCGCGCGGCAGCCAACCGGGCCGCCGAAGCCGTCACCCCGGGCGAGGCGCACAAACCGCTGCCACCCGACGCCGGCGATCGCGCGCTGGCGCGCCTCGACAAGTTGCGCCATGCCAGTGGCGGAACACCGACGTCGAGCCTGCGAATGCAGATGCAGCGCACCATGCAAGACCATTGCGCGGTGTTCCGTACCGGCGAGGTATTGCAGGAAGGCGTCGATAAGCTCGACGAGATCTGGGGTGGTTTGGACGACCTAAGTGTGTCGGACCGCTCGATGATCTGGAACACCGATCTGGTCGAGACCCTGGAGCTCGACAATCTGATGACCCAGGCGGTGGCGACGCTCGGTTCGGCGGTCAACCGCACCGAGAGCCGCGGCGCCCACGCCCGCGAAGATTTCCCCGATCGCGACGACGAGGAATGGATGAAACATACCTACTGCTGGGTCGACGATAAGGGCAAAACCCGGTTTGAGTACCGCCCGGTTGTCCTGCAACCGATGACCAACGAAGTGCAAAGCTTTCCGCCAAAGGCGCGCGTGTACTAGATACTACGTCTAGCGAATTGAGCATTCGTGGTGACAAAGGACTGAATAATTATGGCTGAATTCGCACTGCCAAAAAACTCGAAGGTCAAGGACGGCAAGGCCTGGCCGAAACCCGAGGGCGCGACCAACACGCGCGATTTCAAGGTGTACCGTTGGTCGCCCGACGATGACGACAACCCACGGGTCGACACCTACACCGTCGACATGGACACCTGCGGGCCGATGGTCCTCGACGCGCTGATCAAGATCAAGAACGAGATCGACCCGACCCTGACTTTCCGGCGCTCGTGCCGCGAGGGCGTGTGCGGCTCGTGCGCCATGAACATCGGCGGCACCAACACGCTGGCCTGCACCAGCTTCAACGCCGATTTCAAGGGCGACGTGAAGATCTATCCGCTGCCGCACCAGCAGGTGGTCAAGGATCTGGTGCCGGACATGACCCATTTCTTCGCCCAGTACCGCGAGATCGAGCCGTGGCTGAAAGTCGACAGCCAGGCGCCCGAACGCGAGCGCCTGCAATCGGTCGAGGACCGCGAAAAAGTCGACGGACTGTGGGAATGCATCCTGTGCGCCTGCTGCACCACGTCGTGCCCCAGCTACTGGTGGAACGAAGACCGTTATCTGGGCCCGGCGATCCTGCTGCAAGCCTATCGCTGGCTTGCCGACAGCCGCGACGAGGCAACCGGCGACCGGCTCGACCAGTTGGAGGATCCGTTTCGCCTGTATCGCTGCCACACCATCATGAACTGCGCCAAGACCTGCCCGAAGAACCTCAATCCGGCCAAGGCGATCGCCGAGATCAAGAAGATGATGCTGGAGCGGCAGCTCTGACCCCGGAAACCTATGACGAAGAGATGCATCAGGGCTGCCGGAAAATCCGGTGGCCCTTTTTCGTTGGAAGGATTGAAAGATGTATATCCCCGACGCATTCGCCGAGACCGGCCTCGACCGGCTGCACAGCCTGATCGAGGCCTACGATTTCGCCATGCTGATCACCAATGGAGAGCCGGCGCCAACGGTCTCGCACCTGCCGTTCGTGCTCGACCGGGAAAACGGCCCGAACGGCACGTTGCAGGCCCATATGGCGCGGTCCAATCCGCACTGGCAAAGCTTCGCCGGCGAGGCGCTGGTGGTGTTCCGCGGTCCCCACAGCTACATCTCACCTACTTGGTACGAGCCCGATGCGCCGGCGGTCCCGACCTGGAATTACGCCGTCGTTGAGGCCTACGGCACGCCGCGCATCGTCGATGATGCGCAACAACTGCGCGCCCAGCAGGAGCGCCTTGTGGCAACCCACGAGGCCGGACGGTCGCCGTCATGGACCATGGCGGATCAACCGCCGGCCTATATCGATGCCATGCTCAGGGGCATCGTCGCTTTCGAGATACCGATCGCCCGGCTGGAGGGTAAGTTCAAGCTAAACCAAAACCGCTCGACCACCGACCGGCAACATGTTGCCCAGGCTCTGGCTACCGGAGGATCGGAAGATGGCCAGGCGCTCGCACGGCTAATGTCGGCAAACTAGAAAGCCTCGAAAATCACACTCGGTTAAAACCCAACCAACTAATGTAAACAACGCCGCTCCAGACGACCGCGAAGATCTGGTTCACTGCGAAACACACGGCCAACGTATCCCACACACCCGAGGTATAATCGCGGGGGTTGAGGAACTTCGTATCGGTAAGATGCACTGTGAAACACGTGGCCGTCACTTTGAACCCAAACGGCGGCGCGCCCGCTAGGGCGCCCAGTAAAAAAAATAACGCGATACCCCACAGAAAACTGTACGTCACCGCCCGCCAAAGCGTCTTCGATAATAGGCCAAAGCCGGAATAACCCAACAGCCCGGCCATGACGACGAAAAGTGTGGTGTTTTCCATTACCACCTGCTCAACCCGATCTGTCTGCGCTAGATCGCATAGGTTGAGCGTATTGCATCTAGGTTGAGCGTATTGCATCGGCTCGCCGCGCGCCAATCCGCCACCGACCAACGCCGCGTCGCCGAATCTTCCAGCGATAGGACTAAGAGGACGGCAAAGCTGTCTTTAACACCCGGCCTATTTTACCCGCCTTAGGCGCGGCGGTGGTTTTCGCGACCCGTTGGTGCGGCCCCGACCCGCGCCCCGGCCGCCGCCCTTGCCACCGCGCAACAAGCGGTAGAGATAAAACACGCCGACGGTGATGATGAGCGCGCCAACCAGGTGCAATCCGAACCGCACCGCCAATTCGTCGAATGCGGACAGTTGCGAACCGCTCAGGGCAATTCTGAAAATAAATATCGCCAGGCCCCACAGCAATCCGTATTTCAGCGCCTGCCATAGCGTCTGGGAGTAAACGCCGAGACCGATATAGCCGACCAGCGCGAAGGGGTTGGCGGCCACCTCGATAGCCGCCGTAATGAGTTCCAGCACCGCTCGCTCAATCCAAATTTGCGTTCAAAACGCCGTCCATCGGCAATTTCCCAATTCGCATGCCAACATACCTAGATTAGCGACTCGTCGCTCGCCAACGTTTGTGTGCTCGCAGCCGTGGCGTCTCTCGGCTATAATTGGCTGGAAAAAATAAATAACGCACGTAAAGATGGGGAACGCGCGATGAAACTGACTGACGAACAACTTGTCGAATTCGACCGGGAAGGCTGGATATTCCTGCCACAGCTGTTCTCGCAAGAAGAAGTCGATGTGATGGCGGGCGAGGTGCCGGATATCTTCGCCATGCGCCGCAAAGAAGTGTGGCGTGAGACGGACAGCGAGGCCGTGCGTACCGCCTTCGCCGCGCATACCTATAACGAGGCATTCCGCCGCCTGGCGGCCCATCCACGCCTGCTCGACCCGGTGATGCAATTGGTCGACGGTCCGGTCTACATGCACCAGTTCAAGATCAACGGTAAAGCCGCCTTCGATGGCGATGTATGGCAATGGCACCAGGACTACGGCACCTGGGCGCGCGACGATCTGATGCCCGAGCCCCGGGCCATGAACATCGCCTTGTTCTTAGAGGAGGTCACCGAATTCAACGGCGCATTGATGTTTATTCCGCGCAGCCACAAGGCCGGGGTCATTGAGGCCGGCCACGACACGTTGACGACATCTTACCCGCTATGGACCCTCGACAAGGAAACGGTCACCCGCCTGGCGGAAGAAGGCGGTATGGTGGCGCCCAAAGGCAAGCCGGGTTCGGTGTTGCTGTTCCACGCCAATCTGGTGCATGCGTCGCCGGGCAATATCAGCCCGTGGGACCGCACCATCGTCTATTTGAGCCTGTGCCACGTCGACAATCACATCCGCCAGTTCAAACGCGACGCGTGGATCGCCCACCGCGATTTCGCGCCGATCGAGCCCCTGCC
>JAPUHN010000013.1 GCA_027297685.1 Alphaproteobacteria bacterium | reverse complement strand
CCGCTCAAGTCACGGTGCACCACCGGTCAGGAGCGCCGGATCTCACACGATGTGAACCAGGACGCCCGCGACTACACCCAGGCGCTGATGCAAACCGAGGCTTACGGGGTCTCGTGCGCCGAGCGCAAGAAGATCGAGAGATTGTTTGGCGAAGCCAAGCATATCCTCGCCCTCACCAGGCTCAGACTGCGCGGCCTCGCCGGCGCCCGTGACGAGTTCCTGCTGACCACCACCCTAAAGCGGACATCAAATGACTGATGTCCGCTTTAGGGGGTAAAGCAGACATTATTCGGGGTTGGCGTTTCGTCCGCTTTTGACCCATAACGGACATCGCGAGCGTTTATAGACACCTCCGCCCACCTACCATAAACTTCCTCTTGTTCTGTCGGGGACCCAGGCCCTCGTGCCGCGTCGTAGACAGGTGCCGCGGCAGCACTCGAGCGGCGGCAAACAACGCATGGGGAGAATATCGAAGCAGGGCGATCACTATCTGCGCTGGCTACTGGTCACCGGCGTGATGGCGGTGATCCGCCACGCCAAACGCAACGGCACGAACCTGCCGTGGCTGGCCGAATTGATCGACCGGCGGCCGACAAAGGTGACGGCGGTCGCGCTGGCCAACAAGATGGCGCGCATTGCCTGGGTGGTGCTGACGCGCGGTAAGAGCTATCAAAAGCCCGCTGTTGTCGCTCCGGCGACGTAGACAAAGACGAGGGATTAATGAGTTTGGCAGGGTGTATGTGCCGTAATGCAAAATCGGTCGAACCGAGGATTGGGAAAACCCGTTTGGGTCAAGGGGCTTAATAAGTCCGCGCTTTTGTAGGGGACTCGATCCAGCGGATCGCATTAGGGCCAGCGGCCAGGAGTGCCGCACAAACAGGCCGGACACATGACCGCACCCGACCAATTTGCAAACAACGTCAAATTAATCCTTGCCAACAGGGAGCCGTCCACACATGACCCATAACGGACAATGTGTTGGATATTTCAGACTTTCATCACTTTCGGATCAACCATTCCGAACTCTTCGCAGACAAGCAGAATCACATCAATGGGATTGAGAATTTTTGGAACCAGGCAAAGCGCCAGATGCGAAAATTCAACGGTGTTTCAAAGGCGAATTTCGGGTTATTTTTGAAGGAGTGTGAGTGGCGCTTTAACAATAGTGACCCATCAGTCCAATTATCGCAATTGAGACAATGGGCTAAACGCCATATTGGCTGAATAACCGGGACAGCCCCAAATTTTATCATAAGCTGATTGTCCCAATGGAGGTAGCAATGGCACCAGACACAGAAGAGGTAGGCTCACTGACAGATGGTTTCCATCTAGTTATTGATGCACTTAGGCTCAACGACATCAATACAATTTACAACGTGCCTGGTATCCCTATTACGGATCTCGGTCGTTACATGCAGGCCTCCGGGATGCGAGTTCTGTCGTTCCGGCATGAACAGAATGCTGGTTACGCTGCATCTATTGCTGGTTATTTGACCCAAAAACCGGGTATTTGTTTGACCGTGTCTGCCCCCGGTTTTCTCAATGGTCTGACGGCACTGGCGCATGCGACCACAAATTGCTTTCCGATGATTCTTATAAGTGGTTCTTCCGAACGCGAGATTGTTGATTTACAGCAAGGCGACTATGAGGAAATGGACCAGCTCTCTATCGCCAAACCACTGTGTAAAGCGGCCTATCGCGTACTAAATGTTAAAGATATCGGCATTGGCATTGCGCGGGCTATCCGCGCAGCAGTTTCGGGTCGTCCGGGGGGGGTTTATCTCGATCTGCCGGCAAAACTCTTTGCGCAGGTCATAGATGCAGATGCGGGTGAGCAATCGCTGGTGAAAGTTATCGATGCGGCGCCGCGCCAGTTGCCCGCACCGGACTCAATAGCGCGTGCCCTTGATGTTCTTAAAGGAGCTGAACGACCCCTGATTATCCTTGGTAAAGGAGCCGCCTATGCCCAGGTCGATGAGGCAATCCGTGCACTGGTTGAACAAAGCGGTATCCCTTATCTACCGATGAGCATGGCCAAGGGTCTATTGCCGGACACGCACCCTCAATCGGCGGGCGCTGCTCGCTCGCTGGTACTGAAGGAATCTGATGTCGTGATGTTGATCGGCGCCCGGCTCAACTGGCTGCTATCGCATGGAAAGGGCAAAGCCTGGGGCGATCAACCCAAGAAGTTTGTCCATATCGATATTGAACCTAGAGAAATGGATAGCAATGTCGAGATCATAGCACCGGTGGTCGGCGATATAGGCTCATGTGTTCAGGCGATGCTTGAGGGCATGGGCAAGAAGAAGTGGTCGCCACCACCTGCAGCATGGACGGATATGATCAAGGATAAGGTGGAAACGAACGTTGCTCGGATGGCACCAAGGTTACAAAACAATAATATACCAATGGATTATCACGGCGCATTAGGGGCGCTACGCGCGATCATTAAAGAACGGCCCGAAGTGATACTCGTAAACGAAGGCGCGAATACGCTCGATTTTACGCGAAGCATTATCGATATGTACCAACCTCGTAAAAGGCTCGATGTCGGTACCTGGGGTGTCATGGGCGTTGGGATGGGTACGGCGATAGCTGCTGCAGTTGAGACCGGAATGCCGGTGGTGGCGATCGAAGGCGATAGCGCCTTTGGATTCTCTGGGATGGAGATCGAAACGATCTGCAGATATAACCTGCCAATATGCGTGGTGGTTTTCAATAACGGTGGTATTTATCGCGGTACCGACGTGAATCCAACGGGCGGTTCAGATGTTGCGACGACAGTATTCGTCAAGGAAGCGCGCTACGATAAAATGATGGAGGCGTTTGGTGGAGTCGGAATCAATGCTACCTCGCCGGATGAGCTGAAAGAGGCGGTGAACGCAGCGATAGAATCTGGAAAGCCAACGCTGGTGAATGCGGTGATTGATGAAGCTGCTGGCACCGAAAGCGGTCGCATAGGTAATCTCAATCCGCAAAGCGTTGTCGTCAAGAAATAAACTAGTTTAGCTTTTTTTCAGGAATAGAAATATGACAGCGCTTGAAGGAATTAGGATACTCGACTTTACCCATGTTCAGTCGGGACCGACCTGCACTCAGCTTCTGGCTTGGTTCGGCGCGGATGTGATCAAGGTGGAGCGTCCCGGCGTCGGCGATGCGACCCGCGGGCAATTACGCGACATTCCGGATGTGGACTCGCTCTATTTTACTATGCTCAACCACAACAAACGCTCGATCGAAATTAACGGCAAAGAAGAGCATGGCAAGGCGGTGCTGGAACGGCTGGTAAAAACCTGCGATGTGTTGGTGGAGAATTTTGCTCCCGGCGCGCTCGATCGCATGGGGTTTTCGTGGGAGCGAATCCAAGAGCTAAATCCGCGCATGATCATGGCCTCGATCAAGGGCTTTGGACCAGGGCCTTATCAAGACTGCAAAGTTTATGAAAATATCGCTCAATGTGCCGGGGGCGCGGCGTCGACAACTGGTTATCTTGGTGAACTGCCGACGGTGACCGGTGCGCAGATCGGGGATTCCGGAACCGGTCTAAATCTCGCTTTTGGTATCGTGACGGCGCTGTTCCAGAGAGAGAAATCGGGCAAGGGCCAGCGGGTGACGGCGGCAATGCAGGATGGCGTATTGAACCTTTGCCGGGTGAAACTGCGTGATCAGCAACGGATCGAAAAAGGACCATTGACCGAATATGCCCAGTTCGGCCTGGATATTCCGTTCGGTGACGCTGTTCCGCGCTCCGGCAACGATTCGGGCGGCGGGCAGCCGGGTCGAATCCTCAAATGCAAAGGATGGGAAACCGATCCCGACTCCTATACTTATTTTATTACCCAAGCCGCCATATGGAAGAATATATGTGACCTTATCGGCAAGCCCGAGTGGAAGGAAGATCCTGATTACGCGACGCCGGATGGCCGTCTGCCGAGGCTTAACGAAGTTTTTGGCACGATCGAAGAGTGGACAATGACCAAAACAAAATTTGAAGTCATGGATATTTGCAATGATTTGGATATTCCGATCGGACCAATTTTGTCGATGAAAGAAGTGGCCGAGGAACAATCCCTGCGCGATACCGGCACGGTTGTTGAAGTCGACCATCCAACCCGCGGCAAATATTTGTCGGTTGGCAATCCGGTCAAGCTGTCCGATTCACCATCCGAGGTCTTGCGCTCGCCCTTGCTCGGCGAGCATACGGATGAAATCCTGCGTGAGGTTCTGAATTACTCCGCTGAGGAGATCAAGGAAATCCATGCGTCGGGCGCGGTCGGGAAGCCAAAAACACAAGCAGCCGAATAGGGAGATATTTTTTTTATGGGATATGACACATCTATCGTTCGCCAAGTTCTGGATCAAGTTAAAGCTGACGGGCGCAAGGCGCTGACAGCGCCAGAGACCAAGCAAGTTTGTGACGCCTTCGCCATTCCGTTGCCCAATGAAGGTCTGGCGACCTCGACCGATCAAGCGGCAAGCGTCGCCGACGATATTGGCTATCCAGTGGTCATGAAAATCGTGTCACCCGACATTCTTCATAAGACCGAGGCCGGCGGCGTCAAAATTGGCGTGGCCAACGCTGACGACGCGCGGGCGGCCTATGACGAAATCATCGCCAATGCGGCCAGCTATAAGGCCGATGCTGATGTCACCGGCGTTCAGGTGCAGGCGATGCAGCCCTCCGACGGACAAGAAGTAATCGTCGGCGCGGTGACCGATCCCAGCTTCGGTAAACTGGTTGCCTTTGGGCTTGGCGGTATTTTGGTCGAGGTGTTGAAAGACATTACCTTCCGTCTTGCGCCGGCAGCGACAGATCAGGCGCTGTCGATGCTGGAAAGCATTGATGCAGCCGACGTGCTGAATGGCGTGCGCGGCGCCGACCCGGTCGATAAAAACGCCCTCGCCGAGATTATCGTCAATGTGTCAAACCTGATTTCGGAATTTCCGGAAATTCAGGAGATGGATCTCAACCCGGTCTTTGCAACCAAAGACGGCGCCATCGCGGTCGACGCCTTGATCTCGGTCGATTTTTCGCCCCAGCCGGAAATTTTCCGGCCACCCGAAGCCGAGATAAAGGCGACCATGCAGAAGATTTTCCATCCCCGATCGATTGCCGTTATCGGCGCGTCGGCGGAAGATGGCAAAATCGGCAATTCGGTGATGAAAAACCTCATCAACGGCGGCTTCAAAGGCGGTATCTACCCGGTTCATCCGAAAGCCGACGAGATACTGGGCAAGAAAGTATACAAAAGCGTGCTCGACATCGACGCCGACGTGGATTTGGCCGTGTTCGCAATTCCGGCCAAGTTCTGCGCCGGTGCGATGGATGAGGTTGGTCAGAAAGGCATTTCCGGTGCCATCATGATTCCGTCCGGGTTTGGCGAAGTCGGCGAGCATGAATTGCAGGCCGAGTTGGTTCGCGTTGCCCGCAAGCACGGGGTGCGCATCATGGGACCCAATATCTACGGCTTCTATTACACGCCGGAGAACCTTTGTGCGACGTTCTGCACGTCATATGATGTCCGAGGCAAGGCGGCGTTGTCGTCCCAGAGCGGTGGCGTCGGCATGTCGATTATCGGCTTCAGCCGGTCGACCAAGATGGGCGTATCGGCGATTGTCGGACTGGGCAACAAATCCGACCTCGACGAAGACGATTTGTTGATCTATTTCGAAGATGATCCCGAAACGCAAATCATCGCCATGCATGCGGAAGATTTGAAGGACGGTAGATCCTTTGCCCAGGTGGCCGAGCGGGTCTCGAAGAAAAAACCGGTGATCATGCTCAAGGCCGGTCGCACGGCATACGGTGCGAAAGCGGCTGCATCGCACACCGGCGCCCTTGCCGGCAATGACAAGATCTATGACGATATCCTGAAGCAGTCGGGCGTCATTCGCGCGCCGAGCCTGCGGTCTATGCTTGAATATGCCCGTGGCCTTCAGGTTCTGCCGACGCCCAAGGGGGAAAACATTCTGATCATTACCGGCGCCGGCGGATCGGGCGTTCTTTTGTCCGATGCCATGCATGACAACGGTCTAACCTTAATGTCGATGCCCGATGATCTGGATGCGGCGTTCCGGAAATTCATCCCGCCCTTCGGGGCGGCCGGTAATCCGGTCGATATTACCGGTGGCGAACCGCCGACGACCTATCAAAACACCATCCGTCTCGGTCTGGAGGATGATCGCATTCATTCTCTTATATTGGGTTATTGGCACACCATCATCACACCGCCGATGGTGTTTGCCAAACTAACCGCCGACGTTGTCGAAGAGTTCAGGGGCAAAGGTATCGACAAGCCAGTCGTCGCCTCGCTGGTCGGTGACACCGAGGTCGAGGAGGCATGTGAGTATCTGTATGAGCGCGGCATTGTTTCCTACCCCTATACCACAGAGATGCCGGTCGAAGTGCTCGGCGCCAAGTATCGCTGGGCCCGCAACGCCGGCTTGGTGACTGGGTAAGTGGTCTATTTGCACTTCAGGCGTATTGGATTTATTACCCGAGCGCGCGCGAGAGCGAGTACAAATTCCGTGCAGTCAACGAAAACGCGTATGTTGGCATATTAGTGCGTGGCCGCGACGGTCGTCGCTGAAGTTAGCGGTCAGGCCTGCAAGAGCCTTGGCTAAGCTCGGAAGGAGCTTCTTGGGATGCAAATGACCCCGATGATGAGGGAAGATCGCCGGAGAACCTGGAGCAAACCTGGGAGGCCCTGGTGAATGGTCAAATGATCCGCGCGGAAGGCTGCCAACGGCGCAAGGACGGTTCGACCTTCCCGGTCGAGGTCAACCTGGCGATGATGGATATTGGCGGGCAGCAGAACATTATCGTGATTGCCCGCGACGTGGCAGAACATAATAGAATAACGGAGGAGGCCTTGGTCCGCGTCCGCGACGAGGCGGAACAGGGCAACCGTGCAAAATTCCAATTCGTAGCCGGGACTAGTCACGACCGCCGCCAGCCGCTGCAGACCTTGAACCTTTTTACTTCAGTGTTGCAGAGCAGCAATGATCTGGTGCTGCGCCACGAAGCCATCCACCGTCGTGAACAAACTGGCTCCGGGCTTGTTTGAGGCGACTGGCAAGTTGGTGATTGTGATTGACGACGAGCCTGCCGTCCTCGGTAGTTTGGTACTGCTTCTGCAACCACTCGGATGCGAGACTGTGACAACAACGTTTCAAGGCGACCCGGCGAGCGAGATCATGAATCTTGCTGAGGCTTGCCCGCGCCGGCCCGACCTCGTTCTGGTCGATTACGGGTTGTCAATTGGCTATACGGGGCTTGATGTGGTCGCCGATTTGCGAGCGGTGTTCGGTGAGGATCTGCCGGCCGTCGTGCTGATAGACGAGATTTCATTAGAACCGTTCGCGATCGCCAACGAAAGCGGACTGCCCACGCTCCGTAAACCGCTGAATGCAGAAGACCTGCTCGCTGCATTCCAAGAATTGATCGAGCCGTCCGAGATGCCACCTGCGTGACCGTGGCTGACTTGGCAGTCCGTCTAATTTGATCGTTATGGCCAACAAATTGGAAGATTTTGCCCAGAAGTGGGCGCGAATTGAAGCACGGTAGGTTGCCGATAATCTCCTCCGACACTTCGGACGTAGGCCGACATACGTGTCTTCTTCGTGCTTTCAGTCCGTCAAGTTTCAAACTGAGCCATTACCCCAAGCTGAATAAACTTGCGCAGGATATGAGTTACAGCATACTGTAATACCAGAAACGGGTAGGGAAATTGGTAGAGAACAACAAGTAATTTTCCCGCGTTGCGTTAGGTCAAGGGCTTTGACCCTCAAACTTTCGAACAATCCGGATAGGGAGGAAGCAATGAAGTACCTACGTAGATTAATGCTGGCTGGACTTGGGTTAACCTTGACACTAGCCATGGGCGTGATAAGCGCGCCGGGGGACGCCACAGCGCAAGGCTGGGAGCCCAAAAAGCCTGTCGAATTCGTCATCATGGCGGGCAAGGGCGGCGGCGCGGACAGGCTCGCCCGCTTCATTCAGGGAATCATCGAGAAACAAAATCTGTCGTCGAAGCCGTTCGTTCCCATCAACAAGGGCGGCGGCTCAGGCGCCGAGGCCCTGCGCTACCTGAAGGACCACGCGGGCGACCCGCACGTGATCATGGCGACGCTGAACAGTTATTACACGACACCGCTGCGCAATACCGGTCTCGGGGTCGATATCGCGACATTCACGCCGATTACCCGCCTTGCCGAGGACACGTTTCAGCTTTGGGTGACTACCGACTCCGGCATCAAGTCCGTCGATGAATACGTTAAGGCCGTCAAGGCGGCCGGCCCGGGCAACTGGAAGATGGGCGGCACCGGCAAGGGCCAGGAGGATTCCCTGGTTACCAGCATGCTGGAAAAGAAATTCGGCCTCAAGTTTACGTACGTGCCTTACAAGGGCGGCGGTACGGTTGCTAAGGAGCTGATCGGCAAGCACATCGAATCAACCGTGAACAACCCCTCCGAGCAGGCCGGTTTCTGGGAAGCCGGCAAATCGGTTCCGCTTGCCAGCTTCACGCCCAAGGGAAAGTTGAAGGGACGGTTCGGTAATATCCCCACTTTCGAGGAACTGGGTTACGGTTCCGACATGGTGTACTACATGCAGCGCAGCATCATCGCGCCGCAAGGCATCGACAAGGAAGTACAGGCCTTCTATGTCGGCGTCTTCGATAAGGTGTACAAGTCCGACGAGTGGCAAAATTACTTGAAAACCAAGGGTTTGATCCCCGGCTGGCTTACCGGTCAGGCGTTGACCGACTATTTTGTCGCCGAACGAGAGGCCCATCGCGCGATGCTGAAGGAAGCGGGAGAAATCAAGTAACCCGCGGCTAACCCGACAACGCATCAGAGGAAGCAGTAGGAATTCCGTCATGCGCATCGCTGAGCTCGTGATGGCGGTCGTGATGGCTGTCTTCTCCGTTTACCTGATGTGGAAAAGCGCGGAACTCCCCATCGGCTGGCTCCCTGGCGAGGGGCCGGGCGGTGGGGCGTTTCCGTTTTGGCTGTCGTTGGGGATGTTGGTATGCTGCGTTGCGATCATCCTGCGGTGGGTCGCAAAGGCTAGTCCGCTGTCACAATCGACGGTGCCTTATATGACGCCGGAGACGGTCAAGCGGTTCCTGCTGGTGGCCGGTTCGCTGACGGCGATGATCGCCCTGATCCATGTTATCGGGGTCTACGGCGCGGTGCCTTTATTCCTGGTTTTTTACGTTCGGTTCCTGGGTCGGCACAGTTGGACAAAGGCGGGCGCGCTGGCTGCCTGTACGCCTGTGGCGATGTTCTTCTTTTTCGAAATCGCATTGACGAAGACCCTTCCCAAGGGTTTCACCGAGCCGTTGTTCTACCCCCTTTACGATATTTTTCTTTAGGAGGTCCTTGGGCGGCCGGACGCAGCCGGTCAACCAGGTCGGAGAACGGAAGCGGTTCTCGGGCCTTCACCCTCGACCGGTACCGGAAGGTTGACCACGGATGGAAGTGTTTGCTCTGCTTATCGACGGTTTCGTCATTGCTTTCCAACCTCTCAATCTGATGATGGTCATCGCCGGCGTGGTCGTCGGACTGTTCATCGGCGCCATGCCTGGATTGGGATCGGTCAACGGCGTCGCGATTCTGTTGCCGCTGACCTTCCTGGTGCCGCCGACGTCGGCGATCATCTTTCTGGCGGCGATCTATTACGGCGCGATGTATGGCGGCGCCATCAGTTCCATCATGCTGGGCATTCCCGGCGCGTCGACGGCGGTGGCAACCACCTTCGACGGCCGTCCGCTGGCGCTCAAGGGTTTGGCCGACAAGGCGCTGGTGGCGGCGGCGACGGCATCCTTCGTGGGCGGTACCATATCGATTGTGCTATTTACCTTGTTCGCGTTGCCCCTAGCCGAGGTGGCATTGGCCTTTGGCCCGCCCGAGACTTTCGCGCTGATGGTGCTGGCCTTCGCCACCTTCGTCGGCCTCGGCGGCGACGACATATTGAAAACCCTTTTCTCGATCTTTATCGGGCTGGTGTTCAGCACCGTCGGGTTGGATATCATCAGCGGCCAACCGAGGTTGATCTTCGGCGATCTCACCGGTTTCTACCACGGCATCAACTTCCTGGTGCTCGCCATCGGCATCTACGGCATCGGCGAGATGCTGTGGACCATCGAGGTCAGCCAGGGCGAGGTGTTGATGTCGAAGGCGACCGTCTCGTTCCGGCGCGTTTTCGATAACCTGAAGGAACTGTGGTTCTCTGCCAGGACAATGGTCATGGGTTCGTTCCTTGGTTACTTCGTCGGCATCCTACCGGCCGCCGGCGCCACGCCGGGCTCGCTAATAGCGTACGGCGTCGCCAAAACCATGGCGAAGGATCCGGAGACCTACGGGAAGGGCAACGTGGACGGCGTGGTGGCGCCGGAGGCGGCCAACAATGCCGCCAGCACCGGCTCCATGCTGCCGATGCTCACCCTTGGCATTCCGGGCTCACCGACGACTGCGGTTCTCCTTGGTGGCATGGTCATCTGGGGCCTCGAGCCGGGTCCCCTGGTATTCGTCGACCATCCGGATTTCGTTTGGGGCCTCATCGCCAGCCTGTACGTCGCTAACCTGTTCGCGCTGTTGATCAACATCAGCTTCATCCCGGCCTTCATCTGGGTGTTGAAGTTGCCTTTCACTATTCTCGCCCCGATCATCTTCGTGCTGTGTGTGATCGGCGGCTATGTGCCGACCCAGGACATGCACGACGTGTGGCTGATGCTGATCTTCGGCGTCGTCGGCTATCTCATGCGCAAGCTCGATTATCCCATGGCGCCGGCGGTCCTCGCGATCGTTCTCGGGCCGCTCGCCGAGCCGGCGCTGCGTCAGTCCCTGATCGGGTCCCAGGGCGACGTGATGATCTTCTTCGAACGCCCGATATCCGGCACGATCATGGTTTTTGCCATCTTCTTCTTAGTCCTCCCGCTGGCGAAGGTCGCAAAAAATCGGAGGAAGCGCAGGGACAGTCGATGAACAGGATCGCGATGTTAAAGGCGAATTGGGTTTTGGTATATTGTATGCTAGAGCCGCCCGGTAGCGGCCGCCCGGCCCCGGCTTTTCCCGGTCGGCAGCCGGTGACCGAGACACTGATACAGGGGAAATGATACGGTGTCGGTGAGGGCAGCGGTTCAGCCGATCGAGCTCAATTTTACCTTGAAGGACAAGACCGCCTGCAGGTCCATCGCCAACTGGGCAGACGCCTCTCATCGATGTCCGCAATTGGCTTTTAACGAACATTGACTAGCTTCTCTGGAATGTCCGCTCTAGAGAGTAAAGCGGACTTAATCAGGTGTTAAGCGGACATCCTGCCCCCGAGTGCTAGAGGCGCATCCGCATTAGGCGGCTTTCGGACCGCCGTTTCTTTTTCAGGAAGGATCGGTGGTAGGTTGTTGCGATGAAACGCCTGCTCGCCATCATCGACGCGAACATCCCAGACGTTCCCGAAACCACCGACACGGCGCGACGGGATCGGCACTAATGGCTGCCCGTCCGAACAGTGTCGGCAATTGGGAGGAGCCATCTAGGGAATCTCGGTTAAAGGTCGTTTCTTTGTCAGCATCATGAAACAACTGGTACGGGTCACTTCCGCAACTGCGCTTGTGAGAGATCTAATAAAAATAATCTACGCTCAACTTTCGGCGGGCGCGAAATCGCAGTATTAATCTTCCGACTGAGGATAGAAGTGGACACTGTCGCGCAGGACCAGAAGAACGCGATTATTCTTTTCGATGGCGTGTGCAACCTGTGCAACGCCTCGGTGAGATTCGTCATCTCTCGCGACCGCGGCGACCGCTTTAGGTTCGCGCCCCTACAAAGCGAGGTCGGGCGGCGGTTGGCTGGGGATTACGCCCTGCCGGATGACCTTAGAACCTTCTTTCTGATCGATGACGAACAGTCTTACGAAAAGAGCGCGGCCTGGCTGCGTGTCATGCGCCGGCTCGGTTGGCCCTGGTCGGCGCTCTACTTATTAGTCATCGTGCCGCGGCCGGTCCGCGACTGGATCTACGATTTCGTAGGCCGGAACCGGTACAAATGGTTCGGCAAGCTGGACCAGTGCCCGGTGCCGGCGCCCGACAGGCAGCAGAAGTTTCTTTCATGAGTAAAGACAAGCTGCGCCTTATCGTCTTTATAGGCCATTGTCGCATTCATCGTCGGCGGGCCGTGGCGGAAATCGGAAACGCGCGCGCGGCCGGCGCGACCAGTCCGCGGAGCACCGCAGATGCATTGAAGGCGCGTGGCTTCGCATCCGGGAACGGCGGTCAAGAGACAGCGGCGACCGCAACAAATTGTTGAGCAATTAACGCGCAAGCGATATGTGTCCCGTGAAAAAGGACTGACGCAGCTAGGGGAGAGCGCAATGGATGAAGACCATTTCAACATGGAGATCCGTAAATTTCTGAAAAAGGTCGGTGTCACCTCGCAGCGCGA
>JAPUHN010000129.1 GCA_027297685.1 Alphaproteobacteria bacterium | reverse complement strand
CGCCGCGATCGGTGCGTTGACTGCGTTGGGCGGCTCGCTCAACACCATGTTCACCGCAGTGTCAAGTTCGCTTGATGCCGCTGTAATCGGCTCCTAAGCCTGAAAGAAGACCTTTAGGCCGGTGGGCCGTGCCAGGACGGTGCGGCCCACCGATCTACCTTCTTTAAATTCAGTAACCGGTACCCCGTCATGATGACCGCAAACAAGGTTCTGAAGATATCCGCAAATGTGATTCACAACCGATCTAGTGCATTGATCGTGGACTGTGGCGTAACGGTAGATAGAAAGTTCGCGCAATGAGCGCGCGCCTCGTCATCCTGCTGCTGGTGGCAGCAATCGCTGCGGGCGGAGCCGGCCTGGCGGCAAACAGCTGGATCGCAACGCAACGTGCCGCAATAGCGTCCGCGCAGCGTGCACAACCGGTCATCGAATCCAATGAAGTGCGTGTTCTCGTCGCCAAGCAGGCGTTACCGGCGGGAACGCTGATCAAAAAAACCCAACTGCGTTGGCAAGCATGGCCCAGTTCCGGCCTGTCCGGCGCTTATATGAAAGAGGGCGATATTACGCTCGAAGATCTTGCCGGTACAGTAGTGCGTGTTGGCATCTCCAACGGCGAACCCATCACCGAAACGCGGGTGGTGCGGCCGGGCGAAAACGGTTTCCTCGCTGCTGTCCTACGCCCGGGATATCGCGCCATGTCGGTTCCGGTCAACGCGACCACCGGCATCGCCGGGTTCGTGTTTCCAGGAGACCGCGTCGATCTTCTTCTAACGCATAAGCTCGTGCCGCTGGAAAAAGAAATAGAGGGTAAGAAAACCCGCGATATCCGCGTCTCGGAAACCGTGCTTACCGATATCCGCGTCCTGGCGATCGACCAATCGACCAACGATCAGGCCGAAGAGCCCAATCCCGTTAAAACCGTGACCATCGAAGTTACACCGAAACAGGTTGAAATCGTTTTGTTAATAACGGATTTAGGCCGCCTTTCGCTCAGCCTGCGTAGTTTGCAGACCGATGAAGGCAGAATAGTAGAAGACAGTAATCCCGCCACTGGCGATGAGATTAATCCGGTCCTCGCGCGCTTGATCAAAGGCGATAGTCCGACCACTGGCGAAATACCAGAGCGGCGCAGAATGCTTACCATCGATAGCGAAGTCAGCACTCTTTTGCCGTCGCCTACATCAAAAAGAAACGTTCGCCGCGTACAAGTGGTGCGGGGCGGTGAATCGGCCGTTCTTGAGTTTCAACGGTGAAGGCAATGAACGTATATCTGTACCGACTTGCACCAACACTAGGCCTTATCACGGCAGCGACGCTGGCGTTGCTTATCCTGGTATTGATCACCATCGTCAGTCCGCCGGCGCTTGCACAATCGAGCATTCGCACCCTGACCACCGGCGACGAGACGCTCGAGATCGAAATTAATAAGGGCATTCTGGTACGCCTGCCGAGGCCCGCCAGCGCGGTCTTCGTGGCCAATCCGGGATTTGCCGACATCGCCGTAAAGTCTCCGACGTTGGTCTATGTTATGGGCAAACGAACCGGCATAACCACGCTCTTCGCCGTCGACGATAGAGACGCAGTCCTCGCCGACGTAAATCTGGTAGTCACCCACAACCTAACGGATATTCGCGCGTCGATTGATGTGCTACTGCCTGACGCACGGGTCGAAGCCCGTTCGGTTCCCGGCGGATTACTCCTCACCGGTCTGGTGAATTCTGCCCGAGAAGCCGAGGAAGCGCGGCGCATCGGAACCCGCTTCCTGGCCGAAAAGGAAACGTTGATAAATCAAATCCTCGTGGTCGGTCCGAACCAGGTCAATCTTCGGGTCCGTATCGCCGAGGTATCGCGCACCGTCTTAAAGGACCTTGGTTTTAACTTCGACTTTCTCGGCACTATCGGCAATTTCGCCTTCGGCCTGGCGACCGGACGACCGTTCCTCACCGGTATTGGCACGGCCGCAGGGCTGGTCGACAGCAGCGGCGTCTTGTCCGGCAGCTTTGGCGGCCGCAACTTTGACGCGAACGGTATCATCGACGCGTTGGAAGATGAGGGTCTGATCACATTGCTCGCTGAACCCAACCTGACGGCGCTATCGGGTGAAACGGCGAGTTTTCTCGCCGGCGGTGAGTTTCCGATACCGATCGTCGATGAAGATGGCAATATCCATATTGAATTCAAGACGTTCGGCGTCTCCCTGGCGTTCACCCCAACGATCGTCAGCGATGATCGCATCAGCCTAAAAGTAATGCCCGAGGTTAGCGCTTTGTCGTCGGTGGGGGCCGTACAAATAAACGGGATTGTCATTCCTGCTTTGACAACGCGGCGCGCCAATACCACGGTCGAGTTGGGCAGCGGCCAAAGTTTCGTGATCGCAGGACTGCTCCAGGCCGACACCAATCAATCCGTCAACGAGACTCCGGGCTTGGCCGATATTCCAATCCTCGGCGCGTTGTTTCGCTCGACCGATTTTAGACGCAGAGAATCCGAGCTCGTTATCATCGTGACGCCATATCTCGTTCGGCCGGTCTCAAGCGCCGCACTGGCTCTTCCCACCGACGGCTTCGAAGTACCCGACGATTACGATCGCATCGTCAACGGCGAGACACGTCGGCAAAAACAAACACCGACCCAACGCACGCCGCAAACAAGCGACTTCGATGGTCCCACCGGACCCGGCGGCTTCGAGCTAGAATAAAGGAGGCGACGATGAAATCACGGCATAACCGACGCATCTTCCGGCGCGATCGCCGCCGACGCACTACGTTGCTGGCGGTCCTGGCCGTCATTGTCGCCGGTTGTGCTCAAACGGTCGCCGACTGGACACCTGCAGCTACGCCCCACGACATCCAAGTAAAGTGGGTAACGCACGAGCACTCCATAAACATTAACAGCCCGGCGAGCCAGCTAACCAACCAGGAAGCGAGAAGCCTCGATCGATTTCTCAGCGAGATCGATTTGCGCCCCAGCGACCGATTATTCGTCGATGTGGGGCCGCAATCTGGAGATATTGTGAACGACGCGCGGATCAACGTCATCAACGAGAAACTTGACCACTTTATTCCGGGCGCCAATGCGCTCGCGATCACGGGCGAGAAGGGCTCAATCAATAGAATAAATCTGATCGTTGGTCGCTACGTCGTCCTGCCACCTAACTGCCCCGATCTGTCCAGGCCTACGGCTACCAATCCTGGCAACACCCCAGACAGCAACTTCGGCTGCTCGACGCAGAGGAATCTGGGCCTGATGCTAGCTGATCCCGGAGACTTACTACGCGGTCGCACGTTGGGGCCGGCCAATGGCGAGGCTCTCAGCATCGGTATTCGCCGCTACCGGGCAGGTAAAGTCATCTCACCCGAAACGCCCACACTGGCGAAGATAAAATAATGTCGGCACCAGCATTCGATATCCGTCCCGATAATAGCGTATCGTTAGTGGCGTTTGTCTGCGATGACGACACCGCCGAGAAGCTTAAAAATATCGCTAATTTCCATTGGCCGGGCGCCGTCATCCATCGCGGCACCTCGCACGACGCCGGTGCCTATTTGAAATCGGGGCCGTCGCCCGACCTGCTGGTGGTTGACCTCGACACAAGCGACAACCCCTTCGACGAACTGCAGCCGCTCGCCGACCTCTGCGATCCATCCACCCAGGTGGTCGCGATGGGGGTGATCAACGATCTCGCGCTGTACAAACAGTTCATATCCGCGGGCGTTGCCGATTATTTGGTCAAACCTCTCAGTGAAGAAGACTTGGAAACGGCCCTACTGGCGGCGAGTTTTAGCGAGGCGTCGGCCGGCGAACAAATCTCTGAACCGACCGGGAAAATTGTCGTAACCATTGGTTCCCGCGGTGGCGTCGGCGCATCGACAATTGCACTTAACGGTGCGTGGTTGCTCGCCGAAGAAATGGGACACCGGGTAGCCCTGGTCGATCTCGACTTACAGTTTGGCACAGCAGCCCTATCGCTCGATCTTGTTCCGAGCAGCGGTATGATCGAGACCCTGCGCCAACCCGACCGCATGGACAGTCTTTTTATGTCCAGC
>JAPUHN010000128.1 GCA_027297685.1 Alphaproteobacteria bacterium | reverse complement strand
AAATCGCCTGCTCAGTTCGGCTGGGCAGCGTCATAGCCATAGAGCGGCAACACGCGCACCGGTGGTTAGTTCGCTACTAGGCTTTCCGAGCAATAAGCTCGACTGGTGCGATGCGACCCGCGGAAATATTCTCGATCATATTCTGTACTTTGACGACTGCGCTCGCACCCATAAGGATGTGAAGCCCTAGCGGCGGAGGGCCGCTGGCCGCCGCCGTTTTAGCACGCAGTTGTTCAAAGAAGGCTAACGCAAAGTCGCGACGGTTACGCTCCGCGACGATCGTAAACCCGGCATCTTGAAGCGCATGTTTGTACTGCTCAGGGCTGGCCACAGCGCTTGTTTCTGAGGTTGTTGCCCAGGGAACCGGATAGGTGAGTTCGTCATCTCCGACCTGCATCACGTCGTACGTCCCAAAAGACGCACCGGCTTGCAATACCCTGTAGACTTCTGAACAGAGACCAGCCTTGTCTTCGATGTTCATACCCACGTGCATCATAAAACCACTGTCGAACGTGCCGTCCTCAAATGGCATAGAAAGCGCGCTGCCCTGATGTAGCGCGATCTGATCACCGAGTGCGACCCATGCGCACATTATCTTACCGGTCTCGATATACTCGGCGGTTAGATCAATCCCGGTCACTCGGCTACCATATTGGCTTGCGACAAACCTGGAAGCGCCGCCAAGACCACACCCAATGTCCAGCACATGGTCCGCTGTGGTTAAGTTAAGCTGGCCTAGAAAGTCTTCAGAAGCCTGTCGGCCGCCGATATGAAATTCATCAACAGCGGCGAGATCGTGAACCGTTACACTATCCGTTGTCTTGCCGAGCGCCGTAACGCCAGCATGAATCGCACCGAGCAATTCGCCATGCGTATAATGTTCGGACACATTTCTATGATCTGACACTGTTCACCTCCTATACACTTCTCCGGCGATTCCTTAAAGCATGCATGGTACATCCTTATTCATCAACAGTACTATGGCGAGGTCGGCGTCCACGACGGCTCATGACCCCACTGAGTTTTTCAAAGTGAGCGAAGAGGATTTCGATCAGATCTTTGGACGTATCGGGGAGGCGGGGATTCCCTACGGGAGCGGACCCCGGGCACTGGAGGGCATGAGCATAAACCACCGCGGTGGGGGCCGCGGGGTCTATTTTCGCGATCCCAATGATCATATTCTCGAACTTCTTACCGTCGGATAGAGAGAGGATGTGATGTCCGCTTATGGCTATTAGCGGACATTCAAGCACACCCTGAATTATGTCTGCTTTACCCCCAAAAGCGGACATTGACAGCGTTCTAAGACAACGCCAAAATTTGCCTCTTCAACTTCAATCATTCGGCAAATTGCGGGAAAGAGGTGGCCGGTTATGTCCGAAGCGAAGCAACACTATCCGGAGGCCTTGGTTTCCGGCGATTGGTTGCAAGACCATTTGGATGATCCGGACCTACGGATTTTTGATTGCACATTTTATCTTCATTACGAAGTCGGCACCGGCTGCCCCTATAGCATCGAGAGTGGCCGCGCCGATTATGATGCAGAGCATATTCCGGGGGCGGGTTTTCTGGACTTGCAAGAAGATTTCTCGATGCCCGACAGCCCCTACCGCTTCACCTTGCTTAGCCCGGAGGAAACAGGGGCGGCATTCGCACGCATGGGCGTCGGGGATGATACCCGCGTGATCTTTTACAGCCGCAAGAGCATGCAGCAGTCCACGCGGTTCTGGTGGATGCTGCGCTGGCTTGGCTTCGACAATGCAGCCATTTTGAATGGCGGGATTGATAAATGGCTGGCCGACGACCGCCCTTTCTCTACCGAGCCTTGCCGATATCCCCAAGGGGAATTTTCGATCCACCCAAGACCGGAACTGATAGTCGACAAGCATGCGGTGCTAGCCGCTATTGGCGATGATGGCATCTGCACGATCGACGCGCGGGAGCCGGATCTGCATAGCGGCGAGAATGCGCGTTATGGCCGCCCCGGTCACGTGCCCGGCAGCGTCAACATTCCGGCGGCGGCTCTGTTGGACAGCGAAAGCCTGGAAATCCTGCCCCCTGAAATCGTGGCGCAGATGTTCGCCGACGCCGGAGCGAACCGAGACAAAAAGATCATCGCCTATTGCGGCGGCGGTATTGCCGCGACCATGGATGCTTTCGTGCTGCATCAATTGGGTTACAAGAATATCACCGTCTACGATAATTCCATGAGCGAATGGGCCTCGGACGCTTCTCTGCCCATCGAAACCGATTGATCTGTGCGACGTCCGCTTAGGGTCAAAAGCAGACATTAACGCTAGTGCTGAAAAAGGTCCGCTTTCGGGGGTAAAGCGGACGTATTTCAGGGTGTGGCTGAATGTCCGCTAATAGCCATAAGCGGACATCAGATATCTCGATTGTGTCGCCGTCAATGAAACGGGGCTTGCCGGTGATGTCAGCAATAGCTGGGAATGTTAAAAAAACGAGAGTGAAAATTGAGGGCAGGAACTTCACGTCACTTCTTGCAAGGAAATGCCTCAATTAATGAGATAAGTGCAAGGTCTGGCATTCTCCATCCCTCAAGTGGTTCCCCCCGGTCAATCAATATTTGCAGGTGGGAATCAGATAACGTTTCTAACAGCTTAGCGTTAATTATTACATTTTGCGGAAGGCAGTAGAGTTTTTTGTGTTCCGTTGCTTCAAACCATTCATCGAAGGTTGCAAATGAATTGGCAGCCCCGTCCCAATAAGCCAAACGCATAGCACTAATTACCTTGTCGTTTTTCCCCATATATTTTTTTTGATAATCCTTGGCCGTCATGGCGTTTGCGGGATGGGCCAACATTATCCCCGCAAGCATTAGAGTGAGAAAAAATAACACCCCCATAATACCCTCCGTACACGCCTTACCCGCACAAAACCTACACCCTAAGCAAACGGCAGCAACACGGTCGAACCAGTGGTGCGGCGATCATGGATGGCGCGGTGCGCCTCGGCAGCCTCGCATAGCGGATAGGTGTGATTGACGGTGCTGCGAACGACGTTCGCCTTCAACACCTCGAACAGTGCCAATGCTGCCTCCTCCAGCGCCGCACGTGTTGTTAGATAATGCATGACGGCGGGGCGCGTGATGAAGAGCGAGCCACGGGCGCCCAGGTCCTCGATAACATCTACCGGATCGGGTGGTCCGGACGCGTGACCATAGGCCGCGCACATGCCAAGCAGGCGTAGGCTGTCCAAGGACTTCGCCAGCGTCGCCTTACCGATGGATTCGTATACCACGTGCACGCCCTCGCCATCTGTCAGTTCGCGGCAGCGGGCAGCGAAGTCCTCGGTCGAATAGTCGATAACGTGGTCACACCCCAGCCCTTTGGCGATCTCCGCCTTCGCTTCGGAGCCAACGGTGCCGATGACGTTGGCACCTAGGTGCTTGGCCCATGGCACCAGCACGTGACCCATGCCGCCGGCGGCGGCGTGAACCAGCACCCAGTCGCCGGGTTTCACCGCGTAGGTCTTGTGCAGCAAGTAGTAGGTAGTGAGCCCCTTCATGAAGATGCCGGCGAGCGCGATTGGATCTATGCCCTCCGGGATCTTTAGGAGTGTCGACACAGGGTAAATGCGCTCCTGGCTATAGGCGCCAAGCGGCGGCAACCCATAAACCACCTGATCGCCAACGGCGAACTCCTCGACGCCGGGGCCAAGTTCTAATACTTCACCCGTCGCCTCGAAGCCGACGACCACCGGCGGTTCGCCGACGGGCCAGGGGTGCGACACTCCGCCCCGATGGTAGGTATCGGCGTAGTTGACGCCGATGGCGGTATGTTTGAGGTACACCTCGCCGGACCCCGGATCGCCGACTTCGATGTCTTCGTAGCGGAACACGTCGGGCCCGCCCTTCTCATGGATGACAGCGGCTTTCGGCATGTCTGCATCACCTCGCCAACAATCGACGTCAAACGTCTCCTTTAAGTGGACCCTACTGACTGGTCCCCACGAACGATACCACTTTATGAGCTAGAAGCGGTTGTGTTGGGAACGCCTAATCAGGCTGTAAACCCTGTGTAGAAAAAGTCGGCTAACCGTGTAATCCAACGAATGTCCGCTTATGGCCGAAAGCAGACGTTCGTGAATATCATAAACGTAAGACTTTGAGCTAGCGTCCCAATGACCGCTTTCGCCTAGAAGCAGCCTGTCAAAAGCGGATCAAATCACTCTTCTAAAGGGCGGCAATCGGCCAGGAACCGCCGTCTGGGTAATTCCCGAACACGAGTGTTGAACGGCCGGACTGCGCTCTTTTTCGGACGTCCGCCGAGAGACTTCACACCCACCTATTGTTTCTCTATTTCAACGGCAGAAAAGCTGCTGCGTCGCACCAGCGAACTTCGCTACTGGGAAATGCAAACGGGCTTAAACTTGGTATCGCCGTGTCGATCCGTTCCGGACCCTTTGTATCCGTGCATTCAGTCGAGCGCGACCCACAAGTAGCCATCGTGAATGCGAGAAGCGTACACCGGCAATTTCGTTCGATTCTTCGAGATGTCGCCCAGGAATTCCCAACCTTTTGAGGTGCCGTCCTCCTGCAACCGCGTCGCCCAGTCCCTAACTTCGCCCGTTTGCAGATCGAAACAACTGTGGTGCCATCGGCAAACCACACCACGGTCCTCGGTGAATGTGCTGTAGATGGGGCGCGGCGTGTCCGTGCCCGGATAATTGCCGAGCGCGCCCTCCGCCAGCGCCCTGCGCTCGAAAAGCGGCAAATGAAGGTGAGGGCAGGCATTGTTGAAGGCGTGATACCCGTCGGCGCCGCGTAGGACGACCACGTCATAGTCTTCCAACGCAACGATCCGCCATTCGTTCAAGGCAAGTTCGTCTTCCGCGAAGACACGAACCCATTTCTTGCCCGCGAACTGCATGGTCTCGCGCAGCTCTCCGGCACTCAGCGCCGCCTGCGCTTCGGGTTTCAGCCCAGCGATCTCGTACAACGTCATTCGATCACTGGTTCCCCGTAGCAGTACCCTGACGAAATCTGCAACCTCGACAGCATCTTCGACCTTGTCATACAGCGCTTGCGAGATAAGCAGTCGCGTACCGGTCTCCTTGTTGGCGGCTTCGATCCGGCTGGCCACGTTGGGCACCTCGCCGATGGCCGTGAGGCGTTCGTGACCGATCGACCCCAGTGAGCCAATAACCGCCTCGCCGTAGTGGAGGCCGACGCGGATATCAAACTCGACGCCATACATGGATGCGAAGAATGGCTTCACTTGCTCGGCGGCGTCCAATATCTGCAGAGACGTATTGACGGCGTGGAGCGGTGCATCGGGCTGATCCTCAATACCAAAGATCGCCATCACACCGTCGCCGATAAACCTGTCGATAAAGCCGCCATTGCGCTCGATAATGTCGCCTACTTGCACGAAATACCTGTTGAGCAGGTACATCAGGTCGTAGGGCGACAGTCGTTCCGAAATAGATGTGGAATCGACA
>JAPUHN010000127.1 GCA_027297685.1 Alphaproteobacteria bacterium | reverse complement strand
TTGTCGGTCTGACGCCGGGCGCGCTGGTCGGCCTGCTGGTGGCGGCGGCATCGATAGCCGGGGCAATCGCCGGCGTTCGCTTTGGCCTGCGCATCAGCCGACGCGCCTATGACGAAGTCTCTAAAGTGCCGGCGGCAGACGCCGAAAAGTACCGCGCCGTTGCCGACGACGGAGATTTTGACCTCCGCCAATTGTCTGGCGGCACGGGGCTTTATGTCCGCATCCTGTCGCGCGCGCTGGCCGCCCCGGGCTGGGTTCTCACCGCAGCCGCCGTACTTTTGGTGTCGTCTTGGGCGCTCTACGCGATGTTGGGAAAGGGCGTCGAATTCTTCCCCAATGTCGAGCCGGAGCAGGCGGCAATTCAAATTCATGCGCGCGGCAATATGTCGGTCCTTGAAAAGGCACAGCTCGTCGGTGAAGTCGAGCGCAGGATACTGGAATTGCGTACCGAGCGTGGCGAATTGGCCTCGGTTTATGCGCTGGCCGGCAACTTGCCAATCAGAGACGACGAGGCCGAAGATATTATCGGCACCGTGAATATCGAATTCGGCGACTGGCAGCAGCGCCGCGGCGCCGACGCAATTCTGGCCGACATTATCGAGCGCACATCCGACCTTGCCGGCATCATCGTCGAAACCCGCAAGGAAGAGAGTGGCCCACCGGTCGGCAAGCCCGTGCAGGTGCAGCTCAGTTCGCGCTATCCCGACTTGCTGGCGGCCGAGGTCGGCAAGGTAAGAGACTTTGTCGACAGTTTGAGCGGCCTTAAAGACATTCAAGACAGCCGGCCGGTTCCGGGCATCGAATGGGAGCTAACGGTGGACCGGGCGCAAGCCGCCAAATTCGGCGCCGACATTACGCTGATTGGCAACGCGATAAAATTCGTCACCAATGGTTTGAAGGTGACCGAATACCGGCCCGACGACAGCGACGAGGAAATCGACATCGTCGCGCGCTACCCGATCGCCGACCGCACCATCAACCAGCTCGACGAAATACGCATCCAGACGAGCGAAGGTTTGGTGCCGATCAGCAACTTTGTGACGCGCCGGGCCAAACCGCGCACCGGAGTACTGCGGCGGGTCGACACGATGCGGGTGATGAGCGTGCAGGCCGATGTGCAGCCCGGCGTGCTGGCCGACAATGTCGTCCAGCAAATCAAGGCTTGGCTGCCGACGGCCGAAATCGATCCGCGTATCGACATCGAATTTCGCGGTGAGGATGAAGAGCAAAAAAATGCCCAGGACTTTTTAAAGAAGGCATTTGCCGTGGCATTGTTCTTGATGGCGATCATCCTGATTACCCAGTTCAACAGCTTCTACTCCGCGCTTCTCATTCTGTCCGCAGTGATCATGTCGACCGTCGGCGTTATGCTCGGGCTCCTTATCGTCGGTCAACCGTTCGGCATCGTCATGAGCGGCATCGGGGTGATTGCGCTCGCCGGCATCGTGGTGAACAACAATATCGTTTTGATCGACACCCACGACCGCTTGCGTAAGCAAATCTCGGATCCCTTGCAGGCGATCCTGCTTACCGGCGCACAACGTCTGCGGCCCGTCCTGTTGACCAGCGTGACGACCATTCTCGGCCTGATGCCGATGGTGCTACAGATCAATATCGACTTCGTCAGCCGCGAGGTGTCCTTTGGCTCGCCCTCGACCCAGTGGTGGGTGCAATTGGCCACCGCGATCGCCTTCGGGCTCACCTTCGCGACGGTATTGACGCTGATCATTACGCCGAGCGCGCTGATGGCGCGCGAAAACTTCGTCGCATGGCGTCAGCGCAAAGGCGCAACCAGCGGCGGCCACGCCCCCTCGCCGGCGGAGTAATAGCGCAGCGAGTATCACGTCTGGGCACGTTCGATTCTGTGATGTCTACTTTTGGGGGGAAAACGGACGATACTGACGGCTGCCGCAAACGACGAGAATTAGCCAAGAGCTGCCGCTTAGAATAGGTCAGGAAATTTTCGTTTTCGTGATTATTGGACGCCAGGTACCCTGTTGGTGATGGACGCCAGTTAGCTTACTGCGTGTCGGAACATTACCGATGATACACAGGCCTGTTAGTGCCGGGGACCACACGATGGGGCAGACAGCTGACAATGGTAAGCCAAAAGGCACAGTAAATGCCTATGGCAAGTGGATTCGCAGAGCCGTTTTCCTTATCTTGATTCCGGCAATATATCTATACACCGACCGGGTAATAAATATTGAATTCTTAATATCTAACTATCAATCTTATATAATAGAATCTGTTATTTTCGCTATCGTTTTTCTTGCGCTTATTTTCTACTATCTAATTTATTTCATAATAACGTTTATTCGGAGCAAGTATGGTCTCCACGCCAGGATAGTCTTGGCGATTTTACTCTTTGTCCTTCCAGTATTGGTTTTTGTTGGATTTTTCTCCGAGTGTGGCCGAATATCTGAAGATCATCAAAATAGCCGGTTCAGGCTGGACCGCGTTGCAACTGGTCCACCCGGCAACACGACAGAGCAAATATCGTTCCTGATGCAATAACGTTCGATCCCAGCGTGGAAATTCCTGTCAACATCGCAATATTCTCTCCCGCTTTCCAGATCCCCGAACTCTCCGCAGTGCATTCACTCGGGGGGGAGTGGCTAGTCTTCTAGAAGTTGGCAACGCAGACGGCAGGTAGAGCTAAACGCGGCGGTCATTCGTAGCCGTCGGGTTCCTTTGGGATGTCCGGAATCGGTCCAGCCTGTGTGAAAAGCGGCCGTGTATCGGTCACTCGGTTCACGACCTTTAATGAGTGATCGGCCGACATCGCGAGGGACACTGACAATGAGACGACGGCCTAATTAACCGTCGGCATCATGAATATCTGCCCCGGAAAAATCAGATCCGGGTCGCGAATTTGTGTGCGATTGGCCTCGTAAATCAGCGTGTACTGGGTGCCGACGCCATAGCGTTCGCGGGCGATCCGCCATAAATAATCGCCCGGCTGGATAATGACGACCCGGCCCGGCGGCAAATCGGTGAGGGGTTCGCCGCGGACGAAGGGAATTTGCGACCGCGCGACGACCTTACCGTCTGGCGTCACCTGGTCGACGCGCAGCGTATAGGACCCCGGATCGACTTTGCGGTCGGGCGTCAGCGTCCACCGGCCTTGCTCGTCGGCGTCGGCACGGCCGATCAGTTCGTTGTCGACGTAGACCTGAACGGTGCTGCCCGGCGCCGCCGTACCCGATAGGGCGACGTTACCGGCATCGTCGTAGTCGACGGAAGCTACCGCCACCTCGAGCGCTGATCCATCCGCTGTCGATTGAGCACTGGTCGGCGTTTGCAAAACTTGGGCGGGGGCAGAGCCCTCGCGTGCAACTGCGACCGCCAAGGCACCGCCTCCCTGCTCGGGCACCGCCAACACGACAACGCGATCCGACTCGACCGGTTCGGCGTCGCCACACTCCGCGATAAGGCTCAATTGGCGGTCTCCGGGCGTCAGCGGTTCGTCGGGGACCACCACCCAGTCGCCGCGCCGGTCGACGGTCGCGGTGCCGACGATTGCATCACCGTCGCGCACGACAATCGTACAATCGGGCGTCGCCCGGCCGGCTATTACGACATTGCCATTATCGTCGACACGCACAATGTCGAACTCGGGCACCGTCGGTTGCAATGCGGGGTCGCCCACCGTCTCCGCGGTCTGCGGCGGTGGTGCCTCGCCACCTTTTGGCTCCGCCACGGGCGGTTGCGCTTGCATCGGCAAAGTGTCGGGCGACGGCAGCTGAAAGAATACCACCACACCGATAATTACCGCGACGGCAAGCGCCGCAACACCCCAATAGACTAATGGGCGATTCACTTAACTGTCCCTGCTGACTTTCCGTTGCTGGGAAAACACGGTATTACGCGCAACGAGTCAAAGCAATCGGGACAACTATCCACAATATCGAGATTTCGTCCCACAGCATCGCAACCCAACCGCTACACGCCACGATACAATCAAGACATTAAACACGTCACCGGCACCCATGGAGCATATTCATTCACTTTGCGTTTACTGCGGTTCGTCGGATCGCGGTCCAGCCGCGCATCGCCAGGCTGCCCGTGCCTTTGGCCTCGAACTCGCCGAGCGCGGCGTGAGGCTGATCTATGGCGGCGGCCGGACCGGTGTCATGGGAACCCTCGCCGATGCCGTGCTGGAGGGCGGCAGTTCGGTGGTCGGCGTTATCCCCGACTTTCTGATGCGCCACGAAGCCGGACATGAGGGCGTCACGCAGTTGGAAGTAGTTGCAACGATGCACGAACGCAAAGCGCGCATGGCCGAATTATCCGACGGTTTCGTCGTCCTACCGGGCGGATTGGGAACGCTGGACGAACTGTTTGAAATCGTTACCTGGAAGCAGCTCGGTCTGCACACCAAACCGATCGTCGTGGTCAACAGCACGGGCTACTGGGACGATCTGCGTGTCATGATCGACGGTATCGTCGCCACCGGCTACGCCCGCCCCGAGAGCGCGGAATTGGCCGTGTTTGTGAGCGATATCAACGACGTTTTCCCAACCTTGGCGCGCTTGCCAGCGGGCGAATTGACAGTCGATTCAAAGCTTCTCTAAGGCCTATTTGCAAGGCCAGCGCGCGTCGCTTGCACCGACCGGCGCAGCGGCCTATTTTGCGCCGCAACACTGTGGCTCTCCGCGGCGTCGGGATCCAACCCGGCAACCGCACACGCCCAACAGCCGTAAACCCAGCATCGAACTCTTCGGCGGAGCAGAAGACTAATGAGCAAAATCAAGGTCACCAACCCGGTCGTCGAACTCGACGGCGATGAGATGACACGCATCATCTGGCAGTGGATTCGCGAGCGTTTGATCCTGCCATATCTCGATGTCGAACTGGTCTATTACGACCTCGGCATAACCGCGCGTGACGAAACCGACGATCAAATAACGATCGATTCGGCCAACGCCATCAGGCAACACGGCGTCGGCGTGAAATGCGCGACCATCACCCCGGACGAGACCCGGGTCGAAGAATTCGGACTGAAACAAATGTGGCGTTCGCCCAACGGCACCATTCGAAACATCCTGGGCGGCACGGTGTTTCGTGAGCCGATCATCATGAATAACGTACCGCGCCTGGTACCGGGTTGGACCAAGCCGATCATCATCGGCCGTCACGCCTTCGGCGATCAGTACCGGGCGACCGATTTCAGGGTTCCCGGCAAAGGCCGCCTGACCATATCGTTCCAACCCGAAGACGGCGGCGACCCGATCGAACACGTCGTCTACGACTTTCCGGGATCGGGGGTGGCGTTGGCTATGTACAATTTGGATGAATCTATCCAGGGCTTCGCGCGTGCCTGTTTCAATTACGGCCTGCAGCGCGATTTCCCCGTCTACATGTCGACAAAAAACACCATCCTCAAGGCCTATGACGGGCGTTTCAAGGACTTGTTCGAGGAGGTCTTCGAGGCCGAGTTCAAGGCCGAGTTCGACAAACGCGGCCTCACCTACGAGCATCGTCTGATCGACGATATGGTCGCCGCCGCAATGAAATGGGATGGCGGCTATGTGTGGGCCTGCAAGAACTATGACGGCGACGTGCAGTCTGACACGGTGGCGCAGGGTTACGGCTCGCTTGGCCTGATGACGTCGGTGTTGCTGGCGCCGGACGGCAAGACGGTCGAGGCCGAAGCCGCGCACGGCACGGTGACGCGCCACTTCCGCCAGCACCAGCAAGGCAAGGACACGTCAACCAATCCGATCGCGTCGATTTTCGCGTGGACCCGCGGCTTTAAATATCGCGGTGAATTCGACGGCACCCCCGACGTTACAAATTTCGCCGCAGCGCTGGAACGGGTCTGCATCGAGACCGTCCAGGCCGGTAGCATGACCAAGGATCTGGCGTTATTGATCGGACCCGACCAGGCGTGGATGACCACGGGCGAATTTTTCGACAAGATCGACGATAATTTGAAGCAGGCGCTCGGCTAATACCAAGTCGAGCCATCTGCATCGGCCCGATCTAGCATCCTCACCCTGACGTTGTCGAAGGGTGAGGATGCTATGCCTCATGCTTCAACAAACTCAGCATGAGGTGGGGGACCGGTTCCGTTAACTACCTATTCGGAGATTTGCCGGTACACGGCCTTGGCCGCCTTTAGCAAGGCGTCGCGGCCGGTTTCGTCCTCGAGCTCGCGCACGAGCGCGTAAGAGTATTGCGAATCGTTCCAATAGAACATCGAGAGATCGTCGGCTAACGCATATGTAATATCGACGCCGCGCGCAGCCTCGCTGCGCACATAGAGCGTCACCCGCGCGCCGCCGGCTTCTTCGAATACGAACTGCGCCGCAGGGCCGCCGGTGTCCGGCAGTATCCGGCTGCCGACCAGCCGGTAACCCAGCGACGCCAGCTGGGGCACTCTCACCTTCGTGCCCATGCGCGTGCTGACGTACTGGCCGATACTGTTGTCGTCCTCGGAGACCGCCAAGTGCAGATCGTCGTCGCCGATAACCTCATGCGCCATCGCGGCGCGGACCATTAGTTCCTGGGTATCAATCGGCGGCGTCGCTTCGGCGATTTGAACGGCCGCGCCGGCACCAAACGGAACCTCGCCGCGCACGACCCAACCGGCAACCGCGCCCGACAGCAGCAACGCAACTCCCGCCGCGATCGCCGCGCTGCGCGGCAGCCACTGCCGCCTTCCGGCCAATGCATCGACAATCACCGGCGGCAAATCCTCATTCAGCACGCCGTCGAAGAGCGCGTGCAATCCAGCATTCTGCGCCCGGTAGCGAGCAACCCGCCCGGCCGCGTCCGAATTCTCCGACAGCCACGCCTCGACTTCCGCCTGGCGCGCCGGGTCGAGCTCGCCGTCGACAAGCGCGTGCAATTCGCCTTCGTCGATCTGCCGGTCGCTCATTTGATCCTCCGGATCTGCGATACGTTTTCGCCATCCAGGGTACGCCGCAGGTCTTCGCGGGTGCGCGACAAGCGCGACATTACGGTGCCTACGGGCACATCGAGCGCCTCGGCGGCATCGGCATAGCTGAAACCTTCCAGCCCAACCAACAGGAGAACCTGGCGCTGGGCCGTTGGTAAGCCAGCGATAGCGTTGGACAGTTGCGACAACTCGACCGCCGATTCCTGCTCGGGTGGCGTACCATGCGACAGTGCAGCCGCATCGAGGGGCTGGGTATCGGCGGTGCGGCTAAGCCGGCGCATATCGTTGGCGTGCAAATTGTGCATGATCGTAAAAAGCCAGGTCCTCATGTTTGTGCCGTCGCGCCACAAGTGCAGCCGGTCGAGGGCACGCAAAACCACGTCCTGAACCAAATCGTCGGCGGCAACGCGATCACGCAACAACGCGATCGCATACCGCCTGAGCCGCGGTATTTCCGCGATCAACAATTCACGTTTATTATCCGTGCTCACGTGCCAAACCACCTACTTTGGAGCAACTGACCCGGCGAACGAACGTGCTCTGTCCGCCGGCTATAGACGTCTGATTGTACCCAAAGGGCGTTAAGTTGGTCTTCGCTTATTTATGGCGTCTTATTCGCGTGGTCTTTACTTCGCCATTTTGGCTTTCTTCATCGCCTCGTCCTTGGCCATCTTTTCCTTAGCCATTTCTTCTTTTTTCATTGCGTCGTCTTTGGCCATCGAGTCCTTGGCCATCGAGTCCTTGGCCATTTCGTCCTTTTTCATGGCCGCGTCCTTGGCCATGGAATCCTTGGCCATTTCGTCTTTCTTCATGGCGGCTTCTTTGGCCGCGTCGGCTTTCATGGCGTCGCCTTTACTATCGGCAAGGGCCGCGCCCGTCAGCGCAATCGTTGCAACCATGGCTGCGGCAAACATTCGTGCGATCGACATTCTGAGATTCTCCTTGGAGTTGGGTAAGATTTTGCCTTCCGGGGTGTTAAACACCGCAGGTTTGCAAATATTCCCAGTTTTTTGTGCACTCGAGCCGTTCTGGAACAAACGGCCGAGCCAATTGGCCGTACTTTATGGTTAATGGCTGATGGCGCGCATGGCGGCGTCGAGGCCTTCGAGAGTCAACGGGAACATGCGCCCCTCGAACAATTCGTTGACCATGCCGGCGGACGGGAAATAGCGCCAGCGGTCGCGCGGCAAGGGGTTGAGCCAGATCGCATGCGGGTAGGTTCGCAGTAACCGGCGCAGCCAGACTTCGCCCGATTCCTCGTTCCAATGTTCGACGCTGCCACCCGGATGGGCGATTTCGTACGGGCTCATGGCGGCGTCGCCAACCATGATCAGCTTGTAGTCGGATGGATAGGTGTGGAGCAGGTCCCACGTCGCCAAGCGCCACGATTGCCGGCGGCGGTTCTCGCGCCACACGGTTTCATAGACGCAGTTGTGGAAATAATAATATTCGAGATGTTTGAACTCGGTGCGCGCAGCCGAAAACAATTCCTCGCAAGTGCGCACATGGTTGTCCATCGACCCGCCGACATCGAACAGCAACAGCACCTTCACCGCGTTATGACGCTCGGGCACCATTTTGATATCGAGCCAACCGCCATTGCGGGCGGTCGCCGAAATGGTATCGTCGAGGTCGAGCTCGTCGGCGGCCCCTTCGCGTGCGAACCGGCGCAACCGCCGTAACGCCATTTTGATGTTACGCGTGCCCAATTCCACATCGGCGTCGAGATCGCGGAAAATTCGTTTATCCCAAACCTTAACCGCCGAGTAATTTCGGTTTTCGTCCTGGCCGATGCGCACACCTTCGGGATTGTAGCCTTGGGCGCCAAACGGCGACTTGCCCTGGGTGCCGATCCATTTGTTGCCACCCCGATGGCGGCCCTGTTGTTCCTCGAGGCGTTGGCGCAGGGTTTCCATTAGTTTTTCCCAGCCGCCGAGCGCCTCGACTTGCGCTTTCTCTTCGTCCGTGAGAACCAGCTCGCCCATCTTGCGCAGCCATTCCTCCGGAATTTCGGTAATATCCTCTTCGAAATCGGGCGGTTCGAGGCCGCGAAAAACGTGGCCGAACACCCGATCGAAGCAGTCGATGTGGCGCTCATCCTTCACCAGCAGTGCCCGCGATAGGTAATAGAATTCTTCGACCTGGTAGTGGCCGAGGCCGCGGTCGAGCGCGCCCATCAAATCGAGATATTCGCGCAACGACACCGGAATTTCGGCGCGGCGTAACTCGAAGAAGAATTGCGAGAACATGGTATCGGCCCCGGCGTATCGATGCGGCGGGGCGCTATTCGCCCGCCCGTTCGCGGCGGTTTAAGAACGCCAAGCGCTCTAACAAATGCACGTCCTGTTCCGACTTCAGCAAAGCGCCGTACAGCGGCGGTATCAGCTTCGCCGGGTCGCGGGTGCGTAACACTTCGGCATCGATGTCCTCGGCGACCAATAGTTTCAGCCAATCGAGAAGTTCCGATGTCGAGGGCTTCTTTTTCAGACCGGGAACGTCGCGTACATCGTAGAAAACCCGTAGCGCCTCGCGCAGCAGGTTTTTCTTGATGTCCGGGTAATGCACGTCGACGATCCGCCGCATCGTAGCGTCGTCGGGAAAGGCGATGTAATGGAAAAAACAGCGGCGCAGGAAGGCGTCGGGTAGCTCTTTTTCATTGTTCGACGTGATCAGCACGATCGGCCGGTGTTTACAGGCGACGGTGGTCTTGGTCTCGTAGACGTGGAACTCCATGCGGTCGAGCTCGAGCAACAAATCGTTCGGAAACTCGATATCCGCCTTGTCTATTTCATCGATCAACACCACCGGGCGGATATCGCTATCGAACGCTTCCCATAATTTTCCGCGAACAATGTAGTTGCCGATGTCATGCACCCGCGCGTCGCCGAGTTGACCATCGCGCAACCGGGCGACCGCGTCGTAGTCGTACAGTCCGTGCTGCGCCTTAGTGGTCGATTTTATGTGCCATTCGATCAACGGCACACCGAGCGCGGCGGCAATTTCTTGCGCCAGAACCGTCTTGCCGGTTCCCGGTTCGCCCTTGACCAACAACGGCCGCTCCAACGTGATCGCCGCGTTGACCGCGACTTGCAGATCTTCGGTGACAATGTATGTATCGGTGCCTTCAAAACGCATGGATCGTCTCATTTCCCAAGCGGGCCATCTCGCCCGTGCCGTTGAGCTTTGTCGTTAGACCGCCAATTGTTCTTTGAGGGTCGCCTCGATCGCCGCCAACGCGGCCTCGGTCTGGCTCGCGTCGGGGCCACCCCCTTGCGCCATATCGGGCCGTCCGCCGCCGCCCGTGCCACCGAGTTCGACGACGCCGATGCGGACCAATTCGACGGCGCTAAATCGCTTTATCAGATCGGGCGTGACCCCGACGACGATAGAGCCCTTGCCGTCATAGGCGTTGGCGACGGCGACGATGCCGGAACCGATTTTCGCTTTAAAATCGTCGACCATGGATTTCAGCTCGCGCGGCGGCACATCCGATAGCGCGCGCCCGATAAAAGTGACGCCGCCGATGTCGGCGCCCGCCACCGTACTATCCGCAACATCGCCGGTCGCCAGTTTGCGGCGTGTTTCGGCCAGCTCGCGTTCCAGTTTGCGCCGTTCGTCGAGTAATTGGGCGACCCGCGCCGGCACATCGGCCGGGCTGGCTTTCAGCACATTGGCGGTCGAATTCAGCAAGTTAACCTGTTCGGTCAGATAGCGCCGCGCGTCGATGCCGGTTAACGCTTCGATCCGTCGCACGCCAGCGGAAATGCCACCCTCCGAGACGATCGTGAGCAAGCCGATATCGCCGGTGCGCTGCACATGGGTGCCACCACACAACTCGACTGAAAACGCGTGCCCCCCACCTGCCTCAGTGCGCCCTTCAGCGTCGTTGCCAGCCGGTCCGCCGTCCGTCGTCCCACCCATGGAGACCACGCGCACTTCGTCGCCATACTTTTCACCAAACAGGGCCAGAGCCCCCGCCTCGATCGCCTCATCAGGCGTCATAAGTAGCGTTTCCACCGGTGCATTGACCGAAATGCGCTGGTTCACCATCTCTTCGACAGCGTTGAGATCGTCGGCGGATATCGCCGTTGGCTGACTGATGTCGAAGCGCAAGCGATCGGGTGCGACGAGCGATCCCTTTTGGGTCACATGGTCGCCGAGTTGGCGGCGCAACGCCTGGTGTAGGAGATGGGTTGCAGAATGGTTTGCGCGCAAGCGGTCGCGGCGCGCGCCATCGACACGCAATTCGACCACGTCGCCGGTCGCTAAGGGCTTATGGGCGACGGTGCCGAAATGCACATGCAGATCGCCCAGTTTCTTTTGCGTATCAGTCACCGCGACTTCGGCGCCATCGGCGCTGAACAGGATGCCGGTATCACCCAATTGGCCGCCAGATTCGGCGTAGAACGGCGTTTGGTTCAAAACGATCGCCGACGCGTCGCCGACGCCCGCACGATCGACCACGGCACCGCCGACCACAATGGCCGTGACGACGCCTTCGGCAACGTCCGTGTCGTAGCCGAGGAATTCGCTCGCCCCGACGTCTTCCCTGACATCGAACCAGATTTCATCGGTCGCCGCTTCGCCCGAGCCAACCCAGGCCTGGCGCGCGGCCGCCCGCTGTCGGTCCATTGCCGCATCGAACGCGGCGGTGTCGACGCTACGGCCCTGACCGCGCAGGATGTCCTCGGTGAGGTCGAGGGGAAAGCCAAAGGTATCGTAGAGGCGGAACGCAACTTCGCCCGACAATGTCTTACCCTCGCCAAGCCGGTCGGTTTCGTCTTCGAGCAAACGCAGTCCCCGATCGAGGGTCTGCTTGAAGCGCAGTTCTTCCAGCCTGAAGGTTTCGCTGATCAACGCTTGCGCCCGGCCAAGCTCGCCGAAGGCTTGACCCATGGCGCTTATCAAGGCGGGGACCAGGCGATACATCAGCGGGTCGCGGCACCCCAACAGATGAGCGTGGCGCATCGCCCGGCGCATGATCCGGCGCAGCACATAGCCGCGCCCTTCGTTCGACGGCAATACCCCGTCGGCCATCAGAAATGAACAGGCGCGCAGGTGATCGGCAATTACCCGGTGGCTGACCGCATGCTCGCCATCGGCAGCGACGTTCGACGCTTCCGCCGAGGCCTCGATTAGCGAGCGCATAAGATCGATTTCGTAATTGTCGTGCTTGCCCTGGAGCACCGCGGCGAGGCGTTCGAGCCCCATACCCGTATCGATCGACGGTTTCGGCAACACCGCGCGGTCTCCGCCGGCGTGCTGCTCATACTGCATGAACACCAAGTTCCAAATTTCGATAAACCGGTCGCCGTCCTCGTCCGGGCTGCCTGGCGGGCCACCGGGAATGTGCTCGCCGTGGTCGAAAAAGATTTCCGAACAGGGACCGCAGGGACCGGTATCACCCATTTGCCAAAAATTGTCGTGGGTCGCGATACGAATAATGCGCTCATCCGGTAGACCGGCAATCCGTCTCCACAGATCGAACGCCTCATCGTCCTCGGCGTAGACCGTAACTAGCAGGCGCTCACCCGGCAGGCCGTACTCTTTGGTGATCAAATTCCACGCCAACTCGATGGCCATCTCTTTGAAATAGTCGCCAAACGAAAAATTACCGAGCATCTCGAAAAAAGTGTGATGGCGCGCGGTGTAGCCGACATTTTCCAAATCGTTGTGCTTGCCGCCCGCACGCACGCATTTTTGCGACGTTGTCGCACGCAGGTACGGCCGCGTCTCGGCACCGGTAAATACATTCTTGAACTGGACCATACCGGCATTGGTGAACAAAAGCGTGGGGTCGTTGCGCGGCACCAGCGGCGACGAGTCGACGATCTCATGGCCATGCCGGGCAAAGAAATCGAGGAATGCCGAACGGATTTCGTTTGTCGTTGCCATCGTTTAAGCGAACTTGGACTGGTGAAATTGGACCCGTCGATGTCGGCTCAACGCTTAAGTCCATGAACATCGGCGCAGGCCTTGGGTTCATGAGTTTATCGCGCGCCGTCACAAGGCATCGACGAACCACGGGACGGTCCGGCGTTTTACCTTGCGCCCCGATAGCTGTCGAGGGGGCCGTTAGCGGGTCCGCCATGGAAAAAGCGGCGCCCCGTGGGACGCCGCTTGTTTATCGCTCCGCCGCCACACTGGTTTGACGGTCTAATTTAGTTACTCTCCACCTGTCAATCGGCGCCCTCGGCGAGCGCCTCGTCTTCGTCGTCATCGCCGGTCAACACCTCCGGCGATCCCAACATGGTCTCGGAAATCAACCCGGCATTGGCGCGAATACGGTTCTCGATGTCTACGGCCAGATCGGGATGCTCTTTAAGAAAAGTTTTGGCATTTTCCCGGCCCTGGCCGATACGCTCGTCGCCGCAGGAAAACCACGAGCCCGATTTGTCGATAATTCCGGCCTGCACCCCAAGGTCGATCAACTCGCCCATCTTCGAAATGCCTTCGCCGTATATAATATCGAATTCGACTACCTTGAACGGTGGCGCCAGCTTATTCTTGACAACTTTGACCTTGGTCTGGTTGCCGATCACTTCGTCACGTTCTTTGATCGCACCGATACGGCGAATATCGAGGCGCACCGAGGCATAGAATTTGAGCGCGTTGCCGCCGGTGGTGGTCTCGGGACTGCCGAACATGACGCCGATCTTGTAGCGGATCTGATTGATAAAGACGACCGTGGTTTCGGACTTTGAAATCGAGCCGGTCAGCTTGCGTAGCGCCTGGCTCATGAGGCGGGCTTGCAGACCGGGCAGACTGTCACCCATCTCGCCCTCGAGCTCGGCTCGCGGCACCAACGCCGCGACGCTGTCGATGACGAGAACTTCGATCGCCCCGGAACGAACCAGAGTATCGGCGATCTCCAGGGCCTGTTCGCCGGTATCGGGCTGGGAGATCAGCAGGTCGTCCAAACTGATGCCCAGCTTACGGGCATAGATCGGATCGAGCGCATGCTCGGCATCGATGAAGGCGCACGTGCCGCCAGCCTTCTGAGACTCGGCGATAATATGCAGCGCCAGCGTGGTTTTACCAGAACTCTCGGGGCCATAAATTTCGACCACCCGGCCGCGCGGCACCCCGCCGATACCAAGGGCGATATCGAGGCTCAGCGAGCCGGTGGAAATTGTCGCGACCTCGACCGCATAGTCGTCGCCTAGACGCATGATCGAGCCCTTGCCGAAGGCACGCTCAATCTGGCCCAGCGCAGCATCCAGCGCTTTAGTCTTGTCTTCCATAGTGTCCTTCTCAACGACGCGAAGCGATGTCGCCATGGGTATCCCTCCAGTTATTCCACAGTGCCGCCCGACCCGCAATGGAGCCGGCTACGTACAACAAAGAGAGCTCAATGTACCCCTTTTGTTCTTATATGCAAGTTCTTTTTTTGTTCTCCTAATATCGGGAGCAAAAGCCGGTGGTGCTACGACGGGTTGGGCAGGTTGGGCAGGTTCATCACATCCTTCACCTTGCCGGCCAACTGGTTGAGGCTAAACGGCTTTGGCAAGAAGTGGATGTCGTCGCTTTCGTCGAGCTTGTCGCGGAACGTCTCTTCGGCGTAGCCCGAAATGCAGATGACGCGCAGGTCGGGCCGGCTGTTGCGCATTTCCTTGATCAGCGTCGGCCCGTCCATTTCCGGCATGACCACGTCGGTGATCATGAGATCGATATAGTCGTCGACTGCGCCGAGCAGTTCGAGCGCCGCCTCGCCGGTACGCGCCTCCAACACCTTGTAGCCCTTGGCGCGCAACGCGCGGGCGGAAAACAGACGAACAGCGTCTTCGTCCTCGACCAATAGCACGGTGCCGACGCCCGTTGTGTCGGCCGCGGCCGACCCATCGAAAACGTCGACTTTACGCACCTCATCGGCTGCGTCGGCCTCGTGGCGGGGAATCATGATCGTGAACTTGGCGCCTTCACCCGGCGCGCTGTCGACGAATATCTGACCCCCGGTCTGCTTGACGATACCGTAGACGGTGGACAGCCCGAGACCAGTACCGGCGCCGATCTCCTTGGTGGTGAAGAACGGTTCGAAGATGCGCTCCTGAATTTCCAGCGCGATGCCGCTGCCGTTGTCGGCGATTTCAATCACCACGTAATCACCAGGCGCTACGACTTCAGAGCCGCGCCGGGTTTCAACGACCACCGACTCGTTGAAGGTACGGACAGTCAATTCGCCACCGTCGCGCATGGCGTCACGGGCGTTGACCGCCAGGTTGATGACAACCTGTTCGAGTTGACCCTGGTCGACCCGTACCAGACCCAATTCGCGGCCGTGGGTGATATTCAGCTTGATGTTGGCGCCGATAAGGCGGCGCAACAGGTTGGTTAGATCGCCCAATACGTCGGTGATACTGAGAACGCGCGGCTGCAGGGTCTGCTGGCGCGAAAACGCCAATAGCTGGCGCACCAGCCGGGCGGCGCGGTTGGCGTTCTGCTTGATCTGCATAATATCGCCGAACGACTGGTCGCCAGGGCTATGGCGCAATAACAACAGATCGCAAAAGCCGATCATCGCGGTCAGAAGATTGTTGAAATCGTGCGCGACTCCGCCAGCCAATTGACCAATCGCCTGCATTTTCTGACTCTGCGCGAACTGTTCTTCCAGGCTGCGTTGTTCGGTCGCTTCGTGGAAATGCACAATCAAGCCGCTAGCGTCTCGCGCACCTTCCATACGGTTGTAGTACATCGTGGCGATGCGAGAGGCGTCGGTCGTTGTCTTGGTGCGCAGGGTGACATCCTGCGGCGTCACTGGTGCGCTAACATCGGCGACCCGCTCAATCCAGGTTTCCACGTCGCCGGCGCTGTCGTCGGCAACGAATTCGGTAATCGATCGGCCGGTTAGATTTTCTTCGCCTGGCGCCACCAGCATCTGCCAGGCTTTATTCGCTTCCATTACCCGTCCTCGATCGTCGAGCAGCACAACGCCGACCGGCGCATTTTCGAACATGCGTTCAAACCGATGTTCGCTGCTTATGAGCGAAGGTTGAGTCTCGTGCTCGACCACCATTTGACGCACCACGCTGCTGGTGCGCAGCCGGCCGTCTTCGCTACGATTTTCCGCCTGAATCACGATGACCGGCAGCGGGTCGCCATCGCGGCAGAGCAACGCCACCTCCTGTTCCGCGCCCTCCGCCTCAGCGTCCTTAGTGCCGGCGACGCGGTAGGCGGCAGTCTGCGGAGAAGGCGCGACCAATATGTCGTGCAGGCATAGGTTTTGCTGTTCTATCGCGCCCGGCTCATAGCCCAACCACGACGCAAGCGCGTCATTGACCAGCAAAAAGCGGCCGTCTTGATCGACGGAAAAGAAGCCGACCGGCGCAGACGTGATGGCTTCGGTCAAATTTTCCTGGATTTCGCGAACCTCGGCCGCCGCGCTGCGCTGGGTGGTAATGTCCTCGAAGGTCCAAAGCGTTGAACCGCTTTGATCTGCCAACGGCATCGCCGAAACACAAAGTCCTTTGATACCATCGCCGTCGTCGACGATCTCTACGTCGATGGTCGCGGCACTGCCCGATGCGGCCTCGACGATCAGGCGGCCGATGTGGTCGGACGCCGCAGAACCGGTGCCGATATCATCGCCGATACGCCGTTTGAGCGCTGTGAGCGGCGCGTGCTGCGCATCGGGAAAAAGTTGTTGAAACTTGTCGTTCGCCGACTGGGCGCGCCCGGTGTTGTCGATGATCGCACTCGCATGGGGTAAAGCCTGCAGAAATATTTCGGAAGAAACGGTCGCACGCGCACCGGTTTGCTGGCGCCACGCTACAATTGCCACGCTAGCGGCTGCGACAGAAGCGGCGACGACGCCGCCGACTGCCAGCGCCCAAACATCGATCACTGCTGCCGCGCGCCCGGCGATAGCACCAATCACGACGGCGCTGGTGACAACAAAGATGGCGACAACGCCGAGCCACACTGGATCGCGCCATAGCGCTACTTTGCTTTCGGCGGGATGTTTATCCACGGCAGTCATTGAGTTTGCACTATTCCCATCAATCGGGCTCCATCGCTCGGCAAGTATTTACCGACTGCGCGACCAAATTGTCACGTCAGCCGATACCATGGCAATAGCCGCCGCCGCCCTGGCGCGATCAATCGCCGGTATCGGCCACGGGTTCGGCCATCGGGCGCGGCCGGTCTTTCTTGATACCCATCACGAAGGCGATAATCTCGGCCACCGCTTGATAATGTTCGGGCTTGATGTAGTCGTCGAGATCGACAGTGCCGTATAGCAAGCGTGCCAGCGGCGGGTTTTCGAAAATCGCAATTTCATGTTCTTCGGCTGTTTCGCGAATGCGCCGCGCAATTTCGTCGACTCCCTTGGCGACGACCTTCGGCGCGTTCATCTCGTCATGCTCGTATTTCAATGCGATGGCATAGTGGGTCGGGTTGGTGATCACCACATCGGCCTCCGGCACCGCCTGCATCATACGCTGGCGGGCACGCTCGGTGCGGATCTGGCGTAACCGCGCCTTGATATGGGGATCGCCTTCGGATTGGCGCATCTCGTCGCGCACTTCCTGCTGGGTCATTCGCAACTTCTTGCGGTGTTCATAGACTTGGTAGAAAAAGTCGAGCAGCGCCAGCACGGTCACCACGGCGACAACACCGCCAAGCATACGAACTATCGCACTGTGGAGAATGTCGAGCGATACCGGCAAGGTCATCGTCGCCAGCAATGGCAGCTTGTCGAAGATCGGCATGATCGCAACCACTGCGATGACCGCGACGAAACTAATTTTCAAAAGCCCTTTCAGCAGCTCGGTTACCGAGCGCAGCGAGAACATGCGTTTGGCGCCGGCGAGCGGGGAAATTTTGCTCAATTTCGGTTTCAGCTTCTCGGGTGCGAACAACACGCCATATTGGACCAGCGACGAGGATACCGCGGCGATGAGAAAGAGCCCGATCGGCGCAGCGATCGCCAACCCCACGGCCGACCCAACATCGAAAAACAGTTGGCGCAGCGCTTCGGGACCGACCTCAAAATCATGTGGCCGTTCGAGAAATCGGTAGGTCGCGTTAACGATCTTCTGAGCGCTGAACGGGGCGAACAGCGCGACGGCGACAGCAGCCGAAAACAGCATGAACCAATTGGCGACTTCGCGCGATTGCGCAACGTCGCCGCGGTTGCGCGAATCGGTTAGCCGCTTATGGGTCGGTTCTTCCGTTTTTTGGCTGTCATCATCGTTTTCGGCCATCTCGGCGCGCCTTAGCTGACGATCAGGAAATCGCGAATCGCGGTTTCAAATTGGTCGAGAAAAAACAGCATGCCGGCCCCGATGGTCAACGCCAGGATGGTGAAGGCGACCAGCATTTGTAGCGGCAGCGCAATGAAGAAAACCTGGATCTGCGGCATCAGCCGCGCCATCAGGCCCATCGATATGTAAATCAGAATTCCAACGATGACGACCGGCATGGCGATCTGCAGACCCATGCGGAAACTGCGGGCGACAAACTGGGCTGCGAGGTCGGAAAAATCGCCAACCGGGAATACGCCGCCCGGTGCAAACAATTGATAACTATCGACCAAAGCAAACAGCAGCAGATGGTGCAGGTTGGTCACGAACAGCAGCGTCACACCGATCGTCGCTAAAAACGCACCGGTAATTGCACCCTGTTGGCCGGCAGTGGGGTCGAACATTTGGGCGCTGCCAAGCCCGGAATTGAACGCGATAATGGTGCCGGCGACCTGCAGGCTCGAGACGAGTATGCGCGCAATGGTGCCGATGACAATGCCAATAAGAATTTCGCCACCGATGAATACGGCAAGCCCCGTTGGGTTCGACGGCATCGGTGGAATAAGATCGACGACAAGCGGGAAGACGACGAACGAAATGGTCAAAGCCAGAGCGAGACGCACCCGAGCCGGAATCGTCACTTCGCCGAACCCGGGCAAGACCATCATCGCCGAACCCATTCGGGCGAACACCGCGAGGAATAGGTAGACATCTGAAACGAGCAGCCCTTCGAGCATGTCAGATGACGGCGCTAACTGAGGCCGATTATTCGGCTGGCCAAACCTTGTGTAAAGGTCACCAGGGTGGTCACCATGAACGGCAGGAAAAACAGCAGCGAGACGAAAATCACCAAGATCTTCGGCACGAACGCTAGGGTCATCTCTTGTATTTGGGTTAGCGCCTGAAACAACGATATGACCAAGCCGACCACGAGGGCCATTATCATCAACGGCGCCGCCAATTTTAATAGAACGATGACCGCTTCACGCGAAACATCGAGCACCTGAGCCATTTCCATACGAACGCCTTCTGCGAATTATCGAATGAGGCAGCGCGTTGCACCTAGATCGGCATCCGTAATATTTCTTGGTATGCCTGGACCACCTGGTCGCGCACGGCGACCACCGTCTGCAACGCCAGTTCGGCATTGGCGACGGCGGTGACCACCTCAGCGACGTTGGCCTTGCCTTCGATTGCGGCAATCGACAACTGGTCGGCCTTGGTGCCCGCTTCGAGAGCGCTTTCGCCAATCGATTTCACCAGTTCGGCAAAATTGCCGCCCGGCGTCTCCGCCTTCGGTCCGGCGCCAGCACCACCGTTTTTGACGGCGTCAACGTAGGCACTGATAGCGGTCGACATGGACGTTGTCATATCCGTCTACTCCTTAAAGATGGTCTCGAATTAGCGAAGTAAATCAAGGGTGCGCGCCACCATGGTGCGCGCCACGTCGACCACGCGTAAGTTGGCTTCGTAACTGCGTTGGGCCTGCCGCAAATCGACCATTTCGATGAGCGGTTTGACGTTCGGAAGCTGCACGTAGCCATTGGCGTCGGCTGCCGGATGACCGGGGTTGAACTGCCGGCCGAACTCTGTCCGATCGACACCAATTTTGCCGACCTCCACCACTTCGACGCCGCTCGCACGATCCATCACGGATTTGAACGATACGGTCTGGCGTTGATAGGGCTTACCACCTGGACTGGTCGCCAGGCTTTCGGCGTTGGCGATGTTTTGCGAGATCACCCGAACGCGGATGTTCTGCGCGATCATGCCCGACGTGGCGACTTGCATGGCCTTTTGAAATTCAGACAACGGAGTTCCTCCTTGGCACTATGCGCTATCGGCCGCGGCCGAGTGCGATGCGGAACATATCGAGATGTTTGCGGTAAAGGTTTGTCGTGGCTTGATATGACAACTGGGTCTGGCCGAGGCGGGTTAATTGCTGCTCGAGGCTCACATCGTTGCCGTTGATGCTGGTCTCGAACCGGTCGGGCGCACGCTCGGTATCGAACGACTGGGTCGCCCGCGTTCCAGTCAAATGGCGGGCATTGGTCAAACGCGGCCCAGCGTTTCTCGGGCCGGCTTCGCGGTCGACCAGTTCGCGAAAATTCATCGGTTTCAGATCGCGCGCCTTAAAACCGGGCGTATCTGCATTGGCGACGTTTTGCGCAATGATTTCGGTGCGGCGCGACAACCAAGACATTCTCTTGGTCATCATCTGCATTATCGGGACGTTGTTGAAATCCATCCGTGCCGTTCCGCCCGCTCCGGACGCCTTATGACGCCGCCATGGCAGGCATTCGCAAACAATTTACCGAAAATTTGTCTTAACTTCGCCAGTATCACGCCGTGCTGTTAAGAAACAGTAAACCGGACAACGGAGACGCCTGGCGGAGTATTGGCGATACCATACCGATCGAATCTGCACACAATCGCGGGTTGATGCGCTGCCCCGCCAAATTTTCGCCCAACTTTCGCCGCGCCCCCGCCCCCGTCCCTCCCAATTCTCGCCCGAAACGCGGCACAAGCTGGGCGTCTTCACGAAGAAACGGGGACATCATTATGACAATCGCATCTTTACCGACCGCCGGGCGCAGGTATGGCCTTGCTTTGGCGTTTGCCGCAGCGGCACTACTCGCCGCGTGTACTATCGATAATCAAGATAAAGCGGGATCGTCGGCGGGCTCCGGCTCCACTGCCGCAACCGCAAGGGAGGCTCCCAGCGTTGTGGCACCAGGCGCGCAGTTAAACATGAGGGCGGTGCCGGCAGGTTCGGCGCAGTCACTGTCAGTTACCTATCCACCGCAGAGCGAGCGTTATCCAAGCTTTGCAGAGAACACCTGGCAGCAGGTGACCGAAGCGCCACTCTCGACCATCGCCATGGAAGTCGACACCGCTGCTTACAGCCGGCTCCGCCGCATGATCAGCGACGGCTTTTTGCCGCCGCGCGATGCTCTGCGTATCGAGGAGATGGTAAATTACTTCGAATACGCCTATGCCGATCCGGCGGACCCGGCAAAACCATTTGCCATCAGCGCCAATGTGCTGCCGAGCCCGTGGAATTCCGAAACGCGCCTGCTGCATGTCGGTATCAAGGCATGGGAGCCCTTACGCGCGGCCGAACGTCCAGCCGCCAATTTGGTACTTCTGGTCGATATCTCCGGTTCCATGAAGGCCAACGACCGCTTGCCGTTGGTCAAGCGTGCCTTGAAGCTTTTGGTCGGACAGTTGCGTCCCCAAGATCACGCGGCCCTCGTGGTCTACGCCGGCACTGCCCAGGTGGTGCTCGAGCCGCTGCCGGGCAGCGGTAGGAACCGCCTCCAAAGTGAGATCGAGAGACTTTCGGCCGGTGGCAGTACCGCCGGCGGCGCAGGTCTGCAACTCGCCTATCGCCTGGCAGAACAGCACTTCGATCCTGCAGGTGTGAACCGGATCTTGCTGTTCAGCGATGGCGATTTCAACGTTGGTCCAAGCGATAGCGGCGCCATCGGCGAGCTCATCGCCACCAAGCGCACAAGCGGCGTTTACTTGTCGGTCTTCACCGTCGGCACCGGCAACCTCAACGACCGCATCGCTCAGAGCCTGGCGCAGCAGGGCAACGGCATCGCCGCCTATCTCGATGGACTGGGCGAGGCACGACGCCTCTTCGAAGACCAGCTGGCCGCCACCCTGACGCCGATCGCGGACGATGTGAAAGCACAAATCGAGTTCAATCCGCAGCAGGTCGCGGAGTATCGCCTGATCGGTTACGAGACCCGGCGTCTGGCCTACCGTGACTTCACCGATGATCGTGTGGACGCCGGCGAGGTTGGCAGCGGCCACAGCGTGACTTTACTCTACGAGTTCCGCCCGCTGGGCGCCGCACCGCCGCCACGATCGCTGCGTTACCAAAGCGCCGCCGCGAAGGCGAAGCCGCCATCGCGACCGGCAAACATCGACAACGATGTGGCGCGTGAATTCGCCCACCTCACCATCCGATACAAACTGCCGGGACAGCAGCGTGCACGAGAAATATCGCGGCCCATCACCTTCGCCGATGCTCACGCGAACCTTGAAGCGACCCCTCGCGAGGCGCGCTTCGCCGCCGCCGTAGCGGCCTTCGGCCTGGCGCTGCGGGGCACGCCGGATCTCGGAGGCTTCAGCCTCGATCAAGTGGCGCGCCTCGCCGATGGCGCGCGCGGCCCCGATCCGAGAGGCGAGCGCGCTGAGTTTCTGCGCCTTGTCCGTGACGCTGAAAGCTTGCAGAAAACATCGGGGAATTGATGTCGTAGCAGGTGAATAAGGACACGGCGGCCAGGTACACACCGACCGTTTTCCCCAAGGCACCCTACGACCGGTACCGCGGCGGGGTTCAATGTCGTGACGGTTCGCCCCTCTTGGGCACCAAGCGTAACTCTATGGCTACCGTTGCAACCCTGCACAATTTGTCGAATGTCGTTTCGAACCTAAACAACGTCCTGTGAACCAGGCGTAAACCGGGATAGACTGCGCGCGACGAACCAGGGAGGATCGGCCGGTAGATCGTCGCCAACTTAGTGATTGTAGGGGGTTTGCGCCCCCTTGGTCGCCGGGCCAATTGTAGAAACATGCTCTATCTGACACGTAAGATCGGCGAATCGATCATTATCAACGACGACATTGAACTTACTGTCGTCGACGTTCGGGGCAAGTCGATCAAGCTTGGATTGACCTTTCCGTCGAACGTCAGCGTCTACCGGCGCGAGATCTACGAGCGTATTCAAGCTGAAAAGGCGGCCGCCGCGGCAGCTGGCGGCAATCCTGACGCGCCGCCGGCCGACACGGCCGAAGACGCCAGCTCTACAGCCGACGACGGCTAACCGGGCTTCCGGTAATCCCGGCCAGCCTGAGGCACGGCGCACGCGGCCGGCCTTAAACATTCCTTAAACGACGAAACTCCTAGAACCCGCAGAATACGAGCAGTTTTAATGCTGGTTATCAGGCCCAGCTAACGCCCAGCTAACGCCAGATCGAGCATTTTGTTCCGCGAATGTGCTTTTTGTACTTAGTGCGTCGATCTACCCGGCTCGGTGGATTACAGCACTTCGATAGCCTTGATGATCTTCCGCCAGACGGTGCTGCCGTCCATGTCGCCAGCTGCCAATAATTCGTCTGCCT